>NZ_JBTOQC010000018.1:0-105927 GCF_055284095.1 Pseudomonas sp. HP_08 | reverse complement strand
CCCCGCCCCACCCCCCCCCCCCCCCCCCCCCCCACCCCCCCCCCCCCCCCCCCCCCCCCCCCCCCCCCCCCCCCCCCCCCCCCCCCCCGCTCCTACAGGGGGCCGCTGCTTTAACGGCCCAGATAAACTTCGATCACGCGCTCATCAGCCTGGACATCGGCCAGCGAACCCTCGGCCAGCACGCTGCCCTGATGCAGTACGGTCACATGGTCGGCAATCGAGCCGACAAAGCCCATGTCGTGCTCGACCACCATCAGCGAGTGCTTGCCGGCCAGGCCCTTGAACAGCTCGGCGGTGAACTCGGTCTCGGCATCGGTCATGCCCGCCACCGGTTCGTCGAGCAACAGCAGCTGCGGGTCCTGGACCAGCAGCATGCCGATTTCCAGAAACTGCTTCTGGCCGTGCGACAGCAAACCTGCCGGTCGATCGCGCGAGGCGTTCAGGCGGATGGTGTCCAGCACTTCATCGATGCGTGTCTGCTGCTCGCCATTGAGCTTTGCCCGCAGGCTGGCCCACACCGATTTGTCGGTCTTGAGCGCCAGCTCCAGGTTTTCGAACACGCTCAGCGCCTCGAACACCGTGGGCTTCTGGAACTTGCGGCCAATGCCCGACTGGGCAATCTGCACTTCGCTCAGGCGCGTCAGGTCGAGGGTTTCGCCGAACCAGGCTTCGCCGTGGCTCGGCCGGGTCTTGCCGGTGATGACGTCCATCAGCGTGGTCTTGCCCGCGCCGTTGGGGCCGATGATGCAGCGCAGTTCACCGACGCCGATGTACAGGTTGAGGTTATTCAGCGCCTTGAAGCCGTCGAAGCTGACGCTGATGTCTTCCAGCGTCAGGATCGTGCCGTGGCGGGTGTTCAGGCCCTTGCCGGCGCTGCGCCCAAGGCCGAGTGCATCGCGGCTGGTGCCGGCGTCGCTGTTGGGGTCCAGGACCGGTTCCAGCATGAAAGCCGGTGATGGCGTCGGGGCTATCATGATTCGCTCCTTTTCTTCAGCAGGCCGATCACGCCCTTGGGCAGGTACAGGGTCACGACGATGAACAGCGCGCCGAGGAAGAACAGCCAGTATTCGGGGAAGGCCACGGTGAACCAGCTCTTCATGCCGTTGACCACGCCGGCACCGAGCAGCGGGCCGATCAGTGTGCCGCGCCCGCCGAGGGCGACCCACACGGCGGCTTCGATGGAGTTGGTCGGCGACATCTCGCTGGGGTTGATGATGCCGACCTGCGGCACATACAACGCCCCGGCCAGACCGCACAGCACCGCGCTCAGCACCCAGACGAACAGCTTGAAGCCGCGCGGGTCGTAGCCGCAGAACATCAGGCGGTTTTCCGCATCGCGTAGCGCGGTCAGCACCCGGCCGAACTTGCTCTGCGCCAGGCGCCAGCCCAGGTACAGGCTGGCCACCAGCAACAGCACCGTGGCCAGAAACAGCACGGCGCGGGTGCCCTGGCTGCTGATCGAAAAGCCCAGAATGCTGCGGAAGTTGGTGAAGCCGTTATTGCCGCCAAAACCGGTTTCGTTGCGGAAAAACAGCAGCATGGCGGCGAAGGTCAGCGCCTGGGTCATGATCGAGAAATACACGCCCTTGATCCGCGAGCGGAAGGCGAAAAAGCCGAACACCAGCGCCAGCAAGCCGGGCGCCAGCACCACCAGGCACATGGCCCAGAGGAAGTTGTCGGTGCCGGCCCAGTACCACGGCAGCTCGGTCCACGACAGAAAGGTCATGAACGCCGGCAGACCGTCGCCGGCGGCTTCGCGCATCAGGTACATGCCCATCGCATAGCCGCCCAAGGCAAAGAACAGCCCGTGGCCCAGCGACAGCAGCCCGGCGTAGCCCCACACCAGGTCCAGTGCCAGGGCGACAATGGCGTAGCAGAGGATCTTGCCGACCAGGGTCAGGGTGTAGGCCGATACCTGCAGCGGGTTGTCGGCGGGCAGCAAGGACAGCAGCGGCATGGCAATCAGGATGGCTAAAACAATGATGCCAACCGCCAAGGTCACTCGCGGGCCTGCTTTTTGCGTTGCAGTCAGTAGTAGTGGCTGGCTCATCAGTCGATCACCCGTCCTTTCAGTGCGAAGAGGCCTTGCGGGCGCTTCTGGATAAACAGAATGATCAGCCCCAGGATCAGAATCTTGCCCAGTACGGCGCCGATCTGCGGCTCGAGAATCTTGTTGGCGATGCCCAGCCCGAAGGCTGCCAGCACGCTACCGGCCAGTTGTCCGACGCCGCCGAGCACCACCACCAGGAACGAGTCGATGATGTAGCTCTGGCCCAGGTCAGGCCCGACGTTGCCGATCTGGCTGAGGGCCACGCCACCCAGGCCTGCGATGCCCGAGCCCAGCCCGAAGGCCATCATGTCGATACGCCCGGTCGGCACGCCGCAGCAGGCGGCCATGTTGCGGTTCTGGGTCACGGCACGCACGTTCAGGCCAAGGCGGGTCTTGTTCAGCAGCGCCCAGGTGAGCGCCACGACCAGCAGGGCGAAGACGATAATCGCGATGCGGTTGTACGGCAGCACCAGATTGGGTAGCACTTGAAAACCGCCGGACAGCCAGCCCGGATTGGCGACCTCGACGTTCTGCGCGCCGAAGATCAGGCGCACGGCCTGGATCAGCATCAGGCTGATGCCCCAGGTGGCAAGCAGGGTTTCCAGCGGGCGGCCATACAAATGGCGGATCACGGTGCGTTCCAGCGCCATGCCGATCAGGGCGGTGACGAAAAACGCCACCGGCAGCGCGACCAGCGGGTAATACGCCAGCACATCCGGGACGTAACGCTGCATCAGCACTTGCACCATGTAGGTGGTGTAGGCGCCGATCATCAGCATCTCGCCGTGGGCCATGTTGATCACCCCGAGCAGGCCGAAGGTGATCGCCAGGCCCAGGGCTGCCAGCAGCAGGATCGAGCCCAGCGACAGGCCGGTGAAGGCCTGGCCCAGGACTTCGCCCACCATCAGCTTGCGCTTGACCTGCGCCAGGCTGGTTTGCGCGGCAATGCGCACGCTGGCGTCCGGCTCGACGCCGGGTTCAAGCAGGGCTTCGAGGCGCGTGCGGGCCAGCGGGTCGCCGGTTTCACCGAGCAGGCGCACAGCGGCCAGACGCACGGTCGGGCTGCTGTCGGTCAGTTGCAGGTTGGCCAGCGCCAGGGTCAGTGCATCGTGGACGTTGCTGTCGGTTTCACTGGCCACGCGCTGGCTGAGGACCTCAAGCTGCGCGGGGCGGGCGTTGCGTTGCAGGTGCTGCGCGGCGGCCAGGCGTACGCCGGGGTCGCTGGCCAACAACTGATGGCTGGCCAGCGCGGTCTCGACCAGGCCGCGCAGACGGTTATTCAGGCGCAGTTTGCGCGGTTCTTCATTACTGATCTGGATCTCGCGTCCATCGCGCAGCGCTTCGAGCAAGGCTACGCGCTCAGGCAGCGGTCTGGCCGCCCAGCTTTCCAGCAATGTGGCCTGCTCGGAGGAGCCGGCGGCAACGAAATCGCTGGCGTCGTCGGCCTGAGCCGCCATGGGCAGCAGCAGGGTAAACATCAGGATCAAGCGGTAAACAATAGTGGGCATGGCGAGTGGCCTGTGTTGCGGCGATCTGATCGGCGTATCTCCTTTGTGGGAGGGAGCTCGGCTCGCGATAGCGGTGTTACAGCCGACGCATCTTCGTCGGCTGGCACTGACAGTCGCCAGCAGAGCTGCCTCCCACAGGAGTGCATTGAGCTATCTGTCCGCTTAGTTGCTCTTCACCGCATGGTCCGGCTTCTTGTCGTTACCCGGAATGTATGGGCTCCACGGCTGGGCGCGGATCGGCTCTTTGGTCTGCCATACGACGTTGAACTGACCGTTGTCCTCGACTTCGCCGATCATCACTGGCTTGTGCAGGTGGTGGTTGGTCTTGTCCATGGTCAGGGTGAAGCCCGACGGTGCGGCGAAGGTCTGGCCGGCCATGGCTTCACGCACTTTGTCGACGTCGGTCGACTTGGCTTTCTCGACCGCTTGCGCCCACATATGGATGCCCACGTAGGTGGCTTCCATCGGGTCGTTGGTCACGGCCTTGTCGGCGCCCGGCAGGTTTTTCTTCTTGGCGTAGGCTTGCCAGTCGGCCACGAACTTCTTGTTGACCGGGTTCTCGACCGACTGGAAGTAGTTCCAGGCCGCCAGGTGACCGACCAATGGCTTGGTGTCGATGCCGCGCAGTTCTTCTTCGCCCACCGAGAAGGCTACAACCGGTACGTCGGTAGCTTTCAGCCCCTGGTTGGCCAGCTCTTTGTAGAACGGCACGTTGGAGTCGCCGTTGACGGTGGAGATGACCGCCGTCTTGCCGCCCGCAGAGAACTTCTTGATGTTGGCGACGATGGTCTGGTAATCGCTGTGGCCGAACGGGGTGTAGACCTCTTCGATGTCGCTGTCCTTCACCCCTTTGGAGTGCAGGAAGGCGCGCAGAATCTTGTTGGTGGTGCGCGGGTAGACATAGTCGGTGCCCAGCAGGAAGTAGCGCTTGGCTGCACCGCCGTCTTCGCTCATCAGGTACTCGACCGCCGGAATCGCCTGCTGGTTAGGCGCCGCGCCGGTGTAGAAAACGTTCGGCGACATCTCTTCGCCTTCGTACTGAACCGGGTAGAACAGCAGGCCGTTGAGTTCTTCGAACACCGGCAACACCGATTTACGCGACACCGACGTCCAGCAGCCGAACACCACGTCGACCTTGTCCTGGGTCAGCAACTGACGGCTTTTTTCCGCGAACAGCGGCCAGTTGGACGCAGGATCGACGATCACCGGCTCCAGTTGCTTGCCATTGACGCCGCCCTTGGCATTGATTTCCTCGATAGTCATCAAGGCCATGTCCTTGAGCGAGGTTTCGGAAATCGCCATGGTCCCCGACAGCGAATGCAGAATGCCGACCTTGATGGTCTCGGCGGCCTGGAGAGTCCAGCTCATGCCCATTGCGGCGATGGAGGCGGACAGGGTAAACGCTTTGATCAGACTGCGACGCTTCATTGGGACGGCTCCGTTTTTCGAATTATCGAGGGCGAATCTTTTGCCTGCTTCGGTTGCTAGCAAAGGCTGTGCCCAATCAGAAAAGTCTGTGCGAAGGCGTGCAGTAGAGCGCTCTGGTCTGACCGGTCGCACCACAAAGGCCCCATTGCACGTCGCAAGGCGGTGCAGTGAGCGCAAATGGTGCAGGCAGGCACAGGATTTAGCCGCAAAGGCTGCAGCGCACGATCAGGGAAGGGAAACGCCGGGGAGGGACGGGGCCTGAAACGTATCGAGTGAGGAATTCATCACAAAACCGCTCGTCGGCTTCAGGCCCCGTTGCTGCAATTTAAGCTGCCGCCGCCGATTTGGCAAAGCGTGAAAGTACTATTCGATCAAATACCCATACAGCGATCAGCGAGGCGCCGACCAGTGGAAAGATAATCGCCAGACCGAGCATGATCACCATCGCGGTTTTCCAGCGTGGCAAGTCATGGCGCAGTGGCGGCACGCCTAATCCACCCTCCGGCCGGCGCTTCCACCAGATCACCAGGCCGCTGACCGAGCCGAGCAGAATCATCAGGCACACCAGCAGCATCAACAGCTGGTTGAGCCAGCCGAAAAACTTGCCTTCGTGCAGCATCACGCTCATCTCGGTGGCCTTGGACACCAGGCTGTAATGCTCCCAGCCGACATCGGCCAGCACCTTGCCGCTGTATTGATCGATGTGCAACGTGGCGTCGTTGCGCGGGTCGTCGGCGAACACCGAGACGGTAAACACGCCTTCGGCGGTTTTCGGTGCGGTAATGCTATAGCCCGGTTCGGTGCCGTATCGGGTGGCGATATCGACCACTTGTTGCAGCGTGACGGTGGGCGCCGCCGGTCCGCTCGACGGTCCATGCTGGTGCATGTGCTCGGCATGTTCGCCCGAGGACTGCGGCAGCGGGGTGTTTTCCAGCGCCCAGGGCACGGTTTGCGCGCTGGCGGTGTTGAGCGTGCCGGCCAGTTGTGTCGAGCGCGGCACTTCATTCCACATGGCCGCCGGAAAGGTGTTCCACAAGTCGGCGTATTGCTTGCCCCAGAAGCCGGTCCAGGTCATGCCGCTGAGCAGCATGAACAGCAACAGCAGCGAACCCCAGAAACCGGTGACCGCATGCAGGTCGCGCCACAGCGCCCGGCCGCGCCGCGACAGCCGTGGCCAGAGCACGCCGGCTGCTGCCTTTTGATTCTGGCTGCCGCGCGGCCACCACAGGTATAGCCCCGAAATCACCAGCATGATTCCCCAGCCGGCGGCCAGCTCGATCAGCCGGTCGCCGACCGTGCCGATCATCAGCTCGCCGTGCAGGGCGCGGGCGATGGCTTGCAGGTTGTTTTGCGCGTCCTGGCTGCCCAGCAGCGTGCCGTTGTACGGGTCGATGAACACGTTCAGTTCGCGGCCCTGATCGCGGATCACGAACTGCGCGCTGCCCTCGGCATCCAGCGGCGGGAAATACTTGCTCACCGTGGCCTGCGGCCAGGCGAGCAGCACATGCTGTTGCAGCATGTCGGCACTGTGGCGGTGATGGCCGGCCTCGACGTGCAGCAGGTCGCGGTACATCAGGTTGTCCAGTTGCGGCTTGAACAGGTAAATGATCCCGGTCACGGCCAGCAGGATCATGAACGGCGCGACGAACAGCCCGGCATAGAAGTGCCAGCGCCAGGCCAGGTTGTAGAACGACGGTTGGGTGGTTTTCATGACAGGACCTCAGGGTCGAGGGCTGACAAATGCGCAGCGCCGGGCATGCGCGCACCGGGGGCGAGAGAATGTTTCATGGTTCTTTCCGTCCAGCAGTCAGGATCGCGCAGCCTTGGTGGCTGCGTGGGTTAGCGGATCAAGACAGCGTCAACAACGGCGGCGCCCGGCTCAGGGCATTGAGGAATATGGTATGGCGCGCATGCCCGTCGCGGGTCAGGGCGGCATAGAAGTCGGAGGGTTTGGGCGGGGTGACGGCCACCAGCGTCAGCACTTGCGGCAGGGCGGGGCAACCGAACAGCAGGGTGCAATAACCGCACTTGGCCCACAGGGCGTGATCCATGTCGGTGCTGTCGGTGCTGTCGGTGGCGGCTACGGTGGCATGCCCGGCATGAGCGTTGTCGTGATGGCTGTGATCAGCGTGCATTGCCATGCCGACAGGCTGCGCGGCGGGCATGGGCATACCGGCGTGATGCTCCATCGGCATCGACTGTGAAATCAGTGGACCGATAAAGATCATCAACATGGCAAACAGGCTCAGCCAGGTGCCTCGCGGGTTACGAGGCTGAGCCTTGGCTTTGCGATTTGGCCGCACGGCGCTCACGTCAGGCGTTTACTCAATGGTTGTGCTGTGGTTCCTGGCCAGGCTCAGGGGGCTGCTTTTGTACCATGACCTGTACGGGCACAGCGCCTGCTTTTTCAAAGTGCAGAACCAGCTCGAAACGCTGGCCATCGACCAGTTGCGAGCGGTCTTTGAGGTCCAGCAGCATCACATGGTAGGCCATGGGGGCAAAACGCACCTGGCCATTGGCTGGCACCTCGACACTCGGCACCTGGCGCATCTTCATCAGGCCGTCGACATGCACATGCTCGTGCAACTCGGCGCGACCGGCGACAGGGCTGTCGACACTGAGCAACCGGTCGGCATTGCCTTTATTGTCGATCACGAAGTACGCCGCCACGGCTGGCGCATTGGGTGGCAGTTGCATCGACCACGGGTGCTCGATCAGCAGGCTGCCGGCCTTGTACTCATGGGCATGGGCGAACATGGCAGGCAACATCAGTGCGGCCAGTAGCAGGGCTTTTTTGAGCATGGCAGGCTCCGTGGCCGGTTATCAGTGCGCCATTTAGCCTGAACGGGTAGGAGAAGTAAAAAGCGCAGCGTTGCAGTGCATCATTGCGGCTCTGCAGCTTCCAGGCGCTGTAACGAATTCTTCAGTTCAACCCGGGCCATATCGATCAGGTACAGGGTCGACAGGGCCAGACCTTGTTTTGTCCCCTTCAGCTTGCTGCCGCTTTCATGAGCGGTGGCCGATGCGCAGCGCAGCAGATCGGAGAGGCGTGCCAGGGAATCTTCAAGGGAGAGTTGGTGGGGTATTACTTTGCTCATGGCGGGGTCATCCTGATCCTTGGGGTCACCGGCTGGACGCTGTCAAGCGCCTGTCGGGGCTGTTTTGACGCAGCCTAGAATCGATGAATGCCACACGCAAGGGGTGGCGATTTTCTCGGAAAATTCGTACGGGCGAAAGAGAAGTGGCTGTCAGAAAAGGGCGGCTTCAAGCGATGAAATAACCCACTTGCGCTTATCTCAACCCCTGCGCCAGCAACCGATAGCTCGCCAGTCGCGTCTCGAACGCATATGTCACCGTCACAATCCCGATGTCCTCACAGCCAAACCGCTCGGCCAGTTCACTGATCTGTTGGCGACAACTCGCGGGTGACCCCACCACCATATTGCTCAGGGTCTGGTCGAACCCGGCTTGCTCACCCGGTGACATCTTCTGGTAACGCTGCGCAACATCTTCAGGGCTCTGCAACGGTTGTTGCGGGCGTTGGCCGCTGGTCAGTTTGCGGTAGGCCGCTGTGCCGGCAATAAAGCGCGCCTGCTCGTCGGTTTCAGCACAGATCACCGCCAGGGCCAGCAGGCGCGGTGGTCGGGCACCATTACCTGTGGCGGTAAAGGCTTGAGCATGATGATCGAAGATCACCGGGTCACAGGTTTCGGGCGCGATGAAGCGTGCCAGTGCCAGGCCCATGCCCAGTTGCCCGGCCAGGTGGGCGCTGGCGCCGCTGGAACCGAGCATCCACAGCGAGGGCCGGGTTTGCGCGTCGACCGGGTAGTGCAGGGCGGCGAACGGGTGGTTGGCCGGCAGGGTGCCACGCAGAAAACCGCACAGGTCGGCAGCCTGGCGGGCGAAGTCTTCGCCGTGGCCGGGCACGCCCGAGGCCAGCGCCCGTGAACTGAGGTGCCCGCCGCCGGGCGCCCGGCCAATGCCCAGGTCGATGCGACCGGGGAACAGGCTGCCCAGCAGCGCAAAGGTCTCGGCGACCTTGAACGGGCTGTAGTGGCTGAGCATGACGCCGCCGCTGCCGACCCGGATCGTGTGGGTAGCGCTGGCCACGCGGGTGAGCAAAATCTCGGGCGCGGGGCCGGCGAACTGAATGCTGTCGTGGTGTTCGGCCAGCCAGTAACGGTGATAGCCAAAGCCCTCGCAGGCGATGGCCAGTTCCACCGAAGACTGCGGCGCCAGCAGTGCAGGGCGATCGCCGTGTACCGGCGTTTGGTCAATCACGGTCAGGCGTAAGGCCACGGGGCAGGTCCTGTCGGGCGGGAAGAAAGGCGCGATGATAGCGTTTGCCGGGCATGCGCCGCCGGTGCGTGGGCAAAAGTGCAAGCGATCCTGCGGATAGTACCCGGCAGCGGCGCTTATACGCTCAATGCCTCCAGCACCGCCGCCACGCTGTCCAGTTCCCGGTCTACCGGCGGCAGCTCGGGCCGCTTGAGGATCAGCACCGGTATTGCGCGTTCTCTGGCCACTTGCAGCTTGGGTTCGGTGGACTGGCTGCCGCTGTTCTTGCTGATCAACACATCAATGCTGCATTGTTCAAACAACACTCGCTCGTCTTGCAGATGAAACGGCCCGCGTGCGGCGATCACGTCGTAGCGTTCACTGCTCGAGGGGCTGCCCGGAGCGCTGTCCAGCGCCCGCAGCGTCCAGAACTGCTGCGGCGGGATTTCATCCAGATGCTGCATCGGCTCACGGCCCAGCGTAAATAATGGCCGGCGAAACGGCGCCAGTGCCTCGATCAATCCGGCCCAGTCCGCAACTTCACGCCAGTCGTCGTCCGGCCCGGGATGCCAGGCCGGACGGCGCAAGGCCCAGCAAGGCACGCCGGTGAGCCGTGCGGCGGCGGCAGCGTTGTGGCTCATTTGCGCGGCATACGGGTGGGTCGCGTCCAGCAGCAGGTCGATGCCCTGTTCGCCGATAAAGCGCGCCAGCCCTTCGGCGCCGCCATAGCCGCCAACGCGCACCTGGCAGGTCAGGTCGGTCGGTACCCGGCCGACGCCGGCCAGGCTGTAAATGTGTTCAGGCCCAAGGGTGCGGGCGATAGCCAGGGCCTCGGTCACGCCGCCGAGCAGCAAAATGCGTTTCATCACAGCTTCCTTATAAGGCATGACCGACGATGCCGCCCTGACGGTCGATGGCAAAGACTTCTACCTCAATGCCGGCCGGCACCACGCTGCGGGCGAACGCCAGCGCATGACGGCATACCGTATCACCGAGCGGCACGCCGGCCGCGCTGCACATGGCCAGGGCCTGCTGGCTGGTGTTGGCGTCGCAGATGCGTTGTTGCAGCCCGGCATCGGCGCCGACATCGGCGGCCCAGCGCGCCAGTTGCGGCAGGTCGATGCTGGAATGGCGGCTGTGCAGGTCCATGTGTTTGGCGGCCAGTTTGCTGATCTTGCCGAAGCCGCCGCACAGGCTCAACTTGGCCACAGGCACCTTGCGCAGATGCTTGAGCACCGCACCGACAAAGTCGCCCATTTCGATCAGGGCGATGTCCGGGATGCCATAGACCCGGCGCATGGTGTCTTCGCTGGCGTTGCCGGTGCAGGCGGCGATGTGCATATAGCCGTTGGTGGTGGCGACATCGATGCCTTGCTGGATCGAGGCGATGTAGGCCGCGCAGGAAAACGGCCGCACGATGCCGCTGGTGCCTAGAATCGACAGCCCGCCAAGAATGCCCAGGCGCGGGTTCATGGTTTTCAGCGCCAGGGCTTCGCCGCCCTCGACGCCAATGGTCACTTCAAAGCCGCCGGTATGCCCGTGCTCGTCGGCGAGGCGCTGCAAGTGCTGGCTCATCATCTGCCGTGGCACCGGGTTGATCGCCGGTTCGCCCACCGCCAGCACCAGGCCTGGGCGGGTGACAGTGCCCACGCCGGGGCCTGCGAGAAAACGCACGCCCGGCTCGCCGGTCAACCGTACCTGGGCAAACACCAGCGCGCCGTGAGTCACATCCGGGTCGTCGCCGGCGTCCTTGATCGTTGATGCTTCGGCGCCATCGTCGAGCAGGCGGCAGAACTCCAGGCGCATCTGCACCTGCTTGCCTTTGGGCAAGACGATTTCGACCGCATCGCACGCCTGACCGCTGAGCAGCAGGCGCGCCGCCGCCAGGCTGGTGGCCGTGGCGCAGCTGCCGGTGGTCAGGCCGCTGCGCAGGGGGGCGGGTTGCTCGGCGGTTTCTTCACGCATCAGGGTTTGACCAGGTCCAGCAGGGTGATGGGCAGCGCCTGGCGCCAGGTGTCGAACTCGCCAAGAGGTTTGGCATGGGCGACCTGCAAGCGGGTCAACTCGCCGCCATGCTGTTCGCGCCAGGCCATCAACGTGGCTTCGCTTTGCAGGGTGACCGCGTTGGCCACCAGTCGGCCGCCGGGGCGCAAGCGCTCCCAGCAGGCATCCAGCACGCCGGGGCGGGTCACGCCGCCGCCGATGAAAATGGCATCCGGGCTTTCCAGACCGGCCAGTGCATCGGGCGCCGTACCGCGCACCAGTTGCAGGCCCGGTACGCCGAGGCTGTCGCGGTTGCGTTCGATCAGTTGCTGGCGGCCTTCGTCAGCCTCGATGGCCAGCGCCCGACAGGTCGGGTGGGCGCGCATCCATTCGATGCCGATCGAACCGCAACCGGCGCCGACGTCCCACAGCAGTTCGCCCGGCACCGGCGCCAGGCGCGCCAGGGTCATGGCCCGTACATCGCGCTTGGTCAATTGACCGTCATGCTGGTAGGCATGGTCCGGCAGGCCGGCCAGTGGGCTCGGGCGCAAGGTGCCGGGTTCGGCGCGGCAGTCGATGGCGACCAGGTTCAGTGCAGCAATCTCCGGCGTGCCCCAGTCGCAAGCCAGGCCGTCGAGGCGTCGTTCGGCGGGGCCGCCCAGATGCTCCAGCACCGTCATATGGCTGGGCCCGAAGCCGCGCTCGCGCAGTAAATTTGCCAGTGCGGCGGGGCTTGAGCTGTCGTTGCTCAGCACCAGCAGGCGCAGGCCGTGGTGCAAATGCGCGCTCACCGCTGCCAGCGGCCGGGCGACCACCGACAGGGTGACCACGTCCTGCAAGGCCCAGCCCATGCGCGCCGCCGCCAGCGAGTAGGAGGACGGTGCCGACAGCACGGTCATCTCGGCCAGCTCGACCAGCCGCGACAGGCTGACGCCGACGCCGAACAGCATCGGGTCGCCGCTGGCCAGTACGCACACCGGATGGCCGCGTCGCTCCAGCACCGCGTTCAGCGAAAACGGGCTGGGCCAGGCATGCCGCTCGGCCTGGATGCACGGCGGCAAAAGCGCCAGTTGGCGCGTGCTGCCAAACACTTCAGGGGCATTGAGCAGGGCGTGCCGGGCCTGGCGACCCAAGCCTTTGTAGCCGTCTTCGCCAATTCCAACCACGGTGAGCCAGGGAGCCATAACAACCTCGATGCGAACTTCCGACAGAGCGTTTTTCATGCCTGCCGCCAAAGCAGGCATAATACCGCGCCTGTCCGCCCCATGTGTCGGCCGCATTCCCCTGTCAGCCCCCCACGTTCGCATCGGTGACCCCTTGAACGAGCCGCAGTCCGTTCGCCCTTCAATCGCGACACCTCGTCCCTCGGCCTGTCCGGGGTTGCTGCGCATCGTCGCGGCGCGCGATGGCGGCATCTGCCGGATCAAGCTGGCCGGTGGCGTGCTGGGCAGCGCGCAGGCATTGGCCGTGGCGGCGGCTGCCGAGCGTTATGCCCATGGCGTCATCGAACTGACCAACCGTGCCAACCTGCAGATTCGCGGCATCGATGGCGATCACCAGGCACTGGTCGGTGAACTGATGGCCGCAGGCGTTGGGCCGGCCAACCCGGCCAGCGACGATGTGCGCAACCTGATGCTCAGCCCCACTGCCGGCCTTGATCCGGCGATGCTGTGTGACACCCGGCCATTGGCTGCGCAGATTCTGGCCTCGCTGGAGAACCGGCCGCGCCTGCACGAGCTGTCGGCCAAGTTCGCCGTGTCGCTCGATGGCGGCGAAGGGCTGGCGATGCTCGAACATCACCATGACGTGTGGTTGTCGGCGCTGACACTTGAGGGCCAGACCTGGCTGGGCTTCGGCCTGGCCGGAAGTCCTGGGCAACACCGGCCATTGGCGGCGGTGCCGCAGGCGTATGGGCATGCGCTGGTAATCGCTGTGCTCGAGCTGTTTCTCGATCTGGCCCGGCCCGAACAGGCGCGCATGCGCCATGTGCTGGAAAACATCCCGGTCGAGGTGTTTCTGGAGCAACTGGCACAGCGCCTTGAAACCCCGCTGCGCCGCGATCCAGCCATCACCGGCTGGCAACGACCAGCGGCGCTGGCGTACCGGCATCTGGGCATTTATCCACAGGCGCAGGACGATCGGGTGGCCGTGGGCGCCGCGCCGCCATTGGGACGGCTGGACAGCGGCTTGCTCCGTCAGGTTGCCCGATTGGCTGGCGAATACGGTGACGCCAGCCTGCACCTGACCCCTTGGCAAAGCCTGCTGCTGCCCAATGTGCCCGCGATGCGCGCCGCGCCGTTACTGGCCGCCTTGCAAGCGCTCGGCCTGAGCATCGCTGCGCAGCAACCGCTGGCGCGTCTGGTGGCTTGCACCGGTTCCGCCGGTTGTGCCAAGGGCCTGGCCGACACCAAGGCCGATGCCCTGACGCTGGCCGAACACCTGCCGGTGCATGCCGCCGTACACCTGACGGGTTGCCGCCGTTCGTGCGCCAGTGCGCATATCGCGCCAATGACCCTGCTGGCAGTCGCGCCGGGCCGCTACGATCTTTATCTGCGTGATGCGCAGCACACCGGTTTCGGTGTGCTGCGCGCCCGCCACCTTACTATTGACGCAGTCGGCGAATTTTTGAATGCCGACCGAGGAGCTGCACTGCATGATTGATTACATCCGCGATGGTCAGGAGATCTACCGTAACTCCTTCGCGATCATCCGCGCCGAAGCGCGGCTGGAGACCATTCCCGCCGACCTGGAAAAGCTCGCTGTGCGGGTCATTCATGCCTGCGGCATGGTCGATGTGATCGAGCATTTGCGCTTCTCCGAAGGTGCAGGCGCGGCCGGGCGCCAGGCGCTGGCGGCCGGCGCGCCGATTCTGTGCGATGCACGCATGGTCTCCGAGGGCATCACCCGTTCGCGGTTGCCGGCCAATAACCCGATCATCTGCACCCTGCACGACGAAGGCGTGCCAGAGCTGGCCAAAGAGGTGGGCAATACCCGTTCCGCCGTGGCGCTGGAACACTGGCGCCCGCACCTGGAAGGCAGCGTGGTGGTGATCGGCAATGCGCCGACCGCGCTGTTTTATCTGCTTGAAATGCTCGATGCCGGCGCACCGAAACCGGCGCTGATCATCGGCTTCCCCGTGGGCTTTGTCGGCGCCGCCGAATCCAAGGCCATGCTGGCGGCCGACAGCCGTGGCGTACCGTTCGTGATCGTCGAAGGCCGGCGCGGTGGCAGCGCCATGGCGGTGGCGGCGGTCAACGCACTGGCCACGGAGGTCGAGTGATGCAGGCGCGCGGCAAACTGATTGGCCTGGGCGTCGGCCCCGGCGACCCGGAGCTGATCACCGTCAAAGCCTTGCGCTTGCTGCGCGAGTCGCCGGTGGTGGCGTATTTCGTGGCCAAGGGCAAGAAAGGCAATGCCTTTGGCATCATCGAGGGTCATCTGCAGGACGCCCAGGTGTTGCTGCCGCTGGTTTATCCGGTGACCACCGAGGTGCTGCCGGCGCCGCTGTCTTATGAACAGGTGATCAGCGACTTCTACGATCAGGCCAGCCTTGAGGTGGCCGCGCATCTGGATGCCGGCCGCGACGTGGCAGTGATCTGCGAAGGCGACCCGTTCTTCTATGGCTCTTATATGTACCTGCATGACCGCCTGGCCGAGCGCTATGTGGCCGAGGTGATTCCAGGCGTCTGCTCGATGCTCGGAGGCGCGTCCGTGCTGGGCGCGCCGCTGGTGTATCGCAACCAGAGCCTGTCGATACTCTCCGGTGTGCTGCCGGCCGATGAACTCAAGCGCAAGCTGGCCGACACCGATGCCGCAGTGATCATGAAGCTGGGGCGTAATTTTCCCAAGGTGCGCCAGGTACTCGGTGAGCTGGGGCTGGCCGGGCGGGCGTTGTATGTCGAGCGCGCGACCATGGCCAACCAGAAGATCGTGCCGCTCGATGAAGTCGACCCGATGTCTTCGCCGTATTTCTCGCTGATTATCGTGCCCGGCGAAAGGTGGCAAGGCTGATGGCCCAGAACGTTCCGGCCATTGTCATCCTCGGCAATGGCAGTCTCGCCACCGCGCGGCGTATCCAGCAGGCGTTTCCCGGCGCACTGATTCATGGCCTGAGCGGCCGCGTGCAGGACGCCGACCGGCTGTACAGCGAGTTCGGCGCCAGCGTGCGTGAGCTTTATCAACAGAACACGCCCATCGTGGCCCTGTGCGCGGCGGGCATCGTGATTCGTACGTTGGCGCCGCTGTTGCTGGAAAAGGGCGCCGAGCCGCCGGTGCTGGCCGTGGCCGAGGACGGCAGCGCCGTGGTGCCGCTGCTCGGTGGCCTGGCCGGGGTCAACGTCCTGGCCCGCGACATCGCTGCGGCGCTGGCGGTACAGCCGGCGATCACCACCAGTGGCGAGCTGCGTTTCGGCACCTGTCTGCTCAACCCACCGGCGGGTTATGCACTGGCGGATCTGGAACAGGGCAAGCGTTTTGTCTCCGATTTGCTGGCCGGTGAAACGCTGCGGGTCGAAGGGGCGGCACCGTGGCTGAGCGACGCGCAATTGCCTCAGGGTGCAGAGGCCGGGCGCACCCTGTATGTCAGCCATCTCGAGCGGGACGCAGCTGCCGATGAACTGCTGATTTACCCGCGCAATGTGCTGGTGGCGGTCGAACAGGTGGGTGAGCAACTGGCCGACGAGGTCCGTGCCGCCCTGAATGGCGCGGGCATCGCCGCCCCGGCGCTGGCGTGCCTGCTGGCCGATACCACGCAGATGGCCAACCCGCTGCTGCATCGGGCGGCCGCCGAATTGCAGGTGCCGGTGCGTTATATCGCAGCGGCTTCAACGACCGGGCGCCTGGCGCAGGTCGGCGTGGCGCTGCACAGCGTGCCCGTGGCAAACACAGCGCTGAGCATTGGCGTCGCTGAACGGCCGCTGGCTGTGCAGCGTATCGGCCAGGGCCGTGGCCGTCTGGCGGTCATCGGTCTCGGGCCGGGTGCTGCCGAGCTGATGGTGCCGGCGGTCAAGGCCGAACTGGCCCGCGCCACCGATGTGCTGGGCTATGAAACCTATGTGCGCATGGCCGGCCCCTTTCGTGACGACCAGGTGCTGCACTGCACCGATAACCGCGAAGAAATGCAGCGCTCCCGGCACGCCTTCGAACTGGCCGCGCAAGGCCGTTCGGTGGTGGTGGTGTCGTCGGGCGATCCCGGCGTCTTCGCCATGGCCGCCGCGGTGCTCGAAGCCCTGCACGAAGTGGTCGACGATGCGGCACGCGCCGACTGGCGAGCGGTAGAGCTGGAAATCCTGCCTGGCGTGTCGGCCAGCCTGGCCACCGCCGCCCAGGCCGGCGCGCCGCTGGGGCATGATTTCTGTGTCATGTCGCTGTCGGACAACCTCAAGCCGTGGGCCGTCATCGAGCAGCGCCTGGCGCTGGCTGCACAGGCCGATCTGGCACTGGCCTTCTACAATCCCATCTCGCGCTCGCGGCCGTGGCAACTGGGCCGTGCCCTGGAAATCGTGCGCAAGCACCGCACGCCCGAAACGCCCGTGACCCTGGGCCGCGACATCGGCCGGCCGGGGCAGACCTTGCGCATCATCACCCTCGGCGAGCTGACCCCCGAACAGGTCGACATGCGCACCATGGTGCTGATCGGCTCGTCCACCACCTGTACCTTCCCGCGCAGTGATGGCGGGCAATGGGTGTATACGCCGCGCTGGTATGGTGCAAAGCCTGAGCGTACGGCCAACTAAAGTGTGTCTACAAACCCTCGTCAATGGCACGTCACTAAAAGCAGTGACGAGGGTTTGTAGGACTGTTCTTACGGTACGTGTGTGACCTGTGTCCTGTTTCAGTCGGACATAACAGTAACGCTTTATCGATTTATGGAATTTGTAACGGTAATTATGGACTTGTGCATGAAGTGCCTGAGGCACTACCTGTGTGCGAAAGTGCTGCCGGTGTAATAAACAGTAGGCGTGGCGGGTTGTAGTTGGAAGTGGGTTTTTATTGAGGGGGCCGAATTACGATATGAATTGTTACTTGTTATGCCTTGTTGCATAAAAGGTGGGCGGCTAGTTTTCAGCGGCGGCCAGAAGAGCCGTCCACCTGAATAATGTTGCAAGGAATGCATGATGAATACCAAGGCATACGATATTTCCCCCACTCCAAAAGAATCGGCTGTTTACTTTCAAGGCTTGCCGGCTCTTGAGCAACGTGATGTTGTTGATGCCTCGATGCCGCAGGCAATGGCATTGACCGACGTGTCGCAACCCGCTGTTGCAACCAATAGCCTGGCTGAAGTCTGCAAGGATGAAGCGCTGGTCATCGCCTTTGCCGATGGCGTCAGCCCGGAAAACCGCAAGGCCGTCTTGCTGAGTATGAAGTTCGCCGAGGCGGCTGCCCGCGCCCAGGACAACGGAAATCCAGACCGTATCGCATGGCTGCAACATTATGAAGAAGCCATGTTCCACGGCGGCTGGCTTGGCCTGGGCGGCCGGCACTTCACCAAACTTTCGACCAGCGATGTATCACTGACCATGGATGCGCTGGTGATTGACCTCATCGCTGCAGTCGCCGGCCCTAACAAGGCGGCGCTGCTCCAGCTCTTGAGCCTGACGCTGGACAAGCTGCAAGGCGAAAACTCACTGATCAAACTGTTTGAAAAAAACAGCAAGAAAGGGGCGACCTCAAGTTTCCGGATCATGCCCTGCCTGGAGTCAAGTGCGGGCACTCCCGTGACCTATCTGCTGGCGATGGAAGTCGAGTTCTCTCAGGACACGGGCAGCGCACTGTTCTGGGAGTGTTCGGTGTCCAGCCTGAATATCCGCGAGATGGTGGCCGGCGTTAACTTTGATCTTGATTGCCATAATGACAACAAGCAAATGATGCGTGACTACATCAAGGGTAATGCCGAAGACTTCTTTGCTGGCTTGCCAAGGCAGTAATGCCTTGAGTGCTCGGGCCATGCATTCGATGGCCCGAGTGTTTCGCGGGTTTTTATCGGGAGTCGATACCATGGAATGTGCAAGCGGTCAGTTGGTGGCGGGTCATCTGTTGTTAATGGAAACGCAGGGGTGTTCTGAAGAGGCTGTCGATATTCAGGACATCCTGCTGTGCTCGCAACTGTACGCCGACTTCAAGTGTGGCGATGTCGACAAGTTCAAGTCGCCCAATGGATGGTTGAAACACTATGAAGACTGCATGTTGCGTGCGCAGTGGACAATCACCGAGAGCCATGACCATAAGGAGCAGCCAGGCGCCGATGCGGGTGTCAGCCTTGAGGCACTGATTGAGGCCTGTTTGCTGACGCGACTGTCGCCGCCGGACGCCGGGCAAACAAGGCAGTTGTTCAAACGCATGGCCGGGTTGGCGAGCACCGATCCGCTCGCCTTGCAGTGGCATCAACAGGCGCTGAAAGTGCCGGACGATGGGCCGGGTACTTCAACCTTTGCCGTGCAGTTCAGCGTGCTTGAAGCGCCGGCGCAGTTGGCCTCGTTGTTCGTGACTTTCTCCACCCGGCAGCCTCTTGCGGAACATCCGTTTGCGCAGACATTTACCGGTCATCACACGGTGGGCGATATCGAGGCGCGTTTTTCCCGGCGCGTATGGGACGCAGGCAAGTATCAGCCGGTACGCCAAGGCATCCGTGACTTTCTCAATGGCAAGCAGGGTTCGTTGATTGTGCCAATTCCCTGTGAGGTACCCGAGGGTGTCGATCAGGTCTGATGGGCAAGCAGGTGTCTTGCTGAGCGGTAACGACCTGGTGTCGTTCTCTGAGGACACCTCGCAGCAGGAACGCAGGGATATCCTCGATTGCCTGCGCTATTCGCAAAGCCTGGCGAATAAGAAACATGACCGTAATCGAGCCTGGAGGCGCTGGATCAACACGTATCAGGCGGGTTTGTACAAAAGCGGGTTTACCCTCAGCGGCGCCTTGCCCCATGAAGTCCGCTCCATCAGCGATTCGCGCGAGCTGCACCATGTAATGGGCAATGTCATTGAAGCCACAGGGCATCAGGCGTTATCCGTGCTTGCCCGCACGGCGCTGCAAACCATGCTGGACAGCCCTCATGCGCAGTCCTTTTTCGACGGCTGGTTCACGTTCGGGCGCAGTGAAAGCATGCAGGTCGTCCCGTGTCGCAAGGACGCGGCAGGGTTTATCGATGTGATGATCTGTGGCGTGCAAATGCACACCGAAGAGACGGCGGGATCATGGTTCAAAAGCCCGCAAGCGCTGATGACGATTGCCATCGATGGCGGAGCCTTTCGCTATTCGGCGCAGGGGTATGCGCCTTATCGGCAAATGATCCGCAACGAATTGAAGGAATACACATTGATCTATTTCGACAGGTTGCCTTGAGGCGCTGTCGAGTCGCGTCCCGGTAGTGCCTGCTTGCAGGGTTAACCGATTGATAAGTAACCAATGCGCGCACGCTTCAGGAAATTTCCTGCTGCTTCGATGGCGTCGACAGTCTGTGATCCCACGCCGTCCTGGTGTTTTTCCCGGGCGGTGTGGCGATACGGCCCAAAAGGGAAATCGCTAGGCTGTTTTTTTATCCGCAAGAGGCTTATCAAGGAGCAGGTTGTTCATGAGTACGAAAGTGAATGAAGTGATCGTCAATGCCGGATGCCTGATGTTCTTCCAGGGCCTGCCAAGCTGCCGGGATATCCTGGACTCCACGTTGTATACGCAGTTGTCGGCGTCGAACAAATACTCACGCTTTACCCAATACCCGCGCTGGAAGCAGACCTGGCTGGCCGCTGCCCGGCGACTGGGCTGGATGTTGCAGGCCAGTGAGAGTTTCGAGCAGACGGTTCCCTGTATCCAGGCCGGGACTTTCTGGGATTGGGTCTGGACCCTGTGTCCGGCATCTGTCGAACCTGCGCTGCTCGACGATTGCAGGGCCGCCTTGAACCGCTGCCCCGTGGAGCAGATCGGTTTTACGTTGCTGGCCGATCAGGTTCTGGGGCTGGGCGCGACAACCATCAGCTTGCAGATGGGGCTGGTCACCAAAGACTGCACCCTGACCTTGTTACAGATCCACTTCGAACATGACGGCCCTCTGAGCGCCAGCACCTTGTTCGGGCCCTGGAGCAGCAAGGCGGTCAAGGGCGATATCGCCTTGAGTGTCCACCGTCTGCAATTGTCCGAAGAGCGCTATGGGCCACTGCGCATGGCGTTTGCCATGACCCTGCGTGACCGGCGCCAGAGCCTGATCTGTCCGTTGCTTGCCGCCTGAGCGGGCTTTATTCCCGGCTCAGGACACCACCAGATAACCGCGAATGCCGGTAAAGATAATCTGCGCCGCCAGGGCGCAGACAAACAATCCCATCAAACGGCTGACAATCTGCAAGCCCTGATCGCCCAGCAGGCGTTCAATCCGGTTGGCCATGAACAGCACCACACCCACCGTCATACTGGCCAGGGCGATACTCAACAGCGCAGTAATCTTGTCGTCCCAGTGCGGCTGGCTGACACCCATGACCAGCAGGGCGCCGATGGTGCCGGGGCCGACGGTGATGGGAATGGTCAGCGGCACGATGCTCACATCCTGCTGGATGTTGTCGGTCTGCACCGCCGATTTGCCTTGCGCCATGCCCAGCGCCGAGATGAACAGCACCGTGCCGGCGCCGATGCGAAAGGCATCGACGGTAATGCCGAACAGGTCGAAGATCACCCGCCCGAACAGGTACAGCAACACGCTGGATACCAGGGTCGCCAGCGCGACTTTCCAGGCCAGGCGCTTCTGCTCCTTGCGTGAATGGCCACGGGTCAGGCTGATGAAGCAGGACAACACGAAGAACGGGCTATAGAGCACCAGCATCTTCAGGTACACGCTGGACAGCACATGGAGCATGGTTCGCGCTCGCGACGGAAAAGGGTGCGCTCAGTCTACCTGTGCGGCATCAGTTCTGCTGGTAGAGCTGTTCGTCGGATGTCACGGCACGGGCCTGGTCACGCTGCACCAGCCAGTACTCGATCTGCTCGCGCAGTTGCGACAATTCCACAGGCTTGGACATGTGGCCGTCCATACCCGCCTGGCGGGCGCGATCCTTGTGCTCGGTGAGAATGTGCGCGGTGAGGGCGACGATCGGCGTACGCACCCGCTGGTTGCCCACTTCCCAGGCCCGCAGCTGCTCGGTGGCCGAGAAGCCGTCGAGTACCGGCATTTCGCAATCCATCAGGACCAGGTCGTAACGCTGGGCTTTCATGGCGCGCAAGGCTTCTTCGCCATTGCTGGCGGTGTCAGGCTTGAGGTTGAGCTTGCCGAGCATGCCGCGAATCACCTTGGTCGAAATGTTGTTGTCTTCGGCCACCAGAATGCGGAAGTCGCTGGGCACATCGATCGGGCTGACAATGACCGGCGAAGGCTCGGGGGAGGCATGGACGCCGCCCTTGTTCAGTTGGGTCAGTTCGTCGGCCAGCGTGGTCTTGAGCGTGTAGCCCGCCACCGGTTTGGCCAGGATGCGCTTGATGCCAGCGTTGCGCGCGATGATCTTGCTCGGCGCGTTGCTGATACCGGTGAGCATGATCAGCAGGATGTCGTGGTTCAGGCTCGGGTCTTCCTTGATCTTGGCCGCCAGTTGCATGCCGGTCATGCCGGGCATGTTCTGGTCGAGCAGAACCACATCGAAGTAATCGCGCAAGTGCGCCTTGGTCCGCAGCAGCGCCAGGGCTTCCTTGCCGGAAGCCACGGCGCTGACATTCAGGCCCCATGCCGAACACTGTTGCACCAGCACCTTGCGGCAAGTGTCGTTATCGTCGACCACCAGCAGGCGTGCGTCCTTGAGCGGGCTGTCCAGGTCCAGGGTCGGTTGTTCAAGCAGGTGCGCCGGCAGCGGCAGGCTCAGCCACAGGGTATTGCCCAGTCCTGCGCTGTTCTGGATGCCGAAGTCACCGTCCATCAGCATGATCAGTTGCCGGGCAATCACCAGCCCCAGGTGCCCGCCCAGTTTGCTGGAGGCCAGGAAATTCTTGCTGTGCAGTTCGGTGTGCAACAGCGCATCGCGCTCTTCGCTCGACAGCGGTTCGCCGGTGTCTTGCACGGCAATGCGCAGGCGTTGCTTGCCGGCGCGGCTGTCGAGGGCGGCAACCAGCAGGATTTCGCCACCCTCGGTCTTTTTCAGGGCGTTTTCCAGCAGGCTCAGCAAGGTCTGGCGCAGCCGGGTCGGGTCGCCACTGATGACCCGCGGCACTTGAGACTGAACCAGGCTGATCAGCTCGACGTTCTGTTGTTCGGCCTTGCCCCTGAAGATATTCAGGCAGTCTTCGATCAAGGCGCCGATGTCGAACTGCACATCGTCCAGTTCGATCTGCCCGGATTCCAGCTTGGTGATGTCGAGAATTTCGTTGATCAGGCTCAGCAGCTCGTTGCCGGCGGTGTGGATGGTCTGCACATAGTCGCGTTGCTTGACCGACAGCGGGGTGCCCAGCAGCAGTTCGGTCATGCCCAGCACGCCGTTCATGGGCGTGCGGATCTCGTGACTGATCTTGGCCAGAAACTCAGCCTTGGCGTTGATTTCCGCGGTGCTGGCCGCCTCGTCGCGGCTGATGCTGAACTTGTCTTCGGCAATGCTGCGCTGGCGTTCGCTCAGGGCGGTGTTCATCAGCAGGCCGCTGACGCAGAACACGCCCAGCAGGATCACGACCAGCCATTGCGGCGGGATCAGGCTGAGCCACAGCATGCCCGGCAACAGGACCATGAAGCCCAGGTTGAAGATGACCATCGACAGCACGAACAGCCGGGCAGAGTGATAACCGGTGATCCAGTGCCAGATCGAAACCCCCAGGATGCTCAGGATGGTCAGTGCGACCAGCAGGAACGTCAGCAGGTTGATCGCCATGTGGTCGACCAGCACCACCAGCAGCGCACCGACGGCCATCAGGACGCCATCGATCAGAAGCAGGCGATCCAGCGCGCGGGCCTTGCGGTGGGCAAAGAAACACCAGGTGTACATCAGGCCGGTAATGGCGGCCATCAACAGCGCCACGTGGGCGGCGGGGGTCTGCGGCACATGCCAGCCGCTGAACACATTGAGGCGGTTGAGCAGCAGCAGTGCGCTGATGGCCAGCAGTGCTTCGCAGGCGGCCAGCCACAGGTTGGTCTTGGAGCGACTGTGGCTGTAGCGGGCGATGTTTTGCAGGATCAGCATGCCCAGCAGCCCGAACATCAGTCCGGCCAGAAACGGTTCGTGTTCGTCGGCGGCGCTTTCGATAGCCAGTTGCAGGCTGATGTCGGGGCGCATTTTCTGGGTCGATGCCAGGCGCAGGTACAGGTCCTGCACGCCATCGCTTTGCGGCACCGGCAGAAGGAAATCGTTGGAGGGCAGGCGCTGGCTTTCCTTGGGCACCGCATTGCCGGTGCGCTGGTGGTCGACTTGTCGATCACCCTTGAAAACGTACAGGTCGGCGCTGGCAAGGTCGGGGGCGAAAATGCGCAGCAATTGTTCGTGGTTGCCCGCAGGCAGCCGGTAGTGCAGCCACAGGGCGCTGTTGCGACCGGCGGCGGTGATGTTTTCGGGCTCGCGAGGGCTGAACTGGTTCTGTTGCTGGGCGGCGCGAATCTCGGCAATGCTCAGGCTGCCCTGCTCGTCGAGCAAGGAAGACCATCCCGTGCCTGCTGCCTGGGCCGACAGCAACAAGAACAGGGACAACAAGCCAACAACGGTTGAAGCTATGGCAATCCTGAGCCTGCGCACGGCGAAATCCCTTCGTGAATAAATGCCGAAAACATGCGCGGTGTCGGTATAACCTGCCAGCCCCCGAAGGGGCTGGCCTGGCGGCCTTATTTCGGGCCTTCACCACGCTCACGGGCAATGGCACGATAGCCAATGTCCTTGCGGTAAAAACTGCCTTGCCATTCGATCTTCGAGGCCAGAGCGTAGGCGTTTTGCTGGGCATCGCCAACTGTGTTGCCCAACGCTGTAGCGCACAGCACACGACCGCCGCTGGTCACGATGTTGCCATCCTTGAGCGCGGTACCGGCATGGAACACTTTGCCGGGCAGTTGCGCTGCCGCTTCCAGGCCGTTGATGGCATCGCCGTTGGCGTAATCGCCAGGGTAGCCACCGGCAGCCAGGACGATGCCCAGGCTCGGACGCGGGTCCCATTGCGCTTCGACCTTGTCCAGAGCTTGCGCCAGTGCGGCCTCGACCAGCAAGACCAGACTCGATTGCAGGCGCAGCATGACCGGCTGGGTTTCGGGGTCGCCGAAGCGGCAGTTGAACTCGATGACTTTCGGGTTGCCCGCAGCATCGATCATCAGACCAGCATAGAGGAAGCCGGTGTAGACGTTGCCTTCCTCGGCCATGCCGCGCACGGTGGGCCAGATCACCAGGTCCATGACCCGCTGATGCACCTCTTGGGTGACCACAGGCGCTGGCGAGTAAGCGCCCATGCCGCCGGTGTTCGGGCCGCTGTCGCCGTCGCCGACACGTTTGTGGTCCTGGCTGGTCGCCATCGGCAGGACGTTCTTGCCGTCGACCATGACGATGAAGCTGGCTTCTTCGCCGTCGAGGAACTCCTCGATGACCACGCGCGAACCCGCATCGCCAAAGGCGTTGCCGGCCAGCATGTCGCGTACCGCGTCTTCGGCTTCTTCAAGCGTCAGGGCAACGATCACGCCCTTGCCGGCGGCCAGGCCGTCGGCCTTGATGACGATCGGCGCGCCTTTTTCACGCAGGTAAGCCAGGGCAGGCTCGACCTCGGTGAAGTTCTGGTAGTCGGCGGTCGGAATCTTGTGGCGAGCGAGGAAGTCCTTGGTGAACGCCTTGGAACCTTCCAGCTGGGCTGCGCCTGCGGTCGGGCCGAAGCAGTCCAGGCCACGGCTGCGAAACAGGTCCACAACGCCTGCGACCAGCGGCACTTCAGGGCCGACGATGGTCAGCGAGACATTCTTCTCGGCAAAATCAGCCAGTTGCTCAAGGGCCAGCACGGGAATGGCGACGTTCTCGCACTTGGCTTCGGTGGCGGTACCGGCGTTGCCCGGTGCAACGAAGACTTTCTCGACACGCGGGTCCTGAGCGACTTTCCAGGCCAGGGCGTGTTCACGGCCACCGCTGCCAATGATCAATACGTTCACAACAGACTCCTTCGGAGAAGCTATAAGCCACAAGCTGCAAGTAAAAGCGGATCGGGTCGATTCGGATTACAGCGTATGGCTTTGGATTTTGTGGGCTGCAAGCAAGAACACCTCGGTCGGCTCTTGCTTGCAGCTGACAGCTTGAAGCTTGCGGCTGCTTAGTGCCTGAAGTGGCGCATGCCGGTGAACACCATCGCGATTCCGGCTTCGTCGGCAGCAGCGATCACTTCAGCATCGCGCATCGAGCCGCCTGGCTGGATCACGGCAGTGATGCCGTTCTTGGCCGCATTGTCGATGCCGTCGCGGAACGGGAAGAAGGCGTCGGAGGCCATGACCGCGCCTTGCACCTGCAAGCCTGCGTGTTCGGCCTTGATGGCGGCGATGCGGGCCGAGTTGACGCGGCTCATCTGGCCGGCGCCGATGCCGACGGTCTGGCGGTTCTTGGCGTAGACGATGGCGTTGGACTTGACGAACTTGGCCACTTTCCAGGCGAAGATCAGATCATGGACTTCCTGCTCGCTCGGTGCGCGCTGGGTGACCACTTTCAGATCGTCGGCGCCGATCATGCCGATGTCGCGGCTTTGTACCAGCAGGCCGCCGTTGACGCGCTTGTAGTCCCAGCCGGCCTGACGCTCGCCCCACTGGCCGCTGACCAGCAGGCGCACGTTGGCTTTGCTGGCGACGATGGCCTGGGCTTCGGCGCTGACGCTTGGGGCAATGATCACTTCGACGAACTGACGGTCGACGATCGCCTTGGCGGTCTCGGCATCCAGCTCGCGGTTGAAGGCAATGATGCCGCCAAACGCTGATTCGGTGTCGGTGGCGTAGGCCAGGTCGTAGGCCTTGCGGATGCCGCCTTCGTCGTCAGGGCAAACCGAGACGCCGCACGGGTTGGCGTGCTTGACGATCACGCAGGCTGGCTTGACGAAGCTCTTGACGCATTCCAGCGCGGCATCGGTGTCGGCCACGTTGTTGAACGACAGCTCTTTGCCTTGCAGCTGGGTGGCGGTGGCGATGCCGACTTCGGCAGGCTTGGCTTCAACGTAGAACGCCGCGCTCTGGTGCGGGTTCTCGCCGTAGCGCATTTCCTGGGCCTTGACGAACTGGGTGTTGAAAGTGCGTGGGAACTGGCCACGGCCTTCGGTGCTCAGGGTCTCGGCCTTCTGGTCGATGCCGCCCAGGTAGTTGGCGATCATGCCGTCGTAGGCAGCGGTGTGCTCGAAGGCCTTGAGCATCAGGTCAAAGCGCTGCGCGTAGGTCAGGCCGCCGGCCTTGAGGCCTTCAAGAACGCTGGCATAGTCGCTGGCGTTGACCACGATGGCCACATCCTTATGGTTCTTGGCTGCCGAGCGGACCATGGTCGGGCCGCCGATGTCGATGTTCTCGATGGCGGTCGGCAGGTCGCAGCCTGGCTTGGCAACCGTGGCTTCGAACGGGTACAGGTTGACCGCGACCAGGTCGATCGGCTTGATGCCGTGTTCGCCCATCACGCCGTCGTCAGTGCCGCGACGGCCCAGAATGCCGCCGTGGATTTTCGGGTGCAGGGTCTTGACCCGGCCGTCCATCATTTCCGGGAAACCGGTGTAGTCGGCCACTTCAACAGCCGCGACACCGTTGTCGCTCAGCAGCTTGAAGGTGCCGCCAGTGGACAGGATTTCCACGCCCAGGGCTTCGAGCTCACGGGCAAACTCAAGGATGCCGGTCTTGTCGGAAACGCTGATCAACGCGCGGCGGATCGGCAGGCGGGTGGTCTGGTCGGTCATCTCGATTTCCATCAAAGCAAAAGGAATCAGCAAAAAAGGCGACCGGGTCGCCTTGGGCTTTGTCTGTTTAGGGATGCTTAAAGCAGGTCGTACTGTTTGAGTTTCTTGCGCAGCGTGCCGCGGTTCAGGCCCAGCACCTCGCTGGCTTTGGTCTGGTTGCCCTTGACGTAGTTCATGACGCTTTCGAGCAGTGGGGCTTCGACTTCGGAGAGCACCAGGTTGTACACGTCCGTGACATTGGCGCCTTCGAGGTGGGCGAAATAATTGTGCAGCGCCTTCTCGACACTGCCGCGCAGGGTCTGGCCCTCTTCGCTCGGCGTGTTGAGGTGCTGTTTCAAATTGACATTGTCGCTCACGGGTGTCGTTCCACTCACTAAAGTCTCGGTCATCATCGTCATGCGGCCACCTCTTCTTCATTCTCGTCATCCGGCCCCTGGCCACTCTGGCGCAAGAATTCCCGGATGTTGGCGCATTGTTCTTGCGTATCGTCCAAACGATTGAAGTGGGCGCGAAACTCCCTGGCGCCCGGCAAGGTTGCGAGATACCAGCCGACATGCTTGCGTGCGATCCGCACGCCCATCACATCGCCATAGAAGGCGTGGAGCGCGTGCAGATGCTCCATCAGGATGCCTTCCACTTCATTCAGACCCACCGCCGGCAGCTTCTCGCCGGTGCGCAGGTAGTGTTCTATCTCGCGAAAAATCCATGGCCGCCCCTGAGCGGCCCTGCCAATCAGCAAACCATCGGCACCGGTGGCCTGCAGCACGTGCCGGGCCTTCTCGGGCGAGTCGATGTCGCCATTGGCAAACACCGGAATCGACACCGCCTGCTTGATCGCCGCGATGGTGTCGTACTCCGCTTCACCGGTGTACAGGTCGGCCCGGGTGCGGCCGTGAACGGCCAGTGCCTGGATACCGGCCTGTTCGGCGATCTTTGCCACGGTCAGGCCGTTCTTGTTGTCACGGTCCCAGCCGGTGCGAATCTTCAGGGTGACCGGCACATCGACTGCGCCGACCACGGCCTGCAGGATCTCGGTCACCAGTTGCTCGTCCTTCAACAGCGCAGAACCTGCTGCCTTGTTGCACACCTTCTTGGCCGGGCAGCCCATGTTGATGTCGATGATCTGTGCACCGAACTCGACATTGGCCCGTGCTGCATCGGCCAGCATCTGCGGGTCGCCACCGGCGATCTGCACCGAGCGCGGCTCGGGATCACCTTCATGGATCATGCGCAGACGCGATTTGCGGCTGTTCCACAGGCTCATGTCACTGGTGACCATTTCCGACACCACCAGGCCCGCTCCGAGGCGACGGCATAACTGGCGGAAAGGCTGGTCGGTGACGCCCGCCATCGGGGCGAGAATCAAGCCGTTCTGCAATGTGTAAGGGCCGATACGTACCGCCGCCATAGCTTTACCTATAAAGGGGCCGAATCATCCAAAGGCCGCATGAAAAACCGTTGCATGGGGTCTGCAACGGTTCGTTCGTCCAGCTGCTTGCGCAATGGCCAGACCGAACCTGGAGTTTGAAAAAGGGTGGGCATGATACCCGCTCTGGATGACTGGATAAAGGCTGAATTGGATAAAATCTGAACAGTTGTCCAAGTGCCGTCAATAGACGCTTTATTGACGGGTACGACTCGTCAACGGCGTCGATCATGCCGATATATGCAAAGTATGGCGGTGTTGCCGGCGCCCCGATGCCGGGGCGTAGGGCTTATTCGGGCGAGCGGAAATTAAGGCTGTAGTTCACAGCCTTGGCGCCTGGATCAAGGATATCCAGCGCAATATGGATCGGTGTCTGGGGCGGCATTTCTTCTTTGCCGGCCATTTCGCCGCTGAGGTATTCGCTGGGTTTGAAGCGACGACTGGCAATCAGTTGACCGCTGGTATCGGCAAAGCGCAGTTCCAGTAATGGAAAGGGCTGGGAAAAGGCGGCACGGTTATAAATGATCGCATCGACCACCAGCGCGCCCTGAAAGTCAGGATGGCTGCGTACCACCAGGTTGCTGCTCTTGAGCTGGTTGATGTCGACCTTGGACGGCACCTTGCAGCCCAGTTGCGGGCAAAACTGCTGAAACAGCGGGCGGTACTGGTCCTGGCGGGCCAGATGGTCGAAGTGATAGTTGATGTACTGGCCGGCCAGGCCGCCCAATGCCAGAAGGATCAGGATGATCCAGAGCAGGCGGCTGCCACCGCGCGACTTGGGCTTTTGCCAGTCCAGTTGCAGCGGGTCATCGGTCAGTTCCAGCAGGGCCTTTTCGCGGATCGCCGGTTCATTGCGCGCGCGCGGGTTGTAGGGAGGCTCATCGACAGGCTCGACGTGATCGTCGCTGTCATCCACTGCCGACAGGCGCTCCTGGCGTTGCGCCGGCGGTTTGAGCAGGCCGAGTGCCGGTGCTTCGGGTTCGTCGTCATCGTCCACGACAAGCGTGCTGCTCGACAGCGAGGGCTCGGTACGGGTCTCTTGCGGCGGCGCCGGCTCGGGTTGCGGTTCGGGCTCATCCTCGACATGGGCGGTGGTGCTGATGACCTCGGCCTGAACTTCAGGCAAGTGCGCGACATCGTCGTTGCGCAAGCTGCCGACCCAGTCACCCTGTTCGCTTTGCGTGGTGTCGCGCCGCGCACTCAGGCTGGCATCGCTGCTGCGTACCGGCGGCCGGTTGAAAGGGCGGTTGGGTCGGTGGTCGCGCTGTTCAAGGCGAGCCAGTTCTTCGTCCAGGTCGAGGTTGTCCAGGTCCAGCTCGCTGACCAGCCAGGGATTTTCATCCGGCGCGGCGGCTTTTGCCGCCGGTGGCTGCGGTGTCAGGATTGGCGCCGTGTTGGCGAGCGCCGCTGCGGGCGCGGTGGGCTCCAGCGGTACCGGCAACTGAAACTGGCCTGGAAGCGGCAGCGGTACCAGCGGGGCGTGTTCGGGGTCTTCGGCCTGGCGTTCGCGCTGGCGTTGTTCCAGCAGTTGCCTTGCGGCGTTGAACACCTCAAGGCAAGCGCCGCAGCGTACAACGCCGCGGGCAACGCTCAATTGAGCGGTGCCGACTTTGAAGCTGGTCTGGCAGTGCGGACACTGGGTGACGAAACTGTCGGTCATGCGGCGCTCCGGTTCAGGCCGCGATCAGCGACGACGGCCGGTGATGCGTACCCAGCCATCACGGTTGGCGATCGGGTCAAGCTCGAAGGCTTCAGCATAGGCTGCAGCAACTTCTTCGCCTTGCTCGGCAAGAATGCCCGACAGCGCCAGGCGGCCGCCAGACTTGACCAGGCTGGTCAGTTGCGGGGCCAGCGCGACCAGAGGGCCGGCAAGAATGTTGGCCACCAGCACATCGGCCTGTTCGGCCGGCAGGTCTTCGGGCAGGTACAGCGGGAAACGCTCGGCGGCCAGGCCATTGCGCCCGGCGTTGTCGCGGGACGCTTCAAGGGCCTGCACGTCGATGTCGGTGCCCACGGCCAGCTCGGCACCCAGCAGCAGCGCGGCGATGGCGAGGATGCCCGAGCCGCAGCCGAAATCCAGCACGTTGCAGCCTTTCAGGTCCTGGCCGTCGAGCCATTCCAGGCACAGCGCGGTGGTCGGGTGAGTGCCGGTGCCGAAGGCCAGGCCCGGGTCGAGCAGCAGGTTGACGGCTTCAGGCTCTGGCGCGGCGTGCCAGCTGGGCACGATCCACAGCCGCTGGCCGAAGCGCATGGGCTGGAAGTCGGCCATCCAGCTGCGTTCCCAGTCCTGGTCTTCGATGACTTCGGCGCTGTGTTCGGGCAACTCGGCGTTGGTCAGAAGACGCAAGTGCGCCAGTGCCAGATCGGCGTCGGTATCGGCTTCGAACAGTGCCAGCAAGTGGGTGTGGGTCCACAGTGGCGTGGTGTTGAGCTCGGGTTCGAAGATCGGCTGGTCTTCGGCGTCCATGAAGGTCACGGACACGGCGCCGACTTCAAGCAGGGCGTCTTCGTAGGTTTCGGCTTGTTCCGGGCTGATGGCGAGGCGAATTTGCAGCCAGGGCATGGCGGGTTCCTATGAAATATGAAAATAAGCAGGAAATATGGAAATGACAGGAAAGCGGCGAAGTTTACTTCAGCTTGGCGGCAAATGCTCGTGACGGCGAATGAATGGTGTGTGCGGCCCATAAACAACAAGCCCCGCATGGGCGGGGCTTGTTATCTGGAGCGTCAGCGGTGCGCGAAAATTACTTCTCGCTGGCCAGCTTGTGTTCCAGGTAGTGGATGTTGACGCCGCCTTTGCAGAAGCCTTCATCACGGGTCAGGTCGCGGTGCAGCGGGATGTTGGTCTTGATGCCGTCGACCACGATTTCGTCCAGGGCGTTGCGCATGCGGGCCATGGCCTCATCGCGGGTCGCGCCCCAGGTGATCAGCTTGCCGATCAGGGAATCGTAGTTGGACGGGACCTTGTAACCGCTGTACAGGTGCGAATCCACCCGCACGCCGTTGCCGCCTGGCGCATGGAAATGCTTGACCAGGCCTGGGCTCGGGATAAAGGTTTTCGGGTCTTCGGCGTTGATCCGGCATTCCAGCGAGTGGCCATGAATGACCACGTCGTCCTGAGTGAACGACAGCTTGTTGCCGGCGGCGATGCTGAGCATCTCCTTGACGATATCGATACCGGTGACCATTTCCGAAACCGGGTGCTCTACCTGGACACGAGTGTTCATCTCGATGAAGTAGAAGCGGCCGTTCTCGTACAGGAACTCGAAAGTGCCTGCGCCACGGTAACCGATGTCGATGCACGCTTTGACGCAGCTATCGAACACAGCCTTGCGAGCCTCTTCGTCGATGAACGGTGCCGGCGCTTCTTCCAGAACTTTCTGGTGGCGGCGCTGCAGCGAGCAGTCACGGTCGCCCAGGTGGATAGCCTGGCCCTGGCCGTCGGAAATGACCTGGACTTCCACGTGACGCGGGTTGGTCAGGTACTTTTCCAGGTAGACCATCGGGTTGCTGAACCAGGCGGCCGCTTCGGCGCGGGTCTGGGCAGCGGCTTCGATCAGGTCTTCTTCCTTGTGCACCACGCGCATGCCGCGACCACCACCGCCACCGGCGGCCTTGATGATCACGGGATAGCCGACTTCACGGCCAATGCGCAGGGCGGTTTCTTCGTCTTCCGGCAGCGGGCCGTCGGAACCTGGAACAGTCGGCACGCCGGCCAGCTTCATCGCGTCCTTGGCCGAAACCTTGTCGCCCATCAGGCGAATGGTGTCGGCTTTGGGGCCGATGAAGGCGAATCCGGATTTCTCGACCTGTTCAGCGAAGTCGGCGTTTTCAGCCAGGAAACCGTAGCCTGGGTGGATCGCGGTGGCGCCGGTCAGTTCGGCGGCCGAGATGATCGCCGGAATGTTCAGGTACGACTTGTTGGCCAGCGGTGGACCGATGCAGACAGTTTCGTCCGCCAGGCCCAGGTGCATCAACTCGCGGTCGGCCGTGGAGTGCACAGCAACGGTCTTGATGCCCAGTTCCTTACAGGCACGCAAGATGCGCAAGGCGATTTCACCGCGGTTGGCGATCAGGACTTTTTCCAGCATCGCAGCGTCTCCCTGGTTCAAACGATGGTGAACAGAGGCTGGTCAAATTCAACCGGCTGACCGTTTTCCACCAGGATGGATTCGATGACGCCACTGGCTTCGGCCTGGATGTGGTTCATCATTTTCATGGCTTCGACGATGCACAGCGTGTCGCCTTTCTTGACGGTCTGGCCGATCTCGACGAACGCAGGCGAAGTAGGCGCAGGCGTGCGGTAGAAGGTACCGACCATTGGCGATGCAACTACAAAGCCGTTCAGTTTCGGGGCAGCAGGTGCTTCGGCAGCAACAGGTGCAGCCGCTACAGGTGCGGCGACCGGGGCCGCAACCGGAGCGGGTGCGTAGTACGGTTGGGCAGGGGTCTTGCTGTGACGGCTGATCCGTACGGACTCTTCACCTTCACGGATCTCCAGTTCGTCGATACCGGACTCTTCCAGCAGTTCGATCAGTTTCTTGACTTTACGGATATCCATTAATCATCAACTCCCAAAGGGTCTGTAAGGGGCAATTCGGCAGCCGGTTGCGGCTTATACGGCTCTAATGTCTGGCCGTGCCGTTTTCAAGGCTTGGCGTTTTTGGCCAAATGTTCCAGGGCAGCTTCCAGGGCCATGCGGTATCCGCTGGCACCCAGGCCGCAGATCACTCCTACCGCGACATCGGAAAAGTAGGAGTGATGACGGAAAGGTTCGCGTTTGTGCACGTTGGACAAATGCACTTCGATGAATGGGATGCTCACTCCCATGATCGCGTCACGTATCGCCACGCTGGTATGCGTGAAAGCCGCCGGATTGATGACGATGAAATCAACGCCCTCACCGCGTGCAGCATGGATGCGATCGATCAATTCATACTCGGCGTTGCTTTGCAGGTACATCAGATGATGGCCTGCATCGCGGGCGCGCTGTTCGAGGTCCTGGTTGATCTGAGCCAGGGTGGTCGTGCCGTACACACCCGGTTCACGGGTGCCAAGCAGGTTCAGGTTCGGGCCATGCAGGACCAGCAGAGTCGCCATTGTCGGTTCCTTTTTTATTCACGAGCGTTTTTGTGCCGCGACTATGCCGCAAGCCTCATGAACTGTCCAGTTAACAACAGTAGTCAGCACGATGAGCGATTATCACGCAAAATTTGTGACCCGCTTGTCAAAATGGGTCATTTGCCCCTTCAAGTCGCGTGATCAGCCCCTGTGCATCTATTTCACCGACAACCCTGACATTTGCCACCTCTTCGCCGCTTTTCCCGAAAAATAGCAGCGCAGGCGGGCCAAACAGTTTGTAGCGATCAAGCAGTGCACGTTGTTCTGCGTTGCTCTCGGTCATGTCGAAACGTACCCGACTGAAGCCGGCCAGTCGGGCAACCACGCGTGGATCGGGAAGGACTTCATGCTCGATGACTTTGCAACTGATGCACCAGTCGGCATACCAGTCCAGTACCAGTGGCTGGCCTGCATCGCGGGCGTTGCCGAGAACCTTGTCCAGTTCGGCAGCCGTACGGATGGTCTGCCACTGGCTGTCGGGTTGTACGCCTGCGCCGCCAGAAACCACCGCTTGTGGGCGGCCCAGCGGACGCAGCGGGTCGCTTTCACCCTTGAATGCGCCAAACCAGCATGCCAGAGCGTAGACCAACAAAAACAGGCCGAGCAGTTGTGCGAGGGTTTGCCGGGTGTTTTTTTCCGTGAAGCACAGCGTGCCGAGAAACAGCGCGACGCCGGCAGCCAGCAGGCCGATCAACAGCAAGGTGATCGGCCCCGGCAGAACCCGGCTGAGCAGCCCGATCGCCAGCCCGAGCAGCAGCACGCCAATAGCGTTCTTGACGGTGACCAGCCAGGGGCCGCTTTTCGGTAGCCAGGTCGCACCGCCGGTGGCAACCAGCACCAGCGGCAAGCCCATGCCCAGGCCCAGTGCAAACAGTTTCAGCGCACCGCCGAGGGCATCGCCGCTGGCGCTTATATAAAGCAGCGCGCCGGCCAGTGGCGCGGACACGCACGGCGAGACCAGCAAACTGGAGAGCACGCCGAGCACCGCCGCGCCCCATAGCGAGCCGCCTTCAGCCTTGCCGGCAATACGGTCCAGCCGCGCGCTCAAGGCCTGCGGCAGGCGCAGCTCGAACGTGCCAAACATGGCCAGGGCGAAAATCACGAAGAACAGCGAGAAGGGCACCAGCACCCAGGCCGATTGCAGGCGCGCCTGCAGGTTCAGGCCGGCGCCGAACAGGCCCATCAAGGCGCCCAGTACCGCAAAACAGACCGCCATCGGCAGCACATAGGCCAGCGACAGGCTTAAACCGCGCAGGCCGCCCACCTGGCCGCGCAATACCACGCCCGACAGGATCGGCAGCATCGGCAGCACGCACGGCGTGAAGGTCAGGCCGATACCGGCCAGCAGAAACAGCGCCAGTTCTTTCCAGGTCCAGGGCTGCACGGCGGCGCTATTGCCTGCGGTCGCCGTGGTGCTGCTGCCGGTCACATCACCGATGTTCAGCCGCTCGGTTTCCGGCGGGTAACACAGGCCGTGGTCGGCGCAGCCCTGATAGCTGACGACCAGGGTGAAGGGTTTTTGCTCGCCGGGCGGGCGCGGCAGCTCGATGTCGACAATGCCGTGGTACACCTCGACATCGCCGAAATACTCGTCGTGCTTTTGCTCGCCGGCCGGCAGCTGCGCTTCGCCCAGGCCAATGTCGGCAGGCTCGGTGCGAAACTGAAAACGGTGGCGGTACAGGTAATAGCCGTCGGCAGCGACCAGGCGCAGCTTGATCGAGGGGCCGTCGGTGTCGAGCCGGCTCAGTTGGAAGGCCTGGCGTACGGGCAGAAATTGCTTGCTGTTATCCAGCGCGGAGCTACCCAGCGTCGCCGAAGGACGATTGTCCAGCAGGCCGGCAGCCTGGGCCGTGACGGGCAGGGCAAGGATCAACAGCAACAGGCATAACAAGCGGCGCATGGCAGTCTCGGGTCTCGGCAGAGCGCGCATGATAACCAAGAGTGTCGTTTTGTGCTGGTGGGGCGGATCTCAGGCGGGACTGAAGTGATGTCGTTTTGTGTCATGTGCCAAGGTTCGGTGGCGCTCGTTCATTTCTCCCGTCTCGTTGACGCACTGATCAAATTCTATACACTACGCTGCATCGGAGTGACTGACCGGATGAGATTGAACACTCCCCAGCTGGAGCAATCCAGTACTCGCGCAAGGCGGGTCAAGGTGAAAGCCGTAGTGGTGTCCGGATCTGCTTTACCGAAACAAATGAAAAAAGCGCCTCTGGGCGCTTTTTTCATTTGTTTCTTATCGTATTGTCGATGTGCGCTCGCCTTTGTAGATTTTGCCGCACAGCAGCGCAAATCCCATGCTTGCTCTGACTTTTGGTGGCGCACCCTCCTCGTGGTAGGCGCTTTCCACCACTATTTGTAAATCCTGCCATTGCCGACGTTCTTGTGACGCACGGCGTACTTCAAAAAATATGTGATACCGCCCCTTGGGATCATCCACAGTCATTGAGTAGCACCAGTTACGCCGAGAGGCGGTCTCCCTGACTTTGGTCTCAGGGCTTGCAAATGAATTGATCACCGCCTGCAATTTGAATGAGAGCCGGTATCGGGTCGGACAAAATGCCCTGGGCCGTGGAAGGCCTTTATCAATAATGAATTCGCCTGATGGCTGACTGGCAGGGTCGTAAGCGGTGCTGAAGCAATGATTCGAATATGTCACGTGAACGCGCAATGACTTCTTGGCGAGCTGACTGAAAACCTTGAACGTAAAAGGCTCAAGGTGAGCCAGATCAAAGACCTCCTCGCCGATGACGATAGTTTGAAAATAGGGGGAGGACACCGAGTACACCTTCCATGACGATCCGGAGGCGATTGTGCGTTACCGTTCCCTGAGGCATGTGAGGGGCGGTTGTACTGTCGTATTTACCGTCGCGTTTTTCGGAATTTTCACTCAAGGAGTTTGCCAATCGCTCCCTAAACCTCCGGTATCACCACGTGATACGGCACCGCATTCACCGCCGACTGCACCTGATTACGCCCGGCTTTCTTGGCGCGGTACAGCGCCTTGTCGGCCTGTGCGGCCAGGGTCTGGCTGTCGTCGTCCGGTCCCAGCGCTACAACGCCTGCGCTGAAGGTACACACCAGGTCCACAGGCTGGGCGGGATAGTGAATTTCCGAGAAACGCTGGCGGATTTCTTCAAGCACCTTGTGGGCGTTATGAATCTGCGTATCGGGCATCACGATCGCGAACTCCTCGCCGCCATAACGGCCGATGAAGTCGGTCTTGCGCAGGCGCTGCTTGAGAAACAGCGCCAGGCTGCGAATGACCCGGTCGCCCATGGGATGGCCGTGGCTGTCGTTGACCTTCTTGAAGTGGTCGATGTCGAGCATGGCAAAGCACAGCGACTGGTGTTCGCGGCGTGCCTGGAAGCTGCAATCGTCGAGCAACTGCAGAATGTGCGTGTGGTTATACAGCCCGGTCAGGCTGTCGCGGACCATGTGCGCCTTGAGGTTGCGCGCCCGTGCTACCCGGTTGCGCACGGTAGTCACCAGATGCCGCGGCTTGATGGGCTTGGTCAGAAAGTCGTCGCCACCTTCGCTCATGGCATCGAGCTGTTTGTCCAGGTCATCTTCGGCCGACAGATAGATGATCGGCACACTGACATAACGGTCGTTGTGGCGAATGACCTTGGCCAGTTCCGTGCCGGTGCAGCCCGGCATGTACATGTCGAGAATGATCAGGTCGGGCTGGAAGTGCGCCAGCTCGGCCATCGCCTGGATCGGGTCGAGCAGGGTGCGGGTGACGATGCCGGCATTGTTCAGGACTCGCTCGGTGTAGGCCGCCTGGGCCCGTGAGTCATCGATGATCAGCACCCTGAAGGGCTCGTATTGCGTCGAAAAGGTCAGGGCTTCGAGCTTTTCCAGCAGGCTGGCCGTTTCCAGCGTGCCGGTGAGAAACTCTTCGCCGCCGGCACGTACCGCTTGCAGGCGGGTCGGGGTGTCGGTTTCGCCGGTGCTGAAAAACAGCAGTGGCAGCTTCTGTTCCAGGCCGTGCTGGATATCGCCTGCCAGCTTCAGGCCTGCGCCCGCGCCGGCAAAGTCGATGTCCATGACGATGGCGGCAGGCAAGCGTTCGAGCAGCGCGGCCTGCACTGCCGCAACGCTGTCCAGCGGCAGCGCGGGCCAGCCGAAGAACTCCAGTTGCCGGGCCAGACGCTCGGCCTGTTCGTGATTTTGCAGGGCGATGTGTACCGGCTTGCGCAGCGGTGGCAGGGTAATGTGTGCAAGCGTGTCGCCTTGGCGCAGGCCGGTGCGCGACAGGCGCTGCATCAAGCGATTGAGGTCGGTGATCAATTCGCTATTAAGGCGCCCGCGATTGGCCTCGATATTGTCCAGAGTGGCGCCCAGCGCATGGGCCAGTTCGCGGTGTTCGGGCTGCTCGAAACGCTCGGCGAAGCGCGACAGACGCAGCGCTGAATCTTTAAGCTCGGCCAGGTCGGTCTCGGTCCATTCGCCTTTATGCAGACGCTGCCAGGTCTCCAGAATCTGGCGTGCCTGATGAATGACCCGCTGGGCGAAATGGTGCTTCAGGCGTTCGCGACTGGGGTCGGCTGGTTCGCTCATGTCGAGGCTACTGTTCGAGGCTGCGGTCGAAACACAGGGAATGAAGCTGATGTCTCAATGCTATCACTTATGCCATGGGCAAGGTCTACCGTAAGTCACTTCCCCGTCACAATTGCCCGTTACGACATCCAATCGTTGTGTCGCGACTGCCACGGCATAAAAAGCACGCTGCACGTACCGGCCAAACGCACCTTGCGGTAAGGTTGCGGTCACAGCTTTTGAGCACTGTTCCTCCCCAAGACCCAAAGGACCCCCACCATGCTGGATTGGAAAAACCGCGCAGGCAGCGCGGGTGAGCGCAGCGCCGACACGGCGACGGTCAAAAGACGCGGTTACCTGGGCAGCCTTTTCTACAGTCGCGCCCTGGGTGCACTGATTGTCATTTATCTGCTGGTGGCCCTGGTGGTCGGCTGGTACTGGAGCAAGGAACCGGCACTGTTTCCGGTGCAGCAGAATGCCCAGGCTGCCGCCGAGCGCGAAGGCAAGCAGATGGTGATTGGCTACACCACCGTCGAAACCCTCAAAACAGTGACCGGCACGCTGCTCAACAAGCGCGGCGGCTATCTGTCCAACGACCGCCTGCCGCCAGGCCTGTGGCTCGACAACATCCCGAGCTGGGAATACGGTGTGCTGGTGCAGGTCCGCGACCTGAGCCGTGCGCTGCGCAAGGATTTTGCCCGTTCTCAGTCGCAGTCGGCTGAAGATGGCGATCTGGCACGCGCCGAGCCGCTGTTCAACTTCAACAACCGCAGCTGGGTCCTGCCCTCCAGCGAGTCGCAGTATCAGGAAGGCATCAATGCCCTGAGCCGCTACCAGGCGCGCCTGTCGGACCCGAACCAGCGCAACGCGCTGTTTTATGCCCGCGCCGACAACCTCAATAACTGGCTGGGCGATGTCGGCACCCGTCTGGGCTCGCTGTCGCAACGCCTGTCGGCCAGTGTTGGCCGGGTCAAGCTCAACACCACGCTGAAAACCGAGGCGCTGGCGCAGGTCAAGCCGGGTGAAGTGCCACAGGTCGATGAAGAAATCGTCGAAACCCCATGGCTGGAAATCGACAACGTGTTCTACGAAGCACGTGGCCAGGCGTGGGCACTGTCGCATCTGCTGCGCGCCATCGAGGTCGACTTCGCCGATGTACTGGCCAAGAAGAACGCGACGGTCAGCGTGCGTCAGATCATCCGCGAACTTGAGGCTTCGCAAGAGCCGCTGTGGAGCCCGATGATCCTCAATGGCAGCGGCTTCGGTGTATTCGCCAACCACTCGCTGGTCATGGCCAACTACATTTCGCGGGCCAACGCGGCGGTCATCGACCTGCGTCAACTGCTGAACCAGGGTTGACCGGTGAGTTTGCCGGAAGGTACGCCTGAGCAAGAGGTCGCCCACCGGGCGGCCTCGGATGCCGAACAGGTCGCCTGGGTCGACGAGCACGATCAGTTACTGGGCGCCGTGCCGCGTATCGAGTTGCGCGAGCGCAGCCTGATCGGGCGCGGCACCTTCATTCTGTTGTTCAACTCACGCGGCGAGCTGTGCGTGCACCGGCGCACCTTGAGCAAGGCGGTCTATCCCGGTTACTGGGACGTGGCCGCCGGCGGTCTGGTCGGTCCCGATGAAAGCTACGCCGAATCGGCTGCCCGCGAGCTTGAAGAAGAGTTGGGCATCAGTGGTGTGCCATTACAGGCGCATGGCCGGTTTTTGTTCGACGAACGCGGCAACCGGCTGTGGTGCGCGGTGTTCAGCGCTGTTTCGGATGCCCCGCTCAGGTTGCAACCTGAAGAGGTACTGGAGGCCACTTTTCTGCCGATTGAAGAGGCCGTGCGCCTGGGCCGTGAAAAGCCTTGCTGCCCCGACTCGCTGGTCGCGCTACAGCGCTATCTGCAACAGGTCGCAAAAGCTCAGTAAATTGGCGCATTCGCACCCTTAGCAATCCGGTATTTTGCCGTTACACTTCGCGCCCTTCGGGCAGCACAGGCTGTCCGAAAGCGCTGCCCCTGCCAGAGTGGGGCCTCGCGGTCGGCTCTGTACCGGGCCCGACCCATTGTTCGGTCCTCAACAAGAGGATTTCTCGTGGCCAAGAAAGCCGCTTCTTTCGCAGCCCTCGGTGGGCTGGTGTATTCCACTGACGCCGGGCGCCATTGTCCCGACTGCAGCAAACCTGTCGACGCCTGTATCTGCAAGCAATCGGCAATTCCCGAAGGCGACGGTATTGCCCGTGTACGCCGCGAAAGCAAAGGCCGGGGCGGCAAGACCGTCACCACCATTACAGGCGTGCCGCTGGCCGAAGAGCCACTCAAGGAGCTGGCCAAGGTGCTCAAACAGCGCTGCGGCACTGGCGGCTCGCTGAAGGACGGTGTGATCGAGATTCAGGGCGATCATGTCGAACTGCTGCTGGCCGAGCTGGTCAAGAAAGGCTTCAAGGCCAGAAAATCCGGCGGCTAAACCGTCATTTGCGCACTCTATACTGCGCCCGGTCGGACTCGTCCGACGTTACCGACTTATCTATAGGGGACTTCGATGTCCGTACGACGCACACGCAAAGACGATGGCAGCCAATGGACCGTGGCAGACAGCCGCAGTGTTTATGGCATTCGCCATTGGGGCGCCGGTTATTTCGCCATCAACGAAGCCGGTCGCGTTGAAGTCCGCCCCAACGGTGCAGGCAGCACCCCGATCGATCTGTATGAACAGGTCGATAACCTGCGCAAGAGCGGCCTGAGCCTGCCCTTGCTGGTGCGCTTCCCCGACATTCTGCAAGACCGGGTGCGCCAGTTGACCGGCGCGTTCGATGAGAACATTGCGCGCCTGGAATACCAGAGCCGCTACACCGCGTTGTACCCGATCAAGGTCAACCAGCAAGAAGCGGTGGTGGAAAACATCATTGCCACCCAGGACGTTTCGATCGGTCTTGAAGCCGGCTCCAAGCCTGAACTGATGGCCGTGCTGGCGCTGGCGCCCAAGGGCGGCACCATCGTCTGCAACGGTTACAAGGACCGTGAGTTCATCCGTCTGGCGCTGATGGGCCAGAAGATTGGCCACAACGTGTTCATCGTCATCGAGAAAGAATCCGAAGTCGCACTGGTGATCGAGGAGGCCGCCGAACTCAAGGTGGCGCCGCAGATCGGCCTGCGTGTGCGTTTGTCGTCGCTGGCATCGAGCAAATGGGCCGACACCGGTGGCGAGAAGTCCAAGTTCGGCCTGTCGGCGGCGCAACTGCTGTCGGTGGTCGAGCGCTTCCGTCAGGCCGGCCTGGACCAGGGCATTCGCCTGCTGCACTTTCATATGGGCTCGCAGATCGCCAACCTGGCCGACTACCAGCACGGCTTCAAGGAAGCGATCCGTTATTACGGCGAACTGCGCAGCCTCGGCCTGCCGGTGGATCACATCGATGTCGGCGGCGGCCTTGGTGTCGACTACGACGGCACCCATTCGCGCAACGCCAGCTCGATCAACTACGACATCGACGATTACGCCGGTGTCGTGGTCGGCATGCTCAAGGAGTTCTGCGACGCACAAGGTTTGCCGCACCCGCACATCTTCTCCGAAAGCGGCCGCTCGCTGACCGCGCACCACGCCGTGCTGGTGGTCCAGGTCACTGACGTGGAACGCCATAACGATCAGGTGCCGCAAGTCGACGACAAGGAAAACCTGCCGGAAACCGTACAGTGGCTGGTTGACCTGCTCGGCCCGACCGATCTGGAGATGGTCACCGAAACCTACTGGCGCGCCACGCACTACATGAGCGACATCGCTTCGCAGTACGCCGACGGCAAGATCACCCTGGCGCAAAAGGCGCTGGGCGAGCAGTGCTATTTCGCCGTGTGCCGGCGCCTGCACAACTCGCTCAAGGCGCGTCAGCGTTCGCATCGCCAGGTGCTCGACGAACTCAACGACAAGCTGGCCGACAAGTACATCTGCAACTTCTCGGTGTTCCAGAGCCTGCCCGATACCTGGGCCATCGGCCAGGTACTGCCGATCATCCCGCTGCATCGCCTGGACGAAGAGCCGGTGCGTCGCGCGGTGCTGCAGGACCTGACCTGCGACTCGGACGGCAAGATCAACCAGTACGTCGACGAGCAGAGCATCGAGACCAGCATGCCGGTGCACGCCATCGAAGAAGGCGAGGACTACCTGCTGGGGATCTTCCTGGTGGGTGCCTATCAGGAAATCCTCGGCGACATGCACAACCTGTTCGGTGACACCGACTCGGTGAACATCTACCAGAACCAGGACGGCAGCGTGTACCACGCCGGTATCGAGACCCACGACACCATCGAAGACATGCTGCGCTATGTGCACTTGTCGCCGGAGGAGTTGATGACTCACTACCGCGACAAGGTCGCCAGCGCCAGAATCACCCCGCGCGAGCGCACCCAGTTCCTGGATGCCCTGCGTTTGGGGCTGACCCGCTCTTCGTACCTGTCGTCGTGATGGAAGTGGGCCAGACGACGTTCGTCTGGCCCCACTCATGTAAGAAAAAGCCTCAGGCGCTGTAGGGCGCTTCCTGTTATTGCTCCGGCTCTCTACCTGGCCACGCTTCTCGACCAGAATTGGCATTCGCCTTGCCATGTAGAGACCCTCCAATGCCCGATTCACCGAGCGTGCCGCGCTTCCGCCTGGAGATCGGCGGCGGGCGGCAGCGTCTGGCCGTTGTGTCTTTTCGGGGCCGTGAAGCGATCAGCCAGCCCTATACCTTTACCCTCGATGTGCTTTGCAGCACTGACATCACCCCCGCACAACTGATGTACCAGCCGGCTTTTCTGGCCGTGGATGAGGGGCGCGCAGGGTTTCATGGGCAGATCCACGCCGTGACCCGCAATCACTACCGGCCGGGACCGGTGAGTTTGCGCGTGAGCCTCGGCCCGCGCCTGGCATGCCTGGCGCAGCGCCACACCTCCAGGGTGTTCCAGCACATGAGCGCCACGCAGATCATCGACCAGGTGCTGAGCGAGCACGGGTTGCTGGAAGACAGCTACCGCTTCGAACTCAAGACGCTGTGCACCGAGCGAGCGTTTTGCGCCCAGTACCGCGAGAACGACCTGCAATTCATCCAGCGCCTGTGCGCCGAAGAGAGCATTCACTATCACTTTGTCCACTCGCCCCGGCACCACGAACTGGTGTTTGGCAGTGGCCTCCACGGCGCCCGCCGTACGCCCGAAGCGCCTTGGCGTACGCGGCTGGATGTACCGGGAGTGACGCGCTTCACGGTGTGCCATACCGCGCCTGCCGAAGCGAAAAGCCGCGTCGGCCAGCGCGCCGAAGGGCACAGCACGCTGCCCTTTGTCAGCAGCGGGCACTTGCTGCCGCTGACCGGCCATGCGCGCGCTGAATGCAATCACCTGTGGCGGGTGACGCATGTCGAGCACCGCGGCGCCGGCGCTTACGGCAACCGTTTTGTGGCCTTGCCGTGGGAGGTGGGCATCAGCGTGCCGCAGGTACTGGCCGAGGGTTTGCCGGCCTTGCAGCGGGCGTGGCTGGTCGGTCCGCCAGGGCAGGATGTACTGCACGATGCGGTCGGACGGGTGCGGGTGCAGTTCGAGTGGGCCTTGCAAGGCCATGGCGCACGCTTCGCCGATTGCTGGTTGCCGGTCGATGCGGGCGCAGGCGGGCCACTGCAAGGCGGCATGGCGGTGCTGGTGGGTTCGCCGGCGCCTCCCGATACCGTGCCGGTGGTCATTGCCTGTCTCGATCACCGCCCGCACGAACCGCTGCGTATGGGCGATACGCCGCCCACGGTTCAGGCCCGGCTCGACGCGGGCTGGCTGCTGGGCGAGGGCGGCGTAATGAACATTGACGACGGCCCGTCTGTAACGCTGGCAGCGGGCGCCGAACTGGTGTTGCAGGTTGGCGCCAGCGAGGTTCGTCTGGATGCCCACGGCCTGAGCCTGACAAGCCCGGCAGTGAACTTCAGCGTGTCAGCGACTGAACCAGCCGTCATCGCGGCTCAGGCGCCAGGCGATGTGGCCCAGGCTCAGCCCGCGCAGCAGGGTGAAGAGCAGGAAGGTCAGCCATAGCGCGTGGTTGCCATGGTTGTAGGCCAGAGCGGCGACCGGTGCGATCAGCGCCGCGCTGACCAGCATGGCATTGCGCATTTCCCGGGCGCGGGTGGCGCCGATGAACAGCCCGTCGAGCAAATAGCTCCAGACCGCCAGCAGCGGCATCGCAGCCAGGTAAGGCAGATAAGCGATGGCGGTCTCGCGCACCGCCGGGATATCGGTCTGCAGAATGATGAACCAGTGCCCGCCGGCCAGAAACGCCGCCGCAAACAGCAGGCTGGCGATCAGCGACCAGCCGCCGGCGACCACCAGATAGCGGCGCAGCGCGGTGCGGTCACGGGCACCGATGGCATGCCCGCACAGCGCCTCGACCGCGTGCGCCAGGCCGTCCAGCGCATGCGAGGTCAGCAGCAGGCCATTAAGCAGCAAAGCATTGGCCGCCACCGTCACATCGCCGAGCCGCGCACCCTGCACGGTGATCAGAAACATCACCGATTGCAGCGCCAGGGTGCGCAGAAAGATATCGCGGTTGACCCCCAGCAGCGGCCGCCAGTTGCGCCACAGCGCCAAGGCCCGCCAGGCAATCTGCCCCGGCCAGGCACGCAGGCTGCCACGGGTCAGCGCCAGGCCCAGCAACACACCGAGCCATTCCGCCAGCACCGAGGCACGCGCCGAACCGACCACGCCCCAATCCAGGCCCAGCACGAACCACAAGTTGAAGGCGATGTTGGCAAGGTTGGTGGTCAGCAGAATCGCCAGCGGCGCCCGGGCGTTCTGGGTGCCGAGAAACCAGCCGATCAGGGCAAAGCTGGCCAGGGTCGCGGGCAGGCCGTACAGCCGGGTATGAAAGAAATCCAGCGCCGACTGCTGCAACTCGGCCGAAGGCTGCATCAAGCCTAGCGCCACGTGACTGAACGGCACCGCCAGCGCCGCCAGGCTCAAGGCCAGGCCCAGCGCCAGCAACAGCCCTTGCAGCAAGATGCGCCGCAACGCCGCGCCGTCATCGCGCCCAGCCGCCTGGGCTGCAAAACCGGTGGTGCCCATGCGCAGAAAGCCCATGCCCCAGGCCAGGAAGGTGTACAGGGTCGAACCGACGGCCACCGCGCCCAGTTGATGGGCATGCGGCAAATGGCCGATGACGATGCTGTCGACCAGCGCCACCAGCGGCACAGAGATATTCGACACGATCATCGGCGTCGCCAGGCCCCAGACCCGTTTGTGGGCAGGGCGATGACGCCAGTCGCTGGACAGCGTGGACAGATGGATAGACATGCAGGCTCCGGTCAGGGGCCGGCATTGTAACGAGCCCATGGTGCCCAGTCACAATGCCGTCCCTACAGGGCGTGTTCCGGGGGATTGAGAACGAAGTCACAACTGTGTGGTCTACACGCCGACCCACCACGGTGACTGCTATATAGTCACCCCTTTCCTCTTGCTGTCGACGAGTGTCCCATGCTCAACAAAGGACTGTTCCTGGCTTGCGCGCTTGCGCTACTCAGTGCCTGCGATTCTTCCTCCACCGATAAACCGGCGACGCCGCCTGCGCCCGCACAGGCGTCTGCGCCTGCGGCCAGCCAGCCGGCGAAACCGAAACCTGCAGTTGATCTGCCGGCCCTGGCCAAGCGCTATGAAGGCCGCGAGCTGACGGTGGTGGATGTCTCGGAAATCCAGGTCGAAGGGGCCAGTACCCTGTCGGTCAGTGTGTCTGTGCCGCTGGACCCTGAGCAGAAATTCGCTGAAAAGCTGCATCTGGTCGACAGCAAGAACGGCAAGGTCGATGGCGCCTGGGAGCTGTCGGATAACCTCATGGAGCTGCGCCTGCGCCACCTTGAGCCGCAGCGCAAACTGGTGCTGACCGTCGATGCCGGCCTGCAAGGCATCAACAAGGCCAAGCTGGCCAATGAATTCAGCGCCCGCCTGGAAACCCGCGACCTGCAAGCCACCGTCGGTTTCGCCAGCCGTGGCAGCCTGTTGCCGACCCGCCTGGCCGAGGGCCTGCCGGTGATCGCGCTGAACGTCGACAAGGTCGATGTCGAATTCTTCCGCATCAAGCCTGACCAGTTGCCGAACTTCCTCGCGAACTGGGAAGGTTCGTCGAGTCTGTCGGCGTACAACTCCGAAGAGCTGCTGCCACTGGCCGACCTGGTCTACGGCGGGCGCTTCGACCTCAAGCCTGCGCGCAACACCCGCGAAACCCTGCTGCTGCCGATTGCCGGCATCAAGCCGCTGCAACAGCCGGGCGTTTACCTGGCGGTCATGCGCGCTTCGGGCAAATACAGCTACACGCTGCCGGCGACCCTGTTCACCTTGAGTGACATCGGCCTGTCGGTGCACCGCTACAGCCAGCGCCTGGATGTATTCACCCAGGCACTGGAAGGCGGCAAGGCGCTGAGCGATGTTAATGTCGATGTCTATGACCAGGACGGCAAGGTCGTCGGTCAGGGCAAGACCGATGGCAAGGGCCATGCGCAACTGCCGCTGCCGGCCAAGGCCGCGCTGATTCTGGCGCACAAGGACGAACAGACCAGCCTGCTGCGCCTGAACAGCCCGGCGCTGGACCTGGCCGAGTTTGATATCTCCGGCCCGCAAGCCCACCCGTTGCAGTTCTTTATCTTCGGTCCGCGCGACCTGTATCGCCCAGGCGAAACCGTGCTGCTCAATGGTCTGTTGCGCGATCAGGACGGCAAGAGCGTCAAGGCGCAGCCGATCAACGTTGAAGTACGCCGCCCCGACGAGCAGGTCAGCCGCAAGTTTGTCTGGGAACCGGGCAGCAACGGCTTGTACCAGTACCAGTTGCAACTGGCCGAAGAGGCGCCGACCGGGCGCTGGCAGTTGGTCTACGACCTGGGCGACGGCAAGCCGCAACTGTATGAATTCAATGTCGAGGACTTCCTGCCCGAGCGGCTGGCGCTGGAGCTCAAGGGCAGCGAAACGCCGATCTCGCCCGAGCAGAACCCGCAATTCGAAATCACCGGTCGCTACCTGTACGGCGCTCCGGCATCGGGCAACAGCCTGACCGGCCAACTGTATGTACGGCCGCTGCGTGAAGCGGTGGAAAAACTGCCGGGCTATCAATTCGGTTCGATCACCGAAGAAGACCTGAAGATGGACCGCGAGCTGGACGGCTCGACCCTGGACGCCAACGGTGAGGCGCTGCTCGATGTGCAGACCGAGTGGGCCAAGGCCCGTTCGCCGCTGAACGTGATCGTGCAGGTCAGCCTGCAGGAATCCGGCGGTCGCCCGATCACGCGTCGTGTGGTGCAGCCGGTGTGGCCGGCCGAGCAATTGCCGGGCGTGCGTGCGCTGTTCGGCACCAGCACCGGTGAAGACGAATATGACGAAAGCGCCAGCCGTGGCGAAGCGCAGACCGATGGCGATGGTCCTGCCGAGTTCGAAATTCTGGTTGCCGACAGCGCCGGCAACAAGCTGGCCGCCGACAACGTCAAGGTGCGTCTGGTGCGCGAGCGCCGCGACTACTACTGGACTTACTCGGAGAGCGACGGCTGGAGCTACAACTTCAACGAGAAATTCCTCAGCCTCAACGAAGAAACCGTCAGCATCAAGAAAGACTCCACGGTCAAGGTCAGCTTCCCGGTGGAGTGGGGCCCGTACCGTGTCGAGGTTGAAGACCCGAGCACCGGTCTGGTCAGCAGCCTGCGTTTCTGGGCCGGCTACCGCTGGCAGGACAACGCCGAAGGCGGCGCCGTACGTCCCGACCAGGTCAAACTGGCGCTGGACAAGCCGGCGTATGGCGATGGCGACACCGCTAAAGTAACCGTCACACCGCCAGCGGCCGGCAAGGGCTATCTGCTGGTCGAGTCCAGTGAAGGTCCGCTGTGGTGGCAGGAAATCGATGTGCCGGCCGAGGGCAAGGCGTTCGATATCCCGCTGGACAAACAATGGGCGCGCCACGACCTGTACGTCAGCGCGCTGGTCATTCGTCCCGGCGAGCGCAAGGCCAATGTCACGCCAAAACGTGCCGTGGGCGTGCTGCACCTGCCGCTGGAACGTGGTCAGCGCAAACTGGCGCTGAGCGTTACTGCGCCTGAGAAAATGCGTCCCAAGCAACCGCTCAAGCTCAAACTGACGGCGAAAAACGCCGATGGCAGCGTGCCTAAACAGGTGCAGGTGCTGGTGTCGGCAGTGGACGTCGGCATTCTCAATATCACCCGTTACGCCACGCCTGATCCGTTCGCCAGCCTGTTCGGCCGCAAGGAATACGGCGCCGACCAGCTCGACATCTATGGCCAGTTGATCGAAGCCGGGCAGGGCCGTGTGGCCAGCCTGGCGTTCGGTGGTGATGCCTTGGCCAAGGGCGGCAAGCGTCCTGATACCAGCGTCACCATCGTGGCCCTGCAAAGTGCGCCGGTGACCCTCAACGAACAGGGCGAAGGCGAAGTCAGCGTCGATATTCCGGACTTCAACGGTGAATTGCGCCTGATGGCCCAGGCCTGGACCGACGAGCGCTATGGCATGGCCGAGGCCAAGACCGTGGTCGCAGCGCCATTGATCGCCGAACTGTCGACGCCGCGCTTCCTGGCCGGTGGTGACCAGACCAGCGTGGCGCTGGACCTGTCCAACCTGTCGGGCAAGCCGCAGAAGCTTGATGTGCAACTGTTCGCCGAAGGGCAACTGAGCATTCCCGGTGGCGACCAGTTCAAGACCGTGCAGTTGAAAGAAGGCCAGCGCATCACCCTCAAGGTGCCGGTGCAGGCGCAAGGCGGTCTGGGGCAGGGCAAGCTGCGGGTGCAGGTCGATGGCCTGGTGTTGCCGGGTGAGAACCTGCCGCCGCTGTCGCGCGAATGGACCATCGGCGTGCGCCCGGCGTACCCGGCCATGCTGCGTCATTACCGTGCAGTGCTGAACCAGGGGCAGGACTGGAGCCTGCCGGAAGGCGCGCTGCAAGCTTTCGAACCCGCAGGTCGTGAAGCCATGCTGTCGCTGTCGAGCCGTCCGCCGCTGAACCTTGGCGAGCAGATTCGTGCCCTTAAAGCCTATCCGTATGGTTGCCTGGAACAGACCGCCAGCGGCCTGTACCCCTCGCTGTACGCCGATGCCGCGACCCTCAAGCGTCTGGGCCTGACCGGCGAGCCGGATGCGGAGCGCAAGCGCAAGGTGGAAATCGGTATCGAACGCTTGCTGGGCATGCAGCGCTACAACGGCAGCTTTGGCCTGTGGGGCGCCGATGGCGATGAAGAATACTGGCTGACCGCGTACGTCACCGACTTCCTGCTGCGCGCACGCGATCAGGGCTTTGCGGTGCCGGCCGATGCCTTGAAAAAGGCCAACGAGCGCCTGATGCGTTACTTGCAGGAGCGTGGCCAGATCGAGGTCAGCTACAGCCAGAACGCCGAGCACACCCGCTTTGCCGTGCAGGCTTACGCAGGCCTAGTGCTGGCGCGCAGCCAACAGGCGCCGCTGGGCGCACTGCGTACGCTGTTCGAACGCCGCAGCGATGCCCGTTCAGGTCTGCCGCTGGTGCAACTGGCCATCGCGCTGGAAAAGATGGGCGACAAGCCACGTGCCGAACAAGCCTTGCAGGCTGGTCTGGCCATTGGCCGCAAAGGTAACGAGTGGCTGGCCGACTACGGCAGCCCGCTGCGCGATCAGGCGCTGATCCTGGCTTTGCTGGAAGAAAACAACCTGGGCGGCGAAGCGCGTAACCAGCGTCTGTTCGACCTGGCCGATCAACTGGCGGCCAGCCGCTACCTGTCGACCCAGGAGAGCAACTCGCTGTTCCTGGCCGGCCGCCACTTGCTCGGCAAGCCGGAGAAGGACTGGACCGCACTGCTGTCAGCCGGTGGGCAAAGCCGCGATATCAGCAACCGTCAGCCGGGCCTGAAACTCGATGGCACGCTGCTGGCCTCGCCCCTGTCGTTGAATAACCAGAGTGGCGAAACGCTGTACCAGCAACTGACCCTGTCCGGTTACCCGACCCAGGCCCCGGTGGCCGGTGGCGAGAACCTGAGCATTCGTCGCGAGTACCTGAGCCTCAACGGCCAGCCGCTCAACGTCGAAGCACTGAAAACCGGGCAACTGGTATTGGTCCACCTTGAAGTGTCTGCGCGTCAGCGGGTGCCGGATGCGCTGGTGGTCGACCTGCTGCCAGCGGGCCTGGAACTGGAAAACCAGAACCTGGCACAAAGTGCTGCCAGCCTGGAAGACGCCAGCGAGTCGGTGAAAAGCTTCCGCGAGTCGATGGAAAGCGCCGGTATCAAGCACCAGGAATACCGTGGCGACCGTTATGTCGCGGCCCTGGACATCAGCGGCAGCACCCGCGCGACGCACCTGCTGTACCTGGCCCGCGCGGTGACGCCAGGCGTGTACCGCGTACCGCCACCGCAGGTCGAGTCGATGTACCGTCCGAACTGGCAGGCACTGGGTGAAACGCCTGCGCAGATGGTGGTGAGGGGTAAATAAACGAAAACGGCGCGGTGTCCCGGACACCGCGCCGTCTTACACCCCCGTAGGAGCGCGCTTGCCCGCGACCGAGTGCGTAGCGCTCGCAAAATTGATGAAACGCCACAAATTTACGACGGCTAACGCAGCCGGTCGCGGTGGTCCGGCATTCCGGCAGAGCGCGCTCCTACAGGTCTGTGTTTTAGCTGATAATCCAGCTCAGCAACCATAACCCCAGCGCCAGCCAGATGATGCCCAGCACGATAGAGGCGCGCATGAAGGCGCGAATCGCGGCGAACAGCAGCATCAGGCCGACGATCAGGGCCAGGATGCTGACCAGTGAAGTGTCCATGCCCAGCGCACGGGACAAACCATCGACGAAGTTGCCACCGGCATGAGCCAACAGATTGAACAACCACGACAGCCCGTCGACCACAAAGCGGATCACCGACCCGATCGCCTGGCCCAGCCACTCAAAGAAGCCTTCTACTTGCATGTAATCATCCTGCCTGAAAGAGATGTCTGTTGGCTTTGGCCATCGGCCAGTCGCTGCGGTTCCCTGTGCCGGGAAGCGTATTTGTCATGAGCCTGCGTACACGCAAATGGCTGCGCGTGGCGCTGCTGATCATCATCGTGCCGCCGCTCTTGCTGTGGCTGGCCGACCGCCTGTGGCCGCTGCCGCTGCCGGCGGACGATCTGGCCCGTGTGGTGCTGGCCGAGGATGGTACGCCCTTGTGGCGCTTTGCCGATAGCGACGGCGTATGGCGCTATCCGGTGAGCCGCGAGCAGGTGTCGCCGTATTACCTGCAAGCGCTGCTGACCTACGAAGACCGCTGGTTCTACAGCCATCCGGGGGTTAATCCGCTGGCATTGGCGCGGGCCACCTGGCAGAACCTCAACGGCGCGCGCGTGGTGTCGGGCGGCAGCACGCTGTCGATGCAGGTGGCGCGCCTGCTCGACCCGCATTCGCGCACGCTGCCGGGCAAGTTGCGGCAGTTGTGGCGCACCCTGCAACTGGAATGGCACCTGTCGAAGGACCAGATTCTGGAGCTGTACCTCAACCGCGCGCCATTTGGCGGTACGTTGCAGGGCGTGGCGGCGGCCAGTTGGGCATACCTGGGCAAATCGCCGTCGCAGATGACCCGCTCCGAAGCCGCGTTGCTCGCCGTGTTGCCCCAGGCGCCCAGCCGGCTGCGCCCGGATCGTCACCCGGAGCGTGCGCAACTGGCTCGCGACAAGGTGCTGCGGCGCATGGCCGAGTTTGGCGTGTGGCCACAAGGCAGCGTCGATGAGGCCCTGCAAGAGCCCTTGCTGCTGGCGCCGCGCCAGGAGCCGACCCTGGCGCCATTACTCGCTCGGCGCCTGAACCGGCCGGGCAGTCCGCCGCTGATTCGCACCACGCTGGACGCCAGCCTGCAACGGCGTATGGAAGACCTGCTGCTGGGCTGGCGCGCGCGGCTGCCGGAGCGCACCTCGGCAGCGATCCTGATCGTCGAAGCCGAAACCATGGCGGTGCGCGCCTATGTGGGCTCGGTGGATATCAACGACACCAAGCGCTTTGGCCACGTCGATATGATCAGCGCCGTGCGCTCGCCGGGCTCGACGCTCAAGCCGTTCCTGTACGGCATGGCGATGGACGCCGGATTGATTCATTCCGAGTCGCTGTTGCAGGACGTACCGCGCCGTTATGGCGACTATCGCCCCGGCAACTTTTCCGCAGGCTTTGGCGGCGCGATCGCGGCAAGCTCTGCGCTGTCGATGTCGCTCAACCTGCCGGCCGTGCAACTGCTGGAGGTCTACGGACCCAAGCGCTTTGCCGCCGAACTGCGCAATGGTGGCCTGCCGTTGATCCTGCCGCCACTGGCCGAGCCGAACCTGGCGTTGATTCTGGGCGGTGCCGGTGCGCGCTTGCAGGACCTGGTGACCGGCTACAGCGCGCTGGCGCGGGGCGGCGTGAGCGCCGATGTACGCCTGCAACCGCAAGATGCGCTGCGTGAGCGGCGCATGCTGTCGCCGGGGGCTGCGTGGATCATTCGGCGGATCCTCAGCGGCCAGTCGCGACCGGATCTCGACCCGCACGCCGAACTGGTGCAGCGCCCGCAACTGGCCTGGAAGACCGGCACCAGTTATGGCTTTCGCGATGCATGGGCAATCGGCGTCGGCCCGCGCTTTCTGGTCGGCGTGTGGATCGGGCGGCCGGACGGCACGCCGGTGCCGGGCCAGTTCGGCCTGGCCTCGGCAGCGCCGCTGATGCTGCAGGTGCACGATGTGCTGGCCAACCGCGACAGCCAGCGCGGCATCGCCAGCCCTGTGGCGCCGGTGCCCATGAACGTTGGCGTGGCGGCGATCTGCTGGCCGCTGGGCCAGCCGCTGAACAAGCACGATCCCAATTGCCGCCGCCAGCGCTTTGCCTGGACCCTGGACGGCACCACGCCGCCGACCTTGCAGGCTGGCGATCAGCCGTTGGGTCTGGGCTTGCTGGAAAAGATCTGGGTCAATGAAGCAGGTCTGCGCGTCGATGCCGGCTGCCCCGGCGCGGTGTCGCGTGATGTCGCCTTATGGCCGGCACCGCTGGAGCCCTGGCTGGCCCGCGCCGAGCGCCGCGATGCGCGGCTGCCCGCCATCGACCCTGCATGCCCACCGCAGAACCTGAGCCTGGCCACGCCATTGAGCATTGTCGGCGTGCGCGAGGGCGATAACCTGCGCTTGCCGGCCGGCAGTCGCCAGGCCTTGAACCTCAAGTTATCGGCATTGGGTGGCAGTGGCAGACGCTGGTGGTTTATTGATGGGGTACCGGCCGCCGATACCGATAATCAGGAACACTTTAATACCAACTTGAACCGTATTGGGCACTATCAGTTGAGCGTACTTGATGAGAGCGGACAAACCGCGCAAGTGCAGTTCAATGTCAGTGATTAAAGTGGGTTTATCAACTCAGTGCCCGACCTGGAAGATCTTCGGTTCCGGGAACAGGTTATTGAGGGTTTCCAGCAACCGTACGTGATAGATCGGCTTGCGAAACAGGTCGAGCACCTGCAGGCGCAGCAGGTCGCTGACATCGTCCATGTCGGCGTGGCCTGAGGTGACGATCACCGGCAAGTGCTGGCGTGAGGTGTGTTCACGCAAGCGCTTGATCAGCTGGATGCCGCTTTCTTCGGGCATGCGCAAATCGGTAATGACCAGCGCAATGTCGGGATGGCGGGTCAACACCTGCAAGGCCTGCTTGACCGAGGACGCCGTGAAGCAGCAGAAACCCTCGCCTTCGAGCAGTTCTGCCAGCTCTTCATTGGCGTCCTCTTCGTCATCAACCAGCAGCAGTTGTTGGCGGGTGGGCTGGACTGCCATGGATACTTCCTGAGGTGGTGGCTAATGACTGGAAGGATGGCATTCAACGGCCATCCTGTCATCCTCAGGGTGTTGTCAGCTTGGTCTGGATGGTGGTGAAGATTTTGCTGATCTCTGTGCTGATAGGGGTCATGAAGCCCACGAGTATGACTGCCACCATGGCTGCCACAATCGCATATTCAATGCCTGAGGCCGCTTCTTTATTCCTGATGAGCGAAATAATAAGCGCATAGGCTTTTGCATAAAATTGGGTCAGGAACATCATCATTCTCCTTGCCTGGTTTCCAGAAGCTGCGCGCTGAGTGCGTACAGAAATCCTCTCTGTGTGGATAGCATTGTCTTCAATGTCGTGGTTAACAATCGTAATAAAGCATTAATTCGAAAGTGATACCTCAGCGACGCCTTACGAAAGTCCCTGTATTTGCAGGGGCGTACATGAAAGGAACGCTTCTGTTTAGTTTTGATAATGGCTTTTTCGAATCTGTGATCTACATTCCTATAACAAAATGGAGCATGAAGCAGTGACTCTATTGCAACGTTGACTCGTTGCATCGAGTGAGTCGGAAGGTAAAGGAAGAGTCGCCATGAGCAGTCGCGTTACCCTGATTCTGGCAGTGTTGTTTCTGATCGGGGCGGTTTTGGCCGCGTACCTGGGCTTGACCTTAAGCCACCCGCAGCCTGAAGTACCTGCGCCGATTGCCCCGATAGCGACTCCTGTGGTCGAGCAGCCTCCAGCGCCGGTGGAAGATGCCCTGCGTCAGAATGTCGTGGTACTGGCACGTGATTTACCTGCTTATACCGCGATCAAAGCGGAAGACGTGACTGTCGAGCGGCTCAAGGTTGCGCCGCCAGGTAGCTTCAGCTCCATTGATGAGGTGCTGGGCCGCAGCAGTTGGCGGACCCTCAGCGCAGGCACCTGGCTAAGTGCCGACAGCTTCGGCGTCGGCGGCAGCCTGGCGCGCATGATTCACCCCGATGAGCGTGCCATGGCCGTCCTTGTGGACGAGGTCGCCATTGCCTCCGGGCACCTTAGTCCAGGCGACTACGTGGATGTGATGCTCTATCTGCCTCAGGACGCGGATAACCCTCTGCGCTCCTCTCAAGTGGTTGTGCCTGCCTTGCGGGTCTTGAGCATTGGCGAGCTGCTCGGTCCTACCCTGGATGGCAGCCCGGCTCGGACACTCAGCAGCGACGAACGGCTCAAGCAGGAACAAGCCCGCGCTACCGCCCGCACCATGGTTCTGGCAGTGCCGGAACCGTTGCTTGCTCGTCTGATGCTGGCCACCCAAAGTGGCGTGCTGCGCCTGGCGGTTCGCAGCGCCGAAGAAAAACACCTGCAGGATTATTGGGTCGCCGATGCCGGTCGCCGCGATGTCGCACTGCGCCTGGATACAACCGGACGCAGTTTGGTGCGTTTTACCCAACTGACCTTGGCCAGCCCCGCCAGCAAAGTTGCCGTACCTGCCGCGCCCAGGCCGGTCGAGGTGATTCGTGGCAGCCAGGCCGGGCAACAGACTCCCTGATTAAAGCTAAGGATGCAGTCGATGAATGTTCGTTTCCTTTCTATCACCGTGGCGTTGACAGCCGCATGGGGGCCGTTCGCTGCTGCGGCCCCGGCAGGGTGTTCGGCGCAAGCGGTTATGCCCGCGGTGCTGGAGGTGGATCAGGGCTCGCAGCGCGATCTGCGCCCAGGCGTGGCCATCACCCGTGTGGCGGTGGGCGACCCGCGGATTGCCGATGTACAGGTCACCGGCAATCAGGGCGTGGTGCTTACCGGCGTGGCGCACGGTGCAACCAGCCTGATGGTCTGGACCGGCTGCTCGCAGGTGCCGCAACAGAGCATGGTGTTTGTACGAGGCAAAGCCACCGCCGCGATGACCGAGGCGTCGCGCCTGCCGGTGGGCGCCGATTCGTTACCTAGCCAGGTACAAACCGATATCCGTTTTGTCGAAGTCAGCCGCACCAAACTCAAGGAAGCCAGTACCTCAATCTTCGGCAAGGGCTCGAATAACTCGCTGTTTGGCTCACCAGGCACCGTATCGGGCATAGGCGTTACGCCTGGGCTGGTTCCCGCTGTACTGGGTGAAGCCTCCGGTGGCGTCGTGCCTATCCTGCCGGGTGCTTCGTACACGCCGCTCAACAACGACATGTTCAATATCGTCTGGGGCGGTGGCAGCAGCAAGGTGCTGGGCATGATCAATGCCATGGAGAACAGCGGCTTTGCCTATACCCTGGCGCGCCCCAGCCTGGTGGCCTTGAGTGGCCAGAGTGCAAGCTTTCTGGCCGGTGGCGAGTTTCCGGTGCCGGTGCCCAATGCCGAAGGCAGCGGCATTTCCATCGAGTACAAGGAGTACGGCGTGCGCCTGACCCTGACGCCTACAGTGGTCGGCCCCAACCGTATTCTGCTCAAGGTCGCTCCGGAAGTCAGCGAGCTGGATTTCACCGCCGGTATTACGATTGCGGGCACCACGGTGCCGGCCCTTAACGTACGGCGTACTGACACCAGCATTGCCCTGGCCGATGGCGAAAGTTTTGTGGTCAGTGGCCTGATCAGCTCCAGAAACAGCTCGCAGGTCGGCAAATTCCCCGGCCTGGGTGATATCCCGATTCTTGGCGCGTTCTTTCGCAACTCACAGATCAACCGTGAAGAGCGCGAGCTGTTGATGGTGGTCACCCCGCATCTGGTCCAGCCACTGGCCCGCGATGCGCAACTGCCGTCGCTGCCGGGCGAGGGGCTGCGCAACTATGACCCGAGCTTCTTGCGCATGTACTTTCTGGAAAAAGGCGACTTCGATCGGCGCAGCGGGTTATCCCAATGAGCCAGAGCCTGAGTCAGACCTTTCTGGCGATTACCCGCAACGCGGCCGATCTGGAGTGGCTGCAAGGTGCATTGGGTTCGCTGGGCCAGGTGGTCAGCGCCGGCACCGGCAGCCTTGACGACCTGCTGGCGCTGGTCGATGTGACCTTCGCCAGCGTGGTGTTCGTCGGTCTGGACCGTGAGCATCTGATGACCCAGAGCGCGCTGATCGAGGGCGCGCTTGAAGCCAAGCCGATGCTGGCGATCGTTGCCCTGGGCGACGGCATGGATAACCAGTTGGTGCTCAATGCCATGCGCGCCGGCGCCCGTGACTTTGTCGCCTACGGTTCGCGCTCCAGTGAAGTGGCAGGTCTGGTGCGGCGCTTGAGCAAGCGTCTGCCGGCGGTCACGCCCAACCTCAACATGAGCGGCCTGTCAGTGCTGTATGGCGTGCAGTGCGATGGCGACGGTGCGCTGATTTCCAGCCACCTGGCGCTGGTGGTGCAGAAGACCCTGCCGCGCACCTTGCTGCTGGACCTGGGCCTGCCGCGCGGCGACAGCCTGGCCCTGTTGGGCCTGGAGTCGACCTTCAGCTTCGGCGATGCCTTGCGCCACCTGCGCAGGCTCGATGCAACCCTGATCGACAGCGCATTTACCGTTGCGCCCAGCGGGCTGCGGATTCTGGCCTACACCGACGCCGACGATGATCTGGAGCATTCCAGCGCTGCCGAGCTGTACATGCTGCTCAGTGCGCTGCGCCAGCACTTCGAACACGTGATCATCAACCTGGTCGGCCAGCCGGACAGCGAGGCGTTGCGGACGCTGGTCAGCCACTGCGACCAACTGGTGTGGTACACCGACCAGAGCGTGCTGGAGTGCCGGCGCAACCTGGCGATTCTCAACCTGTGGCGCGACAAGGGCATGAAGCTGGGGCACGCGGTCTTGCTGGTCGACCGTTACTTGCGCGCGGTGGCGCCCAACTCCGACACCGTGGGCAAGACCTTTGCTCTGCCGGTGGTCTCGGTCTTGCCGCTCAGCCCCGAGCTGCGCCTGAATGCCAAGAATCAGGGCGTTACGTTATTCGAGCTGGCGCCGCGCGAGGCGCTGTCGGTGGGGTTGCGACAGTTGGGCGAGCACCTGTTGCGCCACAGCGGCACGGCGCAAAAAACCACTGAAAGCTGGTTCAGCCGGCTGCGGAGAAATCGCTGATGCCCGACAGACCCTTTGGCGCCTCTTCGCGCGCCCAGCACGCCGCCGACGATGCACAAGGCCTCAAACTGGTGCTGCATCGCTACATCATCGACGGCATTGAAGAAACCGGCCGCAACCTGCTCGAAGGCTCGCGCCCGGCGCTGTCCCAGTTCGTCATCGACAAGGTGGCCGAATATGTCGCCCGCCTGCGCCTGGCGATCTCGCGCTATGAGATGGAGCGCCTGGCCGAAGAGCTGGTCGATGAGCTGACCGGCTTCGGCCCGCTGGAAGTGCTGCTGCGCGATGCCAGCGTCACCGAGATTCTGGTCAACGGGCCCAGCAAGGTCTTTGTCGAACGTGACGGCGTGCTGCACCACACTGACCTGCGCTTCATCGACTCGCACCACGTCGAGCGGGTCATGCAACGGATTCTGGCGCCGATGGGCCGGCGCCTCGACGAGTCTTCGCCGATGGTCGATGCGCGCCTGCCCGACGGCAGCCGGGTCAACGCGATCATCCCGCCGATTGCGCTGGACGGGCCGTGCCTGTCGATTCGCAAGTTTCGCAAGGACATGCTCAAAAGCACCGACCTGGTGGCGATCCAGACCATCGATCAGTCGATCTTCGAGTTCTTCCAGGAGGCGGTGGGCAAGCGCTGCAACGTATTGATCAGCGGCGGTACCGGCACCGGCAAGACCACCATGCTCAACGTGCTCAGCCAGTTGATCGACAGCCATCAGCGGCTGGTGACCATCGAAGACGTCGCCGAACTGCAACTGAGCCATCCGCACGTGGTGCGCCTGGAAACCCGCCCGCCCAATGCCGAAGGCCATGGCGAGGTACGTTCCAGCGACCTGATCCGCAACGCCCTGCGGATGCGCCCGGACCGCATCATCCTTGGCGAGATCCGTGGCGTCGAAGTGCTCGACGTACTGACCGCGATGAACACCGGCCACGACGGTTCGATGAGCACCGTGCACGCCAACAATGCCCAGGACGCCTTGCTGCGCCTGGAAACCCTGGTCGGCCTGACCGGCCGGCAGATCGCCGAAAAGACCCTGCGGCAGATGATCTGCGCGGCGCTGGACGTGATCATCCAGCTGACCCGGCTGCCCGATGGCCGCCGTTGCGTCAGCGAAGTGGTGGAGGTGGTCGGCATGCGCGACGACATCTATGTGACCAACACCTTGTTCCGCCTGGACCGGCGCACCGGCTTCGGTTTTCAGCGCGAAGCCATGCATGCGGCGGGCGACAAGCTGCGGGCAATGTATTGAGCGGTACACGGAGAGGCTGGCATGAACATAGTGTTGGGGCTGGCTCTGGTCTTTATTGTGCTGCTGGGGGCCTCCTGCTACTTGTTTTACCTGAGCCTCAATCGTGGGGCCAGTGAACGGATCATGCAGCGTCTGAACCACGGCCAGGTGGCGACGAGCGTCGATAAACCTGTCTTGCAACACCTGGAGCGGGCGTTTCTACGAGCCGGGTTGGGCCGACCCACCGACCGGCTGGGACTTGCGCTGACGGTATGGGGGCTGGCGATGCTGATCGGCTATTTACTGGCCGGTGGCTTCGGACTGATTGTCGGGTTATTGGGTGTGCCCATGCTGCTGCGTCTGTATGTCTCGTGGCGCTATCGCAAGCGTGTGCGACGTATGGTGGAGCAGTTACCGCAAATGCTCGATCACTGTGTGCGCAGTCTCAAGTCCGGTCGAACCCTGGCTGATGCTGTGCTGCACGGCATCGAAGCGGCTGATCAACCGCTGCGTGACGGCATGGGGCGTATCGAGCGCAACGTGCAACTGGGGGTGAGCCTGCCGGATGCCGCGCAAGACTTCGCCGAGCTTTATGAGCGCGACGAGTTTCATATGTTTGCTTTGGGGCTGCGGGTCAACCATCGCTATGGCGGCAATGCCAGCGAGCTGATGGAAAGCCTGATCAATCTGATTCGCGAGCGCGATCAGATGTCCCGCCAATTGCGGGCGATGACGGGGGAAACGCGCTTGACGGCAGTTGTATTGGGGCTATTACCCATTTCTTTGGTGGGATATTTCATGTTCACCAACCCTGAATACCTGATGCACATGTGGAACGACGCTTCGGGGCAGCGAATGCTGCTGATTGCGTTCGGGTTGCAGGCTGCAGGTTGCCTGGCCTTGTGGCGCATGCTGCGGAGTATCTGATATGAGCATTGCATTAGTGCTGATGAGCGTTCTGATGTTTGTGATGGCAGGGCTATTGGTGCTCTCAAATCTGGCTCGTCAGCGCCGTCATCAGCGGCAGGTGGCTATGCGTCTACAAGGGCAATCCATCCATGAGAGCCGGATCGGTAGCTTGCTGCGCTTGCTGGGAGATACTCGTCTGGGACGGCGAGCGATCAGCATGGACAGTGAGACACAAGTACTGCTCAACCGTATCGGTTGGCGGCGTGCCAGCAAACGGTCCCTGTTTGCTGCTTGCCAAGTGGGAATGCCCATTGGCTTGCTGGGCGTGACCCTGCTGATCCAGGTCCTGTTTTATAAGCAGGTCGAGAATGTATTGATCGCGCCTTTTTTTGCTCTGGGGATTGGCTATCTTTTACCCAAGCGCATCCTGGCGGCCGTAGCACAGCGTCGGCAGAAGCAAGTAGTGACTGAAATCTCGACCTTTATTCCGCTACTGCGAATTTTGTTTGAGTCAGGCATGGCTGTAGAACAGGCGCTGCGTGTGCTGAGCAATGAAGGTCGCGACCTGCTGCCGGTATTGTCCGAGGAAATTCGCCTGATTCTGGTACGGGTCGATTCCGGACTGGAGTTGGGTGAAGAGCTACGCAAAACCTCCCACCTGCTGGCGGTGGATGAATTCAGCGATACGTGCGTGATCCTCAACCAGTTGATTCATCAGGGCGGCGGAGCCCTGCGCTCCCTGTTGTCGCTCAAGCAACTGATCGACGACCGGCGCCTGACCCGGCTGCAGGAGTACATCTCCAAGCTGTCGGCGAAAATGTCGGTGGTGATGATGATCTTTTTGTTCCCGGCGCTGCTGATTGTTCTGGCAGGGCCTGGTTTCACTGCCATAGGCCATGCGCTGGGAAGTAAGTGATGGCTGCACTTTTACAAGGAAAGACAAATCAATGAAAGCCGTGATCGCAGCCTGTGCGCTGTTGATGCTGGGCGGGTGTGCCACGGGCGGCCAGAGCACCTGGTTGCAGGGTCAGTCCAGCCAGGGCGACTGCCCCAAGCTGACCTCCGATCAGGAATTCACCCTGAACATGGCGCAGAACATGGCCGACGAAGGCCGCTTGCACGCAAGCCTGGCTAACCTGGAAAGCTTGCCGCCGGACCTGGGCGAGGTGCGCCTGCGCAAGGCGCGGATCTGGCGCCTGCTCGGCAGCAGCGAAGCCGAGCCTTTGTACAGCAGCCTGCTCGGCACTTGTCGCGCGGCCGAGGGCGAACACGGTCTTGGGCAACTGGCGGCGTCCCGTGGTGACTACGCCAAGGCCCAGCAGTACTTGCTGCGCGCCTCGAAGCTGGCACCCACCGACGAGAAAATCCGCAACGATCTGGGCATTGCCTACCTGAACCAGATGAAAGTTGATGAGGCGCGCTTTCAGTTCCTGACCGCGCTTGAACTCAAGCCCGGTGACACCTTGCCGGCGCAGAATCTGGTCACCCTGATGATTTATGAAAACAACTGGCAGCGTGCGGCCGAACTGACTTCCCGGACCGGCCTGACGCCGCGTCAGGTCAGCGAGGCGCAACAACGTGCCGAGCAACTGGGCAGGCAAAATAAGGCTCCGGCGCCCGTGAGCGGTATGTTCGACATACCGCCCCCCGCCAGGGTCAGTATCGCCAACAAAGGAGCCATACCATGAAACCTGTAATGTTTGCCGGGCTCCTGGTGCTCGGCTTTTGCGGCGCAGTGCGGGCTATCGAACCCGGCCCTTCGTCGCCCACCCAGGCGCAGACCGAAGCCTGGTTGCAGCTACAAGTGCGCGGCGACGCGGCGAGCAAGGTGGTGCAGACGTTGACCCCGAGCGAACGCGAACAGAGCCTGCAACGCTGGCTGGAGAGTTATAAACATCCGATTCCCGAGTTTTATGAGCAGGAGGCGGGCGGAAAGATGGGGTCGAGTAAGTAACGATCGGTGGTGTTCTTGAGGTTAGTTGTCATTCTGGTAATAGGGCCGCACTTGCATGTAGGTTTTTTTACTGGTGCTTGAAGGACATTTCTGTAAATAACCGCAACCCTCATATTCAGGCCTTGACGGGATGACGGACTGAGAGCGGACGCCTATGGTGCCGCCACAGGCAGGCTGCGCGCCTTGCCGATCTCCTCTGTTCCTTCAAGGTATGAACATGTCAGATGACCCCTATGCATCCCCGTTGCCTTCACTTTCCAAGACGCCTGCGAACAAGAGTTCTTATTACGTCGTCTCCACTACAAAGTTTGTCGTGCTGTCTATATTTCTAGGGGGACTTTATTGGGTGTATTGGTACTACCGACAATGGAAGGGCTGGCGCCAAGTGTCCGGTGTGCCGGTCATTGCCTGGTTGCGCGCACTGTTCGCGGTCTTTTTTATCTATTCGTTATTTTTGAAGATCAACGACAGTCTGTTGCAGTCAGGCAAAGTGTATGAGTGGCGCCCCAGGTTACTGGCCGTCTCGCTGATCGTAGTAATCATTGGATCGTGGGTCATTTCGTATGACATGACACTGCACGATGCCTTGATCACCTCATGCCTGGTACTGATTATGCAAATTGCCCTGATGCTGCGGGTGCAGCGGGTGATCAACTGCCTTTGCGACGATCCTCAGGGTATGAGCAACCGTCGCGTTACCTGGGCCAATGCAGTGTGTGTGGTGGCCGTGATGCTTATGTACGCCGTGGGCCTGCTGTCCTTGCTCATTCAGTTAAACGGTGTCTGATTCATACCCCCCTCAATGCGCCGTCGTCTGCCGGCGTACCGCGCCGCTCCCCAGTGCCAATGCCAGTTGCGTTCGGTTGTGCATGTGGGTCTGGCGCAGGACTTGCGAGACGTAGAGTTTGACGGTGTTTTCAGTGATGCCCAGTTCGCAGGCGATCTGATAATTGGTCTGGCCCTTGCCGACCAGGCGGGCGACGTCCATTTGCCGGGGCGACAGGTCGGCGAACAGAGCAGGTACCTCTTCGTCGCCGTCGTCCTGTTCCAGCTCTTTGACCGGCGCCTGTACGGTGCGCGTGCGGGCCTTGTCGAGGTCCTGATACAGATCGTCGATGGAAGCTGCCAGGTATTGCAGCTTTTCGTTGAGCACGCCCAGTTGTTGCATGCTGCGCTGGCGTTCCTGCAGGGCGATTTCCTGGCGCTGAATGCCTTCGAGCAGCTCTTCAAGGTCGACCGGCTTCTGGTAGTAGTCGGAGATGCCGGCACGCAGTGCGCGGATCACGTCCTTCTTGTCGGCACGCCCGGTCAGCATGATGGCTTCGAACAGGTGCTGCTTGCCGCCGATCAGCTTCATGGCCTCGACCAGCTCGATACCGTTCATGCCCGGCATGTCCAGGTCACAGAGCACCAGGCCAATGTCGGTGTCGTCACGAAATTGCTCGATAGCCTCGCGGCTATTGGTGCATTGCACGCAGATATAGCCACTGTTCTCAAGAAACTCACTGAGTTCTTCAACGATCAGCGGTTGATCGTCGACTACCAGAACCTTTACTGCCGAATACTTGATCACGCGCAACTCCCTGGCGACTTGTCCCTGATCCCTGCCGGCCCTGCAAGCCCGGCGGGGTATGCAATAAACCTAGACGCACTTCCTGACTATGTACATAGGATTGCCATGCGATTCTGACTAGTGGATGCAAACCGCTACCAATAGCAGCCCTGTGAACAACAGCGGCGAGAAGGGAAATTTTTCTGTCATGTCGGGGTTCATGGCTGCATAGCGCCGGGTAAGGCGTTGGCCTGCATGACGAAACAGCGGGCGCCTGATGACCAGCCAGATCACGCTGGCAATCCCGGCACCAATAAAGGTGCCGAGCAGGTACAGGCTGTTGCTGGCCAGCGCCAGTGCAGCCAGCAATTTGACGTCGCCGGCGCCCAGGCGGCCCATCGCATAACCTGGCAGGGTCATGGCCAGGGCCAGCAGCAGTGCCCATCCGCCCTCGGCGGCGGGGGCGCCCAGCCAGGTCTGGCCGCTGTACAACAACCACACTAATGCCGCGACAAAGGCACCGAGGGTCAGCGTATTGGAGATCTGTTTATAACGGGCATCCTGTTCGGCGCAGACGGCGAACCATACGAGTAGGAAAAGTAATTTCATTGAGTAAAAAACATCCTGTTTTTCTGAAAGAACCTATGCTCAATGCAGGAGCATTGTCAGGGTAGACGTCGACATGCGGGGCAACCAGTTATCGGGATCACGCCGCCAGAAAGGCGCCGCTGCCATCGAATTCGCAGCGGTGTTCGTGATCTTTTTTGGCGTTTTCTATGCGCTGGTCAGCTACAGCCTGCCGCTGTTGATGATGCAGTCGTTCAATGCCGCCGCCAGCGAGGCGGTGCGTCGCAGCGTGGCGTTGAGCCCAAGTATCGGCTCAGCCACTTACGCCACCCAGGTTGTCACCCAGGCCAAAACCACGGTGCTGGACCAGTTGAACTGGATGCCGCCGTCGCTGAATTTTACCGCCAGTGACATCAAAGTGACCCTCGTCAGCGGTCTGCTGACAGTCACCATCACCTACCCCAAGTCCAGGCTGACCCAAGTGCTGCCAGTGCTGACCCTGCCGTTCATCGGCGAAGTGCCGAACCTGCCCAACAACCTGTCTGCCCAAGCGAGTCTTCAACTTGTCCCTTGAAAAAAGTCGTTTGAGCCGTTGGCTGGGGCGCTCCGAGGCGCCCGCCAGCGCGCCGTCCGCCCCCTTGAGCACGGAGCCGGAAGCGATCGGCGCCGACCTGTACCTGCTGCTCGACGAGGAGGGACGCCTGCAAAGCCTTAGTGCGCTGCTGCTCAGCCGCCTGGGTCTGAGCAGCGGCAGCGTGGCCAATCAGCGCCTGATGAGCCTGTTATTACCCAACAGCGCGCTGGTGATCGAAGGTGTGCCGCACGATTGGATCGGGCACATGCTCGACCTCGACTTTCGCAGCAGCGACGGCCATACCCTGCACGCCCGGGGCTGGGTGCAGCATCACGGCAAGGGCTGGCTGCTGCAGTTGCTCGACATCAGCGACCTGATGGAGGAGGCCAGTGCCGCCCGCACCCGCCAGCAGTGCCTGCGCTTTGCCGGGACCATGGCCGAGAAGATCCGCGTGTGCAGTGTCGAGCGGCTGGCTGCGGTGGTCACCGAGCAGCTTCAGGAACTGGCGCAAATGTGGCGCATTCCGTGTGTGGCGCTGGCCTTGCCCGAAGCCAGTGGCGTTGGCTGGCGGGTCTATAGCCAGTACAGCGCGCACACCGCGCCGGAGCTGTGGCAGGTCGGCCAGCGGCTGGGTACCGAGTTCGACCGGCTGGATGTCAATGCGGCGCACGCATTGCACTTTGCCGGGCAAAGCGAGTTGTCGCCCTTGCAGGGCATGTTTGGCAACGCCGATGGTTTTCTGCTGGCGCACAGCCGCGACAGTGTGGCCCGCGCCTGGCTGATGTTCGGCTTCTACGATGCACAGCAGCAAGCGCCGGACCTGGGCGAGCGCGAATGGCTGAACCTGTGCTCGGCGCTGGCGGGGCCGGTGCTGTTTCGTTTGTCCGAGCAGCATAACCGTCATCATGTCGAGCGCCTGGCGGTGTTGCAGGATCTGCTGGGCACCGGCTGGTGGGAGTTGTTGCCGGCCAGCGACGAGATTCTCATGGCGCCGCAACTGGCGCGCAGCCTGCGCCTGAGCGACCGCGTCGAGCGTTTGTCGCGCCAGGACTGGCTGGCACTCATTCACCCCGCCGACCGCCAGGAGCTGTCCAGTCGCCTGGTGCAACTGCGCGACAAGGGCACGCCGATGCTGCTGTGCGTGCGCCTGGCGCAGATCGATGCCGCGCAGGAAACCGTCTGGCTGCGTATCCAGGGCCAGGCGCTGATCAGCGGTCAGGTCCAGCGGGTGTTGGGTTTTATGCTTGATGTCAGCGATATCAAGAACCAGGAAACCGAGGCTGCTGCAGCGCACGCCCGGCTGGGCAACCTGATCGCCAGCTCACCGGCGGTGATCTATGTGCAGCGCTACGATCAGGGCAACCTGGAGCCGACGTTTTTCAGTGACAGCCTGACCCCGTTGCTGGGCTGGACCCTGGCTGACTGCGTCGACGGCAAGCTGGCCGACTATATTCACCCCGAGGACCACGACATCTGGTTCGAGCGTAATCGCCAGTTGCTGCGCGAAGGCCTGGTCAGCCGGCGTTACCGGTTGCGCGACAAGGACGGCCGTTATCACTGGTTGCTGGACGAAGCGCGGCTGCTGCGCGATGACCTGGGCATGCCGGTCGAGGCGGTCGGCCTGTGGCTGGATGTCACCGATGCGACCCTGGCGGCCGAGCGGGTGCGTGAAAGCGAGGAGCGCTACCGGATTCTGGTCGAGGACTCGCCGGCGATGATCTGCCGCTATACCCCGGACCTGGCACTGATATTCGGTAACCGCCCGCTGGCCACTTATCTTGAGTGCGACCCGCAACAACTGCCCGGCATCAATCTGGGCGACTGGTTCAGCGCCGAGCAACGCGCCGACTTTGTTCGCCGTATTGCCCAGCTGACGCCCGAATCGCCGATGAGCACCGCCGAAGTGTGCCTGGAACTGCCGGGCCGCGAGCATGCCTGGTGGGTGTGGGCCGACCGCGGCGTGTTCGACGCGGACGGCACGCTGGTCGAAGTCCAGGCCGTGGGGCGCGACAACACCGATGTGCGCCGCTCGCGCATGCAGCTCAATCAAAGCGCGAAAATGGCCACGCTGGGCGAAATGGCCACCGGCCTGGCGCATGAGATCAACCAGCCACTGAACGTGATGCGCATGGCAGTGATCAACGTGCTCAAGCGTCTGGAGCGCGGCAATGTCGATGTTGAATACATCACCGAAAAGCTCAACCGCATCGACGGCCAGGTACAGCGCGCTGCGCGCGTGGTCGACCATATGCGTGTGTTTGGCCGGCGCTCGGAAATCCAGGAGCAGGTGTTCGACCTTAACGACGCCATCGAGGGCACCCTGGCCATGCTCAACGAGGGCATGAAAGGCAAGGGCGTGCAGGTGGACGTCAGCGAACGCGGCGCGCCGGTGCAGGTGCGCGGGCATGGCGATCAACTGGAGCAGGTACTGATCAACCTGATGGTCAACGCCCGCGACGCGATGCTCTCGCGCAAGGAAACCCATACCGAACTTCAGCCCTGCATCAGCGTGCAGGTGCACCAGGAGCAAGACACGGTGTCGATCACCGTGCAGGACAATGGCGGCGGGATTGATCCACGGCTGATGGAGCGCATCTTCGAGCCGTTCTTCACCACCAAGCCGGTCGGCGTCGGCACCGGGCTGGGGCTGTCGGTGAGCTACGGGATCATCGAGCAAATGAACGGCAAGCTGAGCGTCAGCAACGTGGGCGAGGGCGCCCAGTTCAAAATCACCTTGCCGGTGTTCAAGGATGCGCAGCCTGGCTAGATCACCAGCGTGGCCTGGCCAATATTGCAACTGAGGTTGGCGCCGACATCGGCGGGGTTGAGGGTCAGGCCCAGGCTATTCAGCAGCGGGTCGACCAGTGAGGTCAGTAACGGCCTGACGACTTTGCCGATGATCTCCGTGTTGACCAGTGCGAGCACCTGATTGAACAAGCTGCCGGTAGCGCTGATCAGGTTGCCCAATACGTTATTGACGATGGGCTTATAGACTTGCACCTGGACCCCGGAAACGACGCCGTCGAGCACGGTGCTGGGCAGCACCGACGCTACATTGGTGAGGTAATAGGGCGGCAGGCCGATTTCCGGAAGGTTGGGTGAGGTGAAGGTGCTGTTGGTGCTGGCGGCCGTGCCGACAATGGCATTGTTCAGCGTGCCGAAACTGAGCCCCAGGCCACCGCCGACGTAGGGCGTGCGTCCTGGTAAGCAGGTGCCCAGCAAGCCCAGCAGGATGCTGCACTTTTTGGTACCAATATCGACGATCGGCAGTGGCAGGGCGACGACTGCCGCCGGATCGGTGCTGGCCGGAAAGGCTGCCGCGCTGTCGATCATTCCCAGTCGAGCACTGAGCAGCGTGGCGGTGGTGCGTACGCTCAGGGATTTGTTGGTGTTACTGGTGCAGGTATAACCGGTCACGTAGCTCTCGGCAGCAGCCAGTGACAGGCTCAGGTCTATACGAGGTCCGGAGCTGCCCGAGGTCAGGAACCTTGGATCGGTTACCGTGCATGGGGCGGCCAGCAAGCAGGTCAAACCGCCGACCAGATTGGCAAGGTTCAGGTTCAGGGCGCTGTTGAGAACGGGTGTCAGGTTGCCAAGCAGTTGGGTCACCGCCGAAACCGGCGGCCCGTTCAGCAGCGTATCCAGAATCGGCAGGTTGATCGAGACCAGCGCCCGGGTTTGCGCGGTGCGCACATAAATGCGGTTCGGGTCATTGAGCACCGGAACGCTCGGGTTGATCTTGCTCGGGTCACCGATGGCCGATAACTGTGGTGGTTCGATCACCTGAATCCGGGTGGTGATCACCGCCAGCGGGGCCAGGTTGATCTGCGCGGACGTGGCGATGCCGTTCTTCTTGTTCGCCACCTGAGCCAGGGTTTGCAGCAAATCGACCAAGCGCAGATTGGTGGTCAGCCCGGCAATGTCGGTGCCGCTCTGGACCTTGATCAGGTCGCCCAGAGTGACGGTGGCGCTGCCGATCGAGGCTTGCAGCGCTTGCAGGCCCAGCACAGTGGCGGCGGTGTTTACGGTGCTGTTGGTTTGCAGCAGATTAATGGTGCTCTGGATCAACTGGTTGACCGTGACGTTGGAAGACAGCAACTGGTTGTAATCCACCGCTGTCAGGTTGAGGTCGAGCTTGAGCCGGTCCAGATAATTGAGCAGGTTCAGATTGGTGTTGATCAAGCCGTCCCAACTGGCCGCGCTCAGGTTGAGACTGCCGCCGAGCAGGTTGCTGAAGATCAGGTTCAGCAGCGGCGACTGGGCGCTGGTGATATCTGCCGCAACGCTACGGATGCTCAATTGCGCCAGTGGCGGGGCCGCTGCCGCCACCGCCGTAGCACTCAAGGTGATCGTGGCCGACGGCGAGCTACCGCTGAACAGTGACGCGATACCTGCGGCGATGCTGCGCTGCACAGGGTGCGAAACCACGACCTGAACGGCCTGGGTGCTGGTCGAGTTACTGATGAAGGTGCGTCGGTTATCGGCGGCATTCACGCTCAGGGTGCCGCACGAGGTGGTGATGACGCGCCCGTCGGTGTCAGGGGTAAAACCGTTGCGGGTCGCGCTTCGACTGGCAAACTGAGCCGCTGTGTTGCCGGTCGAGCAGTTGCCCTTGAGGGTGGCGGCCTCCAGCGCCGACATGTCGGCCACACGTTGCAACGAACGCTTTTCCAGGTACAGCCGCCCGCTGTCGATCACCGTGACCATGAACAGCATGGCCAGGCCCAGGGTCAAGGCTGCCATCAAACCGATTGCGCCCCGCTGCCTGGCGGGTGACGCAACTGCACGATTCAGGGGAGACATCCGGCACTCCTTTGGCTCACTCACCTGTATGTCGTGGAGTGTAGTAAAGGCGCCAGGCACTCGCTGGCCACGGGCCATTCAATTGGATGGGTGGTCATGGGTTTACCAATCGGGCCGCAACCGCTATAAAAGACGCTCAGGCGCAACATGTGGTTGTGCCATCAGGTGATCCCCAGGAGGATGCCATGTCACCGTTAAACGTATAACCCTGCCGATAGACCCTGCCGCCACACCCTCGCTCGACACCCTCGAACATCGCTGGTCCCGCCGCTGGCTCGAAGAAGGCACTTACGCCTTTGATCGCTGCGCGCCGCGTGAAGCTGTCTACTCCATCGACACACCGCCGCCCACTGCCTCCGGCGCTCTGCATGTCGGGCACGTGTTCAGTTACACCCACACCGATATCATGGCGCGCTTTCAACGCATGCGCGGCAAGGCTGTGTTCTATCCCATGGGCTGGGACGATAACGGCCTGCCTACCGAACGCCGGGTCGAGAATTACTACGGCGTGCGCTGCGACCCCGATGCTGCCTGGCAAGCGGACTTTCAGCCGCCGCAGACCGTTGCGGCCCGTCGTGGGGATTTTGTCCCGATCAGCCGGCGCAACTTTATCGAGCTGTGCCACCGGCTGACCTCCATCGACGAGCAGGCTTTCCGGGCCTTGTTCGTGCAGTTGGGGCTTTCGGTTGACTGGAGCCTGACCTACGCGACCATCGATGAGCGTTCGCAGCGTGTCAGCCAGCGCGCCTTGCTGCGCAATTACCAGCGCGGCGAGTTGTACAGCCAGCAGGCGCCTTGTCTGTGGGATGTCACTTACCAGACGGCGGTGGCCCAGGCGGAGCTGGAAGACCGTGAGGTCGCCGGCGCCTGGCATGACCTGCGCTTTACGGCCGTCGATGGCACGCCACTGAGCATCGCCACCACCCGGCCCGAGCTGCTGGCGGCCTGCGTGGCGCTGGTGGCACACCCGGACGACGCGCGTTATCAGGCACGTTTCGGCCAGCGGCTGCGCTCGCCGCTGTTCGAGGTCGACGTGCCGCTGCTGGCGCATGCCCTGGCCGACCCGGACAAGGGCACCGGGCTGGTGATGGTCTGCACCTTTGGCGATTTGAACGATGTGCTGTGGTGGCGCGAGCTGCAATTGCCGACGCGCTCGATCATTGGCCGCGACGGCCGCTTGCTCGGCGAAACGCCGGACTGGCTGAACACGCCCGCCAGCCGTGAGGCCTGGGCGACGCTGGCCGGTATGTCGCTGCATCAGGCGCGCAAGCGCTTGCTGCCGCTGTTGCAGGCCTGTGGCGGGATGAGCGGTGAGCCACGGCCCATGCGCCATGCGGTGAAGTTCTTCGAGAAGGGCGATCAACCGCTGGAAATCGTTGCCACCCGCCAGTGGTATTTGCGCAACGGTGGGCGCAGTGCCGAGTTGCGCGAGCAACTGCTTGAACGTGGCCAGGCGCTGGACTGGCACCCGCCGTTCATGCGCAGCCGCTATGAGCACTGGGTCGGCGGCCTGAATGGCGACTGGCTGATCAGCCGCCAGCGAATCTTCGGCGTGCCGCTGCCGCTGTGGTATCGCCTGGACGCACAGGGCGAGGCGGATTACGACGCGCCGATTTTGCCGGATGAAGCTGACCTGCCGATCGACCCGACCCTGGATACACCGCCCGGCTATCGCCCCGAACAGCGCGGGCAGGCACTGGGATTTATCGGTGAGCGCGACATCATGGACACTTGGGCCACCAGCTCGCTGACTCCGCAGATCGCCGCCGGCTGGGAAGAGGCCGACAGCCTTTTTGCGCAGGTCTGGCCCATGGACCTGCGCCCGCAAGGGCACGACATCATTCGCACCTGGCTGTTTTCGACCCTGGTGCGCAGCCACTTCGAACACGCCCGCACGCCGTGGCGGCATGTGGCGTTGTCGGGCTGGATCCTCGATCCGGACCGCAAGAAGATGTCCAAGTCCAGGGGCAACGTGGTCACCCCGCAAGCCTTGCTGGACCAGTACGGCAGCGACGGTGTGCGCTATTGGGCAGCCCTCGGCCGGCCGGGCAGCGACACCGCGTTCGAAGAGCAGCAGATGAAGATCGGCCGGCGCCTGGCGCTCAAGCTGGTCAACCTGTCGAAGTTCGTACTGGGCTTGCCGGGCGATGCTGACGGGCGTGTCGACCAGCCGCTGGACCTGGCCATGCTGCAACGCCTGGGCGCCGTGACGCTGGAGGCGACCACGGCGCTGGAGGGCTATGACTACAGCAGCGCATTGACCCGTGTCGAAGGGTTTTTCTGGTGGTTCTGCGATGACTACGTCGAACTGGTCAAGCGCCGCGCCTATCGGCCCGTAGGTGACTCGGCTCGCAATGCGCTGGCGCGGGCGCTGAGTGTCCTGCAACGGTTGTTTGCGCCGTTCATGCCCTTTGTCTGCGAAGAAGTCTGGCGCTGCTGGCAGCCGCAATCGGTGCACCGCGCCGACTGGCCGCACGGGCAGGCCGCCGACGATTTTGTCGAGCAGATGCTGGACGGCGTGAGCGCGGTGCTGGCGGCGATTCGCAAGGCCAAGTCCGATGCGAAATTGTCGATGAAGGCGCAGGTTGAGCGGGTCGAGGTGATTGACCAACTCACGATGCTGGAATGGCTGAGGCAAGCACAGGAGGATCTGTGTGAGGCTGGCCAGGTTCAGACGCTGGAAATGAGCGAGGGCGCGCAGCACAAGGTGCGGGTCTGGCTGGCTACCTAGGGTGAATGGACGCAACCAGATGCTATCGACGGGTTGAAAGCGCCCGTCATCCAAAAGAAACGTGCTGGCCTCATCGCCTGCAAATCACCCGCCACCACGGCGCCGCGCTATTGCGCAACACACCCAGGCCCCGTAGGAGCGAGCGCCAGCTCGCGAAGAGACCGGCACGTTCAACCTGTTCGGTGACTGATCGTCAGCATTCGCGAGCTGGCGCTCGCTCCTACGAATGCGATTAGCGATCCACGCGTAATTTGTGGGAGGCGGCTCTGCCGGCGATTGCAGTGCGTAGCGCTGCCGGAGGCTGGAGGCCACCGTCGTTAGCGTGGCGGGTACTGCTCCAGAATCTTCGCCACGGTATTGCGCACAGCGGTTTCGCGTTCTACCGGGTTGGCCTGATTCTGGTCGAGGATCCGCTCGGTGCTGCCGCGCCACACCAGCTTGCCGTCCTTGCCGTCGAACAGGTCGATCTGCAGGGTGGTGACTTTATAGTCGACGCTGCGGGTTTCACTGGCCATCGGCCCGCCCCAATAGCCATAACCGCCCCACGGACCCCAACTGCTGCCGTAGTTGGTGCTGACCAGTTGCTGGCGGTTTTCGACAATCAGCCAGGCCTGAACCTTGAGATCGACCGGCGCACCTCTGGCCGCCTGGCGCAGACCACGCTGTTCGAGCTGCTGGTTGATCGAGTCACGAATGCGCTGTTCGGTCAGGTCGCTTTTGAGTCGCGGATCGGCCGGCTGGTACTGCACGCCGGGTTCTTGCCAGCTCCAGTTGCGGTAACCGCCAAAGTCACGACGGGCATCGAAATCGCGGTTGACGTTACTGCTCTGGCAAGCGCCGAGCAGCACGGTGAAAGACAACACGGCAAGACGAAGATACATGGCAGTTTCTCCAGAGATTAGGACGGAGGATACGCCGTCAGGGCCTGTTGCACAGCCTGACGCAATGCCTGGCTGCGGGCGGCCTGATCGTTACCGCTGGGCGCTTCGGCGCTGGCGCTCCAGACCGGCTGGCCGGTGCGCGCATCGAACAGTTGAATGTTGACCACCAGGACCTGCTCTTGATAAGTGCGTGTCACTGGCACCGTGGCGTAGCCGCCATAGCCGTGCCGATAGCCGCCATAGCCCATGCCGCCTGCGTAATACGGGTCGTTATAGTCTTCGCGCACCTGGCGCAGGCGGGTTTCGAGCCGGCTGCCTGCTTGCACGTAAAGGTCGGCACCGGCGCTGCGCGACGGTCGCAGGCCGCGTTGGTCCAGGCCGTTGCTGACCGCCTCGCTGATCTGTGCAGGATCCACCCAGGCGGAACCGGTGGGCGGCCGGTTATCCAGCCAGCGCCAGCTGCGGTACTGCGCATAGTCGCGCGGCGCTGCCGGGTAGGCGCTCAGGTCGATGGCCTGCGCGGCCTGCGGCGGGGCCGGTGGCAAAGGGTTGGAGACCGCTTGATAAGGATTTTCGCTCTGACAGGCGCTGATCGCCAGCGCGATGGCCAGCACAGCGAGTCGAGAGTTGACCTTCATGTTCATGCGCGGTCTCCGGTGTGGGTTACACGGGGCGGCAGATCCAGTGCAGATAACGACCCAGGCCTGCGAAGGCCGGGTGCCGGCGATGGCTCAGTTCCATTTCCAGCAGTTGCTCGAGTTCGGCGCGCTTCTGGAAATCGATCGGCATGTAGTCGTGGAACACTCTCACGCCGCTTTGAGTTTCGACCCGCCATTGCGCGCCGAGTTGCGTGGCCATCTCCCGTGGGTCCAGAGGTTCTTGCGGCGTGAGGCTCTGTTTCTCGCCGGCCAGGCTGTCGCCGCGCAGTTTGCGAAAGTGACCCTTGAGCAGATTGCGATACACCAGCGCATCGCGGTTGTAAAACGCCAGCGACAACCAGCCTTCAGGGCGAGTCAATTGATGCAGCACCGGCAGGATGGTGTACGGCTCGGCCAGCCATTCCAGCACCGCATGGCACAGCACCAGATCAAAGGGCTCGTGCAGCAAGTCGGGTAATTCTTGCCAGGGCGCCTGAATAAAGGTCGCCGACTGCCCGGCTTCGGCAAAGCGTTGACGGGCGCCTTCAAGCATCGGCGCGGCGGGTTCGGCCAGCGTCACTTGATGACCCAGGCTGGCCAGCCACAGCGACATGTGGCCCAGGCCTGCGCCGATATCCAGCACGCGCAGCGGGCGTTCGGGCAGTGCTTCGCTGAGGTCGGCCTGCAACACGGCCAGACGGATCGCGCCTTTGGCCCCGCCATAGATCTTTTCGGCAAAGCGGGTGGCAAGCTGGTCGAAATGCCGGTCGCTGCCAGTCACTTCCAGGCCAGTCACTTCCTGATCCGTCACTTGGCAAACCTCCGCTCGCTGTCGGCCAGCTTGCTGCGCACCACCTCGTTCATGTCCAGGCCCAGCTCGCTGCACAGCAACAGCAGGTAGAGGACGATATCGCCGACTTCTTGCCCGGCATGCGCCAGTTTTTCAGGCGGCAGCTGACGCGACTGGTCTTCGCTCAGCCACTGGAATATTTCCACCAGCTCGGACATTTCCACACTGGCGGCCATGGCCAGGTTTTTCGGGCTGTGAAATGGCTTCCAGTCGTTGTTATCGCGGATACGGTGCAGGCGGGCGGTGAGTTCTTCGAGGTTCATCAATGGTCTCCTGAGGCCGCATAGCTTCAGGCTGAAAGACGACACAGGCAAGTGGCGCAGGCATATTTGCCTGCGCCGCGCGGTTATCCCTCGATCGGCTTCCATTCCCCGGTCATGTGCTCGATGCCTGCTTCGTGGCCGTCGACCCTGAACTGGCCATGCGACCCGGGCGCGCTGGCCGACAGCGTCACGCTGCCGGGCAAGCGCACCGGCTTGTGAAACTGCACGGCAATCTCGACATTCGAGGCGGGCAGGTGATCGATCAGCGCCGCCAGCGCTCGGGCCTTGAGCCACATGCCATGGGCGATGGCGGTCGGGAAGCCGAACAGTCTGGCGCTCGCCGCACTGAGGTGGATCGGGTTGTAATCGCCGGACACTTTGGCGTACTGCCGGCCAATGGCGGCGGGCGTTTCCCAGCGCGTGACTTCGTTCAGTGGCAGCGGCGAGGGTTCGAAGTCGCCGCCCAGCGGGCCTTCGATTTTGACGTTCTTGCACAAGAATGTGCTGTGTTCTTCCCACAACAGGCCCACGCCATCGTCGACCTGGGTGACCAGGCTGAAGGTCGCGCCCTTGGCGTGCGCTTGCAGGTCGGTGGCCTGCACGCTGACATAGACCTTGGTGACGCCGCCGAGCGGGCGATGCAGGCTGATGCGGTTAGCCAGATGCACCAGACCCAGCAGCGGAAACGGAAAGTCCGCCGAGGTCATCAGTTGCATCTGCAGCGGGAAGGCCAGTACGTGCGGGTAGGTCGGCGGCAGCAGACTGCTCTCGGCAAAACCACACACCTCGCGGTAGGCGGCGAGTTTGCCGGCGTCTACGTCCAGCCAGCTGCGCAGGCCCAGGTCCGGCAGTTGCGTGCCGCTGACCTTGCGCCGCAGTGCGGCCTGGATAAACAGGTTGGGCAACGGTTGCAGGCTTTCCAGGTATCGCCAGTGAGCAGTCATCTTGCAGATCCTCCTTGTGCGGGTTGGGGGCTTCAGGCCCCGATGACGCTTTGGCCGCAGACGCGCAGCACCTGGCCGCTGACGGCACCACTGCCAGGCTGGCTGAGCCAGGCCACCGCTTCCGCGACGTCCTGCGGCAAGCCGCCCTGGCCCAGCGAACTCATGCGCCGCCCGGCTTCGCGCAGGGCAAAGGGCATGTGCTCGGTCATGCGCGTTTCGATAAAGCCTGGCGCCACCGCATTGATGCTGATACCGCGCGCCTTCAAGGCCGGCGCCATCGCCCGTGCATAGCCGATCAGTCCGGCCTTGCTGGTGGTGTAGTTGGTTTGCCCGCGATTACCGGCCAGGCCGCTGATCGAGGCCATCAGCACAATGCGGCTGTTCTCGTGCAGGGCGCCGCTGTCGAGCAGCGCCTGGGTGAGCTTTTGCGGCGCATCGAGGTTGATGTTCAGCACCGCATCCCACAAGTCCGGGGTCATGTTGGCCAGGGTCTTGTCGCGGGTGATGCCGGCGTTGTGCACCAGAATGTCGAGGCCGTCGGGCAGGTGCTCCTGCAACTGGGCGGCGGCATCGTCGGCGGTGATGTCCAGCGCCAGCGCCTGGCCGCCCAGCCGTGAGGCGAGTGCTTCGAGGTCGGCGCGGGCCTGCGGCACGTCCAGCAGAATGACCTTGGCGCCGTCGCGGGCCAGGGTTTCAGCGATGGCCGCACCGATGCCTCGGGCGCTGCCGGTCACTAGCGCCCGGCGCCCGCTCAAGGGCCGGCTCCAGTCCTGAACCTGACCGCTGGAGGCGCTGAGGTGCAGCACCTGACCAGAAATGAACGCACTCTTGGGCGACAGGAAAAAGCGCAGCGCGCCTTCAAGCTGATCGGTGGCATCGCTATCGACGCGCAGCAATTGCACGGTGGCGCCGTCGCGTACCTCTTTGGCCAGCGAGCGGCTGAAACCTTCGAGAGCCTGCTGGGTACTGGCGGCCAGCGGGTCGTCGAGCGTGTCCGGGGCCAGGCCCAGAATGACGATGCGCGCACTGCGTTCCAGGCTGCGCAGCAGCGGCTTGAAGAAGTCGCGCAACTGCACCAGGTGTTCGTTGCGCTGCAACTGGCTGGCGTCGAACACCACCGCCTTGAGGCGCGGGCTTTGCTCGGCAACCCACGGGCTGACACCGGGCACATCGCTGCCGAGCGTGTAGTGCGCATCGGTCAGCCGCGCGGCAAACAGTCGAACCTGATCGGCCAGCGGACCGGCGCTGATCAGCAGGGCACCTTCGATGGGGCGCAGGCGTCCTGCCTGCCAGCGTTCCAGACGCGTCGGGGTCGGCAGGCCCACGGCTTTCACCAGCCGACGGCCCATGTCGGAATTGGCGAAATTGATATAACGGTCGGACGACATGGAACACTCTCCTTGAGTCGGGGTTCAAAGCAGTGGACCACAGGGGTGCGGCATTTGTTCGTGTCTGGGCTGTACTGTTCATCCACAGCACGACTTATCCACAGCCTCCTCCAAGCGCTTGCGCGATCCTTGAAAAAAGGGAGTTTTTCCATGAACCAGCCACGTCGTGTCGCCATTATCGGCGGCAATCGCATCCCGTTCGCCCGTTCCAATGGCGCGTATGCGACGGCCAGTAATCAGGACATGCTCACCGCCGCGCTGGAAGGGCTGATCGAGCGCTACAACCTGCACGGCCAGCGCCTGGGCGAGGTAGTGGCCGGTGCGGTGCTCAAGCATTCGCGCGATTTCAACCTGACCCGCGAGTGCGTGCTGGGCTCGCGGCTGTCGGCGCAAACCCCGGCTTATGACCTGCAACAGGCCTGCGGTACCGGGCTTGAAGCGGCATTGCTGGTGGCCAACAAGATTGCACTGGGACAGATCGAATGCGGTATTGCGGGCGGCGTGGACACCACCTCCGATGCGCCGATCGGGGTCAATGAAGGCCTGCGCAATATCCTGCTACAAGTTAATCGCAGTAAATCCACCGGCGACAAGCTCAAGGCACTGCTTCAGGTGCGTCCGCATCACCTCAAACCCGAGTTGCCGCGCAATGGCGAGCCGCGCACCCGTCTGTCGATGGGCCAGCATTGCGAGCTGATGGCGCAGACCTGGGGCATCGAGCGCGAGGCGCAGGACCGCCTGGCGCTGGAGAGTCATATAAAGATGGCCGCCGCCTACGCCGAAGGCTGGCACGACGACCTGCTTACGCCGTTTCGCGGCCTGACCCGCGACAACAACCTGCGCAGCGACCTGACGCTGGACAAGCTGTCGAGCCTGAAACCGGCGTTCGAGCGCAGCGCCAAGGGCACGCTGACGGCCGGCAACTCCACGCCGCTGACCGATGGCGCCTCGTTGGTGCTGCTGGCCAGTGAAGAGTGGGCCAAGGCGCGTGGCTTGCCGATTCTGGCGTACTGGCGCGACGGTGAAGCGGCGGCGGTGGATTTCGTGCGCGGCGAAGAAGGCTTGTTGATGGCGCCGGTGTACGCGGTGCCGCGCCTGCTGGCGCGCAATGGCCTGAGCCTGCAGGACTTTGACTACTACGAGATTCACGAAGCCTTTGCCGCGCAAGTGCTGTGCACCCTCAAAGCCTGGCAAGACCCCGAATACTGCCGCACTCGCTTGGGCCTGGACGCGCCGCTGGGCAGCATCGACCTGAGCAAGCTGAACGTCAAAGGCAGCTCGCTGGCGGCCGGGCATCCATTTGCCGCCACCGGCGGGCGAATCGTCGCCAACCTGGCCAAGTTGCTGGACGTGGCAGGCCAGGGACGCGGGCTGATCTCGATCTGCGCAGCGGGCGGGCAGGGCGTGACGGCGATTCTGGAACACTGAGCGCCCGATCGCCCCGATAGCAATCGGTGGGGGCGCTGGGCATAATCGAGGCGCTGCGGCGACATGGCGCGCACCGATTGGCTCGCTCAACAGGTAAAACATGGGACTCATCATCGCGGTACTGGTTTTTCTCACCCTGGTGGGCATCGCGCTTTATCTGTTCGACAAAGGCGCCAGAACCCGCTGGCTGCAACCGCACATCGGCCTGCTGCTGATCGGCCTGTTGATTGCCGGCATGGGCTGGCTGATGGGCCTGCTGTCCACTGAAATCGAAGGCTGGTTCATGCTCGTGGCCAAGGCGGTGATAGCGCTGGCCGGCGTGATGCTGTGCCTGCGCCTGATCAAGCGCATCGCCAAGCGCTTCATCTTCAGAAATTAAACGCTCAGAGACTGAAAGGGCGCTGGCACACCACTGTGGATAATCACTTCAAGTTTCTGACCCTGCCCAAGGCCACGGGCGATGTTGCCAATATCTTCATTCATGGCTATTCGGCCGGTCACGATCTGGATGACCGGCGCCTGCTGGCCAACAGCATTCCCGGTGAACTGCGCCAGAGCGTCAATGTGCTGGCCTTCTGGCCGTCGAGCCATTTCGCGCAACTGGACAACCGCTCGCGCGGGCTATTGATGGCGGCCGCTCGTGTTCACCCGCTGGCGGCCGCGGCTGCGCTGGCCGGCGACCGGGCGCTGCACTTTGCACGCATTCGTGCCCGCGCCGAGGCGATGGGCAAGGTCTTGCTGAGCCAACTGGCGCAGTACCTGGCTGAGCATCATCCTGCAATCACCCGGATCAATCTGATCGGCCATTCGCTGGGCGGGCGGCTGTTGATCAGCGCGCTCCGGCAACTGGGCACGCCGGCTGACGGCGGCCTGAGCGTCGGCGATGTGCTGTTGATGGGCGCGGCGGTGCGCATGGAGGCCGATGAGGCGGCGCGCTTGCGGGCAAGGATTCGCGGGCGGTTGATCAATGCGTATTCACGTGACGATCAGATTCTGCTGCTCAACTTGGGCGAGCGCAGTCTGGGACGCATGGCGGTCGAGCATTTCGATAACGTGCGCATGCAGGGCTTTGGTCACAACCATTACTGGAAGCGCCTGCGTGAGGTGCTGGTGGCCTGCGAGTTCAGCGGCTTTCGCGAGCCGACGGCGGAGGATGAGCTGCTGCGCGAGGTCGATCTTGACCCGGTGTTGCAGGACGCTTACCTGCACACGGTGCTGGAGCGTTCGCCGGATTATCTGCTGGACGAGGCCATCAAGCATCTGAGCCGCAGCCGCTGGACACGCCTTAAGGATCCGCAAGCCAATAAAACCTATGCCTTCGTGCGCGAATTCCAGTTGGTGGGCGGTCATTTTCTGGTCAATGCGGCGCGCCGGCATGGCGTTTCCTATACCCGCGTCTTGCACATGCTGGCCCGCCAGTACGGTCTGGACGAGGCATTGCATCAGTGCGCCACGGTGGTCGAGGTCGAAGCCTTGCTGCTGCGCAGCTTCTTTCGCCACGCCTTTGTCGACGATCACCCGCTGGTCCAGGCCCTGATTCAGGCGCCCCGAGCCAATGTGCGGGCCATGCCGTGGACGGTGTACGCCGGCCATGTCGACGCCCTGGCCGAACGCCTGACCGTGGCGGCGTCGTTAAAGCCTGTGCCGACGGACAAGGCGCTGGTGGTCAGCGGTACGGGCGGCTCGCTCAAGGGCTGGCTGGGCGCAGTGCGCAATGTCCCGGTGCAGCACCTGGTGACCCGCCTGGGCAGTGCGTTGCGACCGGGGTATTCGGCGTTGATACCCACGGTCGCCATCGTCTTCTATGCACGGGTCATGCTCGATGACGAAGGCCTGATGTAGGCGCGCACTCAGGCGGCGCGGGCTTCTTCGCGGGCGGCTGCCGACAGCGTGCGCTTGTGCTGGCTGGCGTAGTTTTCGGCGATCACCGAGCAGACGATCAATTGCAGCGGGTGGTAGATCATGATCGGCAGCAGGATCAGGCCCATCGCCGGATGGCCGTTGAAGATGATCGCCGCCATGGGCGCACCGGCGGCCAACGATTTCTTGGTCGCGCAAAACACCGCTGCGACTTTGTCGGCATGGTCGAGCTTCAAGGCACGCGCCGTCGAGGTGGTGAGCAGCAGGATCACCGCCAGCAGAATCGCGCTGCCGATAATGGCCGCGACAATCACGCCGTTGCCCTGGTCTTGCCACAGCCCCGAGAGCATCGAATTGCAGAACGCTGCATAGACCAGCAACAGGATCACCAGCTTGTCGATGACGTTGGTGAATTTCTTGTAGCGGGCGAAGAATTTGCCCAATACCGGGCGCAGCAACTGGCCAAGGATCAGTGGCAGCAACAGGATGGTGCACAGCTCCAGCAGGGTATCGCCCAGATCGATGCCGCCGGACCCCGAACCCATTTCCAGGCTCATCAGCCATGGCGTGATGAAAATCCCCAGGACGCTGGACAGGCTGGCATTGAGAATCGCCGCCGGTACGTTGCCGCCCGCGCTGCCGGTCAGGGCCACCGAGGACGAAATGGTCGATGGCAGGGCGCACAGGTACAGGAAGCCGAGCATCAGCATGGCCGGGATGTGCGTGCCCAGCAGCCGGTCGCAGGCCAGCCAGATCAGCGGGAAGACCAGGAAGGTGAAGGCCTGGATCATCACGTGCAGACGCCAGTTCTTCAGGCCCTTGGTGATCTGTTCGCTGGACAGGTGGATGCCGTGCAGGAAGAACACGATGAACACGCCGGCATTGATCAGGTATTCGGCGTGCAGGGTGCCGCCCTTGCCGCCGAAGTGCGGGAAGAAATACGCCAGAACGGTCATCAGGACCATGCCGCACAGGAACCAGTCGGTGACGACGCGCTTGAGGTGTTTGAGTGCTTGCATTGCCTGAGTCTTTGTAAAAGGGAATGTCGGCAGGCTACTCTGATGCACTTCTGCCGTCTTGCGACATAAGGCCATTAGATGCCGAGTAACGGACAACTTGCCGAGCACTCGCCCCGTGGGCAGCGCAGCATTCCTGAGCTTAGGGATTTGCCGCGCCCGTTGTATGCGCGGGTCGAAAGCCTGGGCGCCGGCTCATGGACCGCGCCGCACCGGCATGACTGGGTGCAGTTTTCGTATGCCATCAGCGGCGTGCTGGGCGTGCACACCAGCGAGGGCAGTTTCTTTGCACCGCCGCAGTGGGGCGTGTGGATTCCGGCGGGGCTCGAACACCAGGTGCTGACCTCGATGCAGGCCGAGATGCGCAGCCTGTATGTGCGCAGTCGCGATTGTGAGTGGGCGCCGGGGCGTTGCCGGGTGCTGGAAGTGACGCCACTGGCGCGCGAATTGATCAAGCGTTTCTGTCAGTTGCCGGCGGCCTACCCCGAGCACGAGAGCAGCGAGGCACGGCTGGTACAGGTGCTGCTCGACCAGTTGGCGACCCTGCCCGAGGTCGGCTTCAGCCTGCCGTTGCCGCGTCATGCGCGGTTATTGGGGCTGTGCAACGAGTTGATTGCCGAGCCGAGCCTGAATGTCAGCCTGCAGGAATGGGCCGCGCGGCTGGGCACATCGGAAAAAACCCTGATGCGTTTGTTTCAGCGTGAAACCGGTCTGAGCTTTCGCGGCTGGCGCCAGCGCGCCCGCCTGCTGGCTTCGCTGGGGGCGTTGCACAGCGGCGCCAGCGTCACCCAGGCTGCGCTGCAAAGCGGCTACGACTCGACATCGGCGTTTATTGCCGCCTTCAAGAGCCTGTTCGGGTTTACGCCCGGCGAGTTGTTTCGCCAGGGATGAAACTGGCGTGAAAGCTGCTACTCCAAGGCCTGCTGCACGCCTTGAGGTTCACCGGGCGTCAAACCACGCCATGCTCCCTCTACTCGCGTGCAGAAGATTGCCGTATAACGGCGGTACCGCGTATCAGGCAAAGGACCCACACTGAAAGCCGATGAAAACTCCAAAACGCATTGAACCCCTGATCGAAGACGGTCTGGTCGACGAGGTGCTGCGTCCGCTGATGAGCGGTAAAGAGGCAGCTGTATATGTGGTGCGCTGCGGCAAGGAACTGCGCTGTGCCAAGGTCTACAAGGAGGCCAATAAACGAAGTTTCCGTCAGGCGGCGGAGTATCAGGAAGGACGCAAGGTGCGTAACAGCCGACAGGCACGCGCCATGGCCAAGGGCACCAAGTACGGTCGCAAAGAGGCCGAAGAGGCCTGGCAGAACGCCGAAGTGGCGGCGCTGTTCAAACTGGCCAGCGCCGGTGTGCGGGTGCCGACGCCGTATGACTTCCTCGACGGCGTGCTGTTGATGGAGATGATCACCGACGGTTATGGCGATGCCGCGCCGCGCCTCAACGATGTCGAGCTGACACCCGAGCAGGCGCGCGAATACCATGCCTTCCTGATCAGGCAGATCGTGCTGATGCTCTGCGCAGGCCTGGTGCACGGTGACCTGTCGGAGTTCAATGTGTTGCTGGCGCCTGATGGGCCGGTGATCATCGACCTGCCACAGGCCGTGGATGCGGCAGGCAACAACCATGCATTCAGCATGCTGGAGCGTGACGTTGGCAACATGGCCAGCTACTTCGGTCGCTTTGCGCCGGAGCTGCTGCAAACGCGGTATGCCAGAGAGATGTGGGCGCACTATGAGGCCGCCACGTTAACGCCGGCCACAGAGCTGACCGGTGTGTTCGCAGACGATGATCACAGCGCCGATGTGTTTGGTGTGATGCGTGAAATCGAAGCCGCCCAGCGCGACGAGGCCCGCCGGCAGGCGGCCCGCGTGGCGGCTGAAACGACGGCAGAACCGAGCAATGAAGAGCCGATTCCGCCTTGGATGCGTTAAAACGCGCTCAGGCTGCGCAGTAGCCTGACTGATCGGCAGTCACCTGTAGAACCGGCTTCAAGCCGGTTCTACAGGCAATCGCGTAACGCTACGCGAGGTTTTAAACCCCCAGATCCCCTCCATCAGCCCGTTGAATCACCACGGTGGATGCGCGTGGGCGCACGGTGCCGACGGTGACATCGGTGGCGACATCGGTCGACGGCCAGTTACCCGGGTGCTGGATGTTGATGAACATGCTCTTGTTGTCCGGGGTAAAGGTCACACCGGTCACTTCACAGTCGTTGGGGCCGACGAAGAAGCGGCGCAGGTCGGCCTGGTTGCTGGCGTTGACCGGAATCTGCTTGCCGGCAGCGTCGACCATGTTGCTCGGGATCACGGCCAGCATCTGGTCGTTGGTGTAGCTGGTGATTGTCGATTCGCCGTTGTCGGTCTGGATCCACAGGATGCCGCGGCTGTCGAAGGTCATGCCGTCAGGGCTGGCGAACTGGTTCAGCTCGGTCAGGCCGGAGCGGTTGAGGTCGGCGGTGCCGGCGGCGTTGGCGCCGAAGACGAAGATGTCCCAGGTGAACGAGGTCTGGTTGTCGGCGTCATGCCAGCGGATCACATGACCGTGCTTGTTGTTGACGCGCGGGTTGGCCGCGTTGGCCACGGTGCGGCTGGTGTTGTTGGTCAGGGTCAGGTACACGTCGCCATTGACCGGGTTGACCGCCGTCCATTCCGGGCGGTCCATCGGTGTTGCGCCGACGGCATCGGCCGCGCCACGGGTGTTGAGGATGATGCCCGGCAGATCGGTGAACTTGGCGCCCAGAGTGCTGCCGTCGGTGGTCGCGGTGGCGGCCTCAAGCAGCAGCCAGGTGCCGGTGCCGTCGGCATTGAAGCGGGCAACGTACAGTTTGCCGCTGTCCATGTATTTGGCGCCGGTGGCCAGGCGATCGCTCGGGTTGGCGTCGGCGGCGGTCCACAAGGCGGTGGAAACGAACTTGTAGAGGTATTCGTTCTGCGAGTCGTCGCCCATGTAGAACACCACCGGCTTGCCTTCGGTCAGCAGGCCCGGCCAGCAACCTTCGTGGCGGAAACGGCCCAGCGCTGTGCGCTTGGTCGCGGTGGTCGTGGCGCTGTACGGGTCGATCTCGACGATATAGCCATAGGTGCTGGCTTCGTTGCGGTAGTCGTCGGTGGCGGTGGCGCCGCGCGGGGTGATGTTGAAACGGCCGAACTCGTCGTTGACTTCGCTGCTGTCGCCGGCGGCAGTTTCCCAGCTGTAGTTGGTGCTGCCGGTGGCCACGCCGATGCGTTTCTGGTCGGCCGGTACGGTGCCCTTGTTGACGAAGATGCCAGGCCAGTTTTCTTCACAGGTCAGGTAAGTGCCCCATGGCGTGTAGCCGTTGCCGCAGTTGTTGTTGGTGCCGCGAGTGCGGGTGCCGTCCGGCGAGAACTTGGTCTTGACGTGGTCGGTGCCCTTGAGGGGACCTGCGATGTTCATCACCGAGTCGGTGGTCAGGCGGCGGTTGAGCGGGTCGTTGTCGACGATCTGCCAGCGGCTGCCGACCTTGCGTACACGGAACACGCCAGCGCCGTGAGCGTTGATTTCCTTGCGCACTTCCTCGACCGGGCGCTTGCCACTGACGGTGGTCGGGCCGTTGGGATGCAGGGCCTTGGCATCGATGTACTCATAGTTGATGGCGATGATGCCTTCGGTCGAGCTGCCATTGATAGGGAAGTAATGAATGCCGTCGTGGTGCATGCCGGCCGCGTTGGCCTGGTCTTTGGAGGTGTTGGTGCCGTCGCTTTTCCAGGCGCTGGCGTTGGTGTTGAACGGCGTGCCCCACGGGGCCAGCACATGGGCGACATAACCGGCCGCCACGACGCAGGCGTCGGTACGTGAACCTGGAATCGAGTTGAAACCCAGTTTGAGTTTCGGCACTTCAGGGGTCGGCGTTACCGGTTCGGCAACATCATCGTCATCGGAGCCACCGCCGCTGTCGAAGCAGCCGGTCAGGCCGGTACCGGCAATCAGCGCGATCGCAGCGCCCAGGCCACCGCGTACCACACTGCGACGGCTCAGGAAGGTGTCGATGATCGACTCCATCGGTTCGTTGACGCTCAGGTTGCGGTTCAGGTTGTCACCGGTGTCACGGCTCATTCATCAGGTCCTTTTTATGAAAGCAGGAATGGATAAGGAGCCGCGAACTCTAAGAGCCAAGTGTGATGGTTTCTTGGCAGTTTGGTTAAGTTGTGTCATCAGACGAACGGTGTTTGTTTCAAAGTGTTTCGGTGGTGATACGTCTTTACGCATTTAACCGGCATGCAGCTTCGGCATGCCGCTTCGTCATGTAAGTTGGGTTGCAAAACTGCCATCAAACTGTCATTTGCCATCGCCAATATGCCGCCCCTGTACTGATCACAGTCCTGGGTGCGTAAACAATGGTTTCGATGGTGCGACGCGATGTATTGGGGTGGATGACGGTCGGCGCGATGGCGCCGTGGCTGTCGGCCTGCTCGACGTTGGCCGGACCTTCGGGCGGCAAGGCTCTCTCAGGCAGCGATGCCCGAGTCGACCTGTTGTATGTCGCCGACACCCTCGATGCCCGCCAGCCGGGCAAACCTGTGGTGCCGGCCACCCGCCTGGGACCGGCCACGCGCATCGGCCAGGCACCCTGGATCAGCGGTGCGGATGCCCGCGCTGCCAATCCCGGCAATCGCACCCTCGACACGTTTCTCGACGCCAGCCTGACCGGCCCCTTGCAGACCGGCGGCTACCCGGTGCTGGGCGCTTTGCTGCGGCGCATGCGCCTGGAGGCCGGTGAAGGCAACAGCCTGACCCTGGAGAACGGCCAGTGCTGGAACGGCAGCGGTCTGGCGTATCTGAGCCAGGGGTTGTCGGGCGTGCAGGGCAGTGCGTTGCTGGGCACCGAAGTGCGCGTCAGCAGCGACGAACGCCTGCTGTGGCCACAGGCCTGCGCCGGCCTTTATCGCCAGTTTCAGCACCCGGTGCTGTGCGCCGGGCTTGGCAGCGAACTCGCGCAGCGGCTGGGCACTCAGGCCGTGACCTTCTTCAAACGCGGCGGCGTGCGCATCGCGGTGGTCGGCGTTACCGACCCCTATGCCCGCGATCAGAAAGCCTCGCTCAAGCAATGGCTCGACAGCCTGCAACCGGCCTTCGAACAGGCGCGTAGCGAGGCTGATCTGGTGATCGCCCTGGCCGATGTCGGCACCGGCCCAAGCCTTTGGCTGGCCGAACGGGTCAGCCAGATCGACATCGTCCTCAGCGCCCGTGGCCAGGACTTCTGGCCGCAACCGATCGAAGCCTTGCAGGCCTCGGGTAAACGGGTGCCGGTGGTACTCGGCGGTGTGCGGGCCAGCGGCGCCTTTCGGATTCGTTGCCAGCAGGTAGCGGGCAACTGGCAGTTCGCCGCGCAATTCCAACCGGCACTGGCCAGTGCGCTGGGCGCTGATGATCAGGCCGAAGCACAGCGCATTCGCCAGCTTGCCCAGCAACAACGTGCAGCCCATGCCGGCTGGCTCGATCAGCCGCTGGCGCGGGCGCCGGAAAACCTCTGGCGCCGGGATGTGCGCGGGGCCAGTTGGGACCGCCTGTTGCATCAGGCGCTGGCCGCACAACCCGACAGCGCGGTGCTGTTGCCGGGCCTGCGTTATGACTTTCCGCTGGAGCGCGGGCAGACGATTACCCGCGAACACTTGCTCAGCCTGACCGGCAGCTACCCGGCGCCGGTGGTCGATGTCGCGGCCAGACAAGTCCCGAACGTGCTGGAAAACGCCGCCGAGCAGTTGTTCGGCGAGCCGTTGCTGCTGGACAACAGCCAGGATTTGCCGCGCTGGTTCGGCCACACCTGGCAGGTGACTTACAGCGCCAGCGGCAAGCGCATCAGCGGCGTCGGCGAAACGGCCGGGCAATGCCGCACCTTCGGCCTGGGTTTCGACGCGCAGGCCGGCCAGCCGCTGTGGCAGCACCTGGAACAATGGCTGCGCGAGCAGCCCGAGGGCTGGCAACTGGCGAACCTGGCGTTGCCACAGATGCGCTATGTGCAGGGTCATCCTGGCTGGCATCCGCGTGAGCTGGCCAGTTGAGCCGGCTGACCGGGTTGAGTCATCTGCTGCTGGTCGCCCTGTGCGGCTGGCTGGCAGCGCAATGCGTGGTGCAGCTCTGGCATGGCCGTACACCTGCCGCCGTGGCGCCGGCTGCATTGGCGCCGCTGCCGCAATTGCTCGGCGCGCACTGGCAGCGCGAAGCGGTGAATACCGGCGAGCTGCCGCTGACCCGCCTGCCGATCGAATACATCGGCAGCCTCAAGGCCCGCGACCTGGCCGCCACGGTGGTGGTGCTGCGTTACGAACAGCGCCAGCGCACCTTGAGCCGCGGCCAGCGCCTGGCGCCCGGCATCGTGTTGCAGGACATCGACGAGCGCGGCCTGATCTTCGACAACCACGGCCAGCGCGAGCGCTTGCCGTGGCCGGCACAACGTCCACCTTTCGGCATCCGGCAACAGGGATAAGCATGATCAATAATCGTTGCAAGCAAGCATTGCGTCTCGCACTGGTGCTGTGTGCCATGAACCTGGGCGGCGTGTACGCCGAAGAAGACCCGGTGTACGAGGTCAATTTCGTCGACACCGAACTGTCGGAATTCATCGACAGCGTGTCGCGCATCACCAACACCACCTTCATCATTGATCCTCGGGTCAAGGGCAAGGTCACGGTGCGCAGCATCGAGATGCTCGGCAGCGACGAGATCTACGCAATCTTCTTGTCGCAGTTGCGTGCCCAGGGCTTTGCCGCTGTAGACCTGCCCAATGGCAGCGTGAAGATCGTCCCCGATGAAGCAGCGCGGCTGGAGCCGGTGCCGGTGGAATCAGGCCGCAGCATTACGCAATCAAAAGCCGGGCAGACCAACGACGGCATGGCCACCCGCGTGTTCAACGTGCGCAATGCCGCCAGCGAGCAAATGCTCAATATCCTCAAGCCGCTGATCGACCCGCGCGTGGGTGTGATCACACCGTATCCGTCGGCCAACCTGCTGGTGATCACCGACTGGCGCAGCAACCTCGACCGCATCGACAAATTGCTCGGGCAGCTCGATCAGGTCAGCCAGGAACCGCTGGAAGTCATGCCGCTGAAGAACGCCAGCGCCAACGACACCGCGCTGTTGATGACCCGCCTGCTGGCCCGCGAACAGGGCGCCGACAGTGCGCAGGTGGTCGCCGACCCGCGCAGCAACGCCTTGCTGGTGCGCGGCAGCACCGACAGCCGCCAGCGTGTGCGCGCCTTGCTCAGTCAATTGGACAAGCCGCGCGATGCGCTGCACAGCAGCAACACGGTGGTGATTTACCTGCGCCATGCCAACGCCGCCGAGGTGGTCAAGGTGTTGCGCGGCCTGGGCCAGGAACAGGCGGCCACGCCACCGGGCACCGCCGCCGAGGGCGAGAAGCCGGTAATGGTCAGCACCAGCGGCGTGCGCATGGAGTATGAAGAGGGCACCAACGCGGTGGTGATGGTCGGCCCGGACAGCGAACTGGCGGCGTACCGCAGCATCGTCGAGCAACTGGACATTCGCCGCGCCCAGGTGGTGGTCGAGGCGATCATTGCCGAAGTCTCCGACACCCGCGTGCAAGAGCTCGGCGTGCAGTGGCTGTTTCAGCACGACAGCCTCGGCGGCGGGGCCTTCAACTTTCCCGGCAGCAATGCGCCCAGCGTCGCCGCGGTCGGTGCGCTGGCGCAAAGTGGCGACAGCGGCGCGCTGGCAGAATTGCTCTCAGGCGTGCAGGGCGCCACCGCCGGCATCGGCAACCTCAGCGGCGGCGGCCTGAATTTTCTGGCGCTGATCAATGCGCTCAAGGGCCAGAGCGGCTTCAACCTGCTCTCGACCCCGACCCTGCTGACTCTGGACAACGCCGAAGCGTCGATTCTGGTCGGCCAGGAAGTGCCGTTCGTGACCGGCTCCGTGACCCAGAACAACGCCAACCCGTACCAGACCATCGAGCGCAAGGAAGTCGGGGTGAAGCTGCGCATCAAGCCGCAGATCAATATCGACAACACCGTGCGCATGGACATCGTCCAGGAAGTTTCGTCGATTGCCGACAGCGCCTCGGCCAGTGACGTGATCACCAACAAGCGCGAGATCAAGACCAAGGTCATGGTCGCCGACAACGGCCTGGTAGTCCTCGGCGGCCTGATCGGCGACGAAAGCACCGACAGCGACCAGCGCGTGCCGTTGCTGGGTGATATTCCAGGCCTCGGCCGGCTGTTTCGCTCCAACGCTACGCAGCGGGTCAAGCAGAACCTGATGGTGTTCATCCGCCCGCGCATCGTGCGTGACGACCAGACGCTGGCGCAGTTGAGCAGCGAGAAATACCGCAATCTCAAGACCAGCACCAATCTGGCATTGCCGGAGCAAAACGCCGGCGAGACTTTGCTGCAACTGTTCCCCTCCAGCCGCGAGCGGTTGGGGTCGGCGGTCTGGTGAGCGGCCTGATGAGTGCCTTGTTGCCCTATCGCCTGGCGCGTCAGGCCGGCGTGGCGCGGGTGCCGGCCGAGCAGGGCTGGCAGTTGTGGCTGCGCGTCGGTGCCGACACTGACATCGTGCAGGAAGTGCTGCGCGTGCATGGCCGGCCGCTGACGGTCGAGCACTTGAGTGCTGCCGATTACGACAGCCGCCTGGGCCTGCTGTATCAGGCCGGCGAGTCAGCCACCGCCGCGCTGATCGAAGGCATCGGCGATCGGGTCGACCTCGACAGCCTGATGAGCGAGCTGCCCAAGATTGAAGACCTGCTGGAAAACGACAACGACGCGCCGGTGATCCGCCTGATCAACGGCCTGTTCGGTGAGGCGCTGCGCTTGCAGGCCTCGGACATTCATGTCGAAACCTTCGAGGCCAGCCTGGTGATCCGCCTGCGCGTCGACGGTCATCTGCGCGAAGTGCTGCGCCCGCCGCGTCCGCTGTCGGCGATGCTGGTGTCGCGGATCAAAGTCATGGCGCGCCTCGACATCGCCGAAAAACGCCAGCCGCAGGACGGCCGCATTACCCTGCGTGCGGCGGGTCGTGAAGTGGACATTCGCGTGTCGACGCTGCCCGGCATTCATGGCGAGCGGGTGGTGATGCGCGTGCTCGACAAGCAGGCCAGCCTGCTGAACCTGGCCAACCTCGGCATGCCCGAAGCGGTGCAGCGCGGTTTGCGTGCCTGCCTGGCGCGACCCAACGGCATCGTGCTCAGCACCGGGCCGACCGGCTCCGGCAAGACCACCACGCTGTACGCCAGCCTCAACAGCCTTAACGATGGTTCGTGCAACATTCTGACCGTCGAAGACCCGGTGGAGTACGCGATCACCGGCATCGGCCAGACCGCGATCAATCCCAAGGCCGGGCTGACCTTTGCCAGCGGCCTGCGGGCGATTCTGCGTCAGGACCCGGACGTGATCATGCTCGGCGAAATCCGCGACCGCGAGACCGCGCAGATTGCCGTGCAGGCCAGCCTGACCGGACACCTGGTGCTCTCGACCCTGCACACCAACAGCGCCGTCGGTGCGGTCACGCGCCTGCGCGACATGGGCGTCGAGCCGTTTCTGATCGCCTCCAGCCTCAAAGGCGTGCTGGCCCAGCGGCTGGTACGCAAATTGTGTTCGTGCGCCACACCGCAACCGTTGCAAGCCGCCGAGCGCGCGCTGTGGCCCGAGCTGGGTGAGCTGCATGAAAGCTTTCACGCGCAGGGCTGCGAGCGTTGCCAGGGCAGCGGCTACGACGGGCGCATCGGCCTGTATGAATTCATCGAGCTGGACGACGGGCTGATCCGCCTGCTGTACGACGGCGCCAGCGAAGTGGCGATGCACGACTACCTCAAGGACAAGCGCCAGAGCCTGGCCGACATGGCCTGCGAGTGCCTGCGCCGTGGCGAAACGAGCCTGGCCGAAGTGCTGCGCGCGGTGCGGGGCTGATCGATGCCGACTTACATTTATCAGGCCCTGGATCAGGCCGGCCGCACCCGCAAGGCCAGCCTGCAAGCAGAGAACGAACGGCATGCGCGGCAACTGCTGCGCGAGCAAGGGCTGTTCGCCCGCCACTTGCAGGTGCAAAACAGCGCCACGCGCCTGCCGCGCAGCCAGCGCCTGAACCATGGCCAGTTGTGCGAGCTGACCCGGCAACTGGCAACGCTGTCCAGCGCCGGAATTGCGCTGGTCGATGCTTTGGCGACGCTGGAACGGCAACTGGCGCAGCCGGCGATTCGCACTCTTTTGGTGGCGGTGCGCGGCGCGCTGGGCGAAGGCCATAGCCTGGCGCAGAGCCTGCGCCGTCAGGGCGGGCTGTTCGATGATTTGTATTGCGCGCTGGTCGAGGCCGGCGAGCGTTCCGGCAAGCTGGCGCCGGTGCTGGAGCGCCTGGCCGACCACCTTGAGCAAGTACAGCGCCAGCGCCACAAGGCGCGCACCGCAATGATTTACCCGGCGGTGCTGATGCTGGTGTCGCTGGCGGTGGTCATCGGCTTGATGACCTTTGTGGTGCCCAAACTCACCGAGCAGTTCAGCCACAGCGGGCAGACCTTGCCGCTGGTGACGCGGGTGCTGATTGGCCTCAGTGACGGATTATTGCTGGTCGGGCCCTGGCTGTTGGGCCTGCTGGTGCTGGGCGGTCTGGGCGCCGGCGCCCTGCTGCGCAAGGCGCATTGGCGGTTGCGGCGTGACCGGGCGCTGCTGCGCTGGCCGAAAGTCGGCGCACTGCTGAGCGTGCTCGAAAGCGCCCGCCTGGCGCGCAGCCTGGCGATTCTGGCCGGCAGCGGCGTGCCGTTGCTCGAGGCCTTGCACGTTGCCACCGCCACGGTCGGCAACCGCGAAGTGCATAGCGCCCTGCAAACCGTGCGCGAACAGGTCGAGGGCGGCGTCAGCCTGCACCGCGCCTTGAGCGGCGCCGGGCATTTTCCGCCGCTGCTGCTCAACATGGTGGCCAGCGGCGAGGCCAGCGGCACCTTGCCCGACATGCTCGAGCGGGTCGCCGACAACCAGGAGCGCGGTTTCACCCGTCAGGTGGACACGCTGATGGCCTTGTTCGAACCCCTGATGATTCTGGTGATGGGCGCGGTGGTGTTGTTCATCGTGCTCGCGGTGTTGCTGCCGATCATGCAGCTCAACCAGGGTCTGTCTTTCTGATATGGAGAAGCGATCTATGCCTCGTTTGCGCAACCAGCGCGGTTTCACCCTGATGGAAATCATGGTGGTGATTTTCATCATCGGCCTGTTGATCGCCGTGGTCGCGCCCAGCGTGCTCGGCAACCAGGACAAGGCCATGCGCCAGAAGGTGCTGGCCGACCTGTCGACGCTGGAGCAGGCGCTGGACATGTACCGCCTCGACAACCTGCGTTACCCGACATCCGAGCAAGGACTGGGCGCGCTGGTCAAGGCACCGAGCGCCGAGCCGCTGGCCCGCGCCTGGCGCGCCGATGGCTATATTCGCCGGCTGCCGGACGATCCGTGGGGCAATGCGTACCGCTACCGGGCGCCGGGTGAACACGGGCGCATCGATATCTATTCGCTGGGCGCCGATGGCGTCGATGGCGGCGAGGGCACCGACAGCGACATTGGTAACTGGAGCTTGTGAGGGTGAAGCGCGCGCGGGGCTTTTCGCTGCTCGAATTGCTGGTGGTGATGCTCATCATCGGGCTGTTCAGCGGCCTGAGCGTGGCCTGGCTGAATGGCGGGCAAACGCCTGCACTGCAAGCGCTGGAGCAACTGGCCGCACGCGCGCAACAGCACGCGGCGCTGGCCCGGCACAGCGGGCAACTGCGGGGGCTGCGCTGGACCGGCAAACAGCCGGAGTTCGTGCGCTTCGAGAAACAGCAATGGGTGGCCGAGCCCTGGCGCGCCGAACCGTGGCCTGCGCAGGTGACGGCCAACTGGCAGGCTTCGCGCACGCCGCAGGTGATCTTTACCCCCAGCGGCGTGGCGAACGCGGTGAACCTGGAATGGCAGTGGGCCGAAGGGCACCAGCGCTGGCAGTGGTTGAGCGATAACCGCTTGATGCGGACCGATGTCCAGTGAGGCAATGCCAGGCAATCAAGGCCCGAACAGGATCCGCAGGCGTGAGCGCCAGCTCGCGAAGGGGCCGACACTTTCACCCTGTCCGGTGGCTGATAGTCAGCATTCGCGAGCGCTACGCTCACGCCTGCAGGGCAGCGCAAGACGCCAGCAGGGAGCCGCTATGAACCGGCAGCGCGGTTTCACTCTGCTGGAGGTCATGGTGGCGCTGGGCATCGCCGCGATGATGACGGTGATGGTCAGCCAGTTGCTGCGCCAGCGCATCGCCGTGCAGCAGGCGGTGCAGCAGCATCGGCTTGGCAGCCTGTGCGCCCGTGAGCTGGAGGCGCGGTTTGCGGTCGAGCACTACTGGCCGCCGGGCAAACAGGCGCGTGGCGAGTTGCGTCAGGGCCACAACACCTGCCATTGGCGGCTGGATCTGGCGATGACCCGTGGCGTGAAAAACCTGCGGCGTGGTGAGTTGGCGTTGTTTGCCGCGCGTGACGAGCGTGAGCCGTTGGGGCACTTCACCGTGTTTCTGGTGCGCCCGCAATGAACGCCCGCCAAGGTGGCCTGACCCTGATCGAGTTGTTGGTGGCGCTGGCCCTGACCGCCGTGCTCGGCGTGCTGCTGGCGGCGTTGGTCAATGGCTGGGTCAATGTGCGTGAACGGCTCGACGAGCAGGGCAGCGAGCCGCCTGTGCTGGAGTTCTGCCTTGCGCTGGAGCGGCGTTTCGACAGCCTGGTGCTGCGCCAGGTGTATGAGCAGCGCTTGCCGTTATCGCCGCGCTGGCTGGACTGGCAACCCTCGGCCAGCCAGCTGGACTGGGTGGCATTGAGCGCCTGGCCCGAGGCCGGTTTGCAGGCGCCCGGCACATCGCGCCAGGAGCGTCAGCGTTTGCTGTTCGAAGCCCGCGAGCGGCGCTTGAGCCTGCTCACCTCGGCCGATGTGTACGCAGCCGGCGTGCCGCACTGGCGGCACCGCGAGCAACTGGATGAGGTAAGCCAGGTGCAGTTCAGTTTCTATCAGGGCAATCGCTGGCTGGCGTTTCCCTCCACTGTCGCCAGCCTGCCGACCCTTGGGGTGCGGCTGGAGTTCATGTACCACGGAGCCCCTTATGTGTGCACTTTCAACCTGCCCGATACCCGGCCATGAGCGTGGGGGCTTTGATGTCTGAGCGCTGGTCGCTGCGCAAGCGTGATACCCGTCACTGGCTGCTGGTGCTGCCGAGCGTTGAGCCCGATCAGCCCTGGACATGGCGGCGTTTGCCAGGCGAGGCGCAGGGTGACTGGCCGCCGCCCTCCGGCGTTGTGCAAAGCGATCGGCTGGCGCTGGTGATGCCGGCGTTGCTGTGCAGTCACTTTCTGGTGGCCGCGCCGCCGGGCCTCAAGCGCCATGAATGGCCCTTGGTGCTGGAAGATCAATTGCAGCAACCGCTAGAGCAGGTGCAGGTGTTTGCCCTGTCGCAAAAGGCCGGGCACCTGCAACTGCTGGTGGTCGAGCGCGCCAGGGTCAAGGGCTGGCTGGCCGATGCGCAGGCGTTGGGTGTGCTGCCCGATGCGCTGTGGGCACAACTGCAACTGATACCGCAGGCCGGGGCGGGTGAGGTATTGGGCTGGGACGACACTGACGAATATCGGCGGGTGCGCGGCGATGCCGAGGGCCGGCAGCAGTGGCTGGTGTGGCCGAAGGCGCTGGGTGAGTTGCCTGAGGATTGGCAGGCATCCGCTGACGTTTGCGACAGTCCCTGGCCTGAACGCTGGGCGGCGTTGGAGCGCTTGCCCAGCCTGCTTGAAACACGCCGTAAACGGGTTCGGCCGAATGGCTTGTTCACGCCCTTGCAACGCCGGCTGGCAGCGGCTGCCGCACTGTTGGGCCTGTGCTGGGCGGCGATTGCGCTGGTGCAGTTCGTCAGTCAGGTGCCGGTGTGGAAGGCGCAGGTCCAGGCCCTGACCGGCCCGGTGTCGACGGTGCAACAGGCAACCCGGCGCCTGGCGCAGGTGCAGGGCGAGCAGGCCGACTGGCGGGTGCGTCAGGAACAACTGGTGGTGCTGGAGCAGGGCATGGACCGCTGGCTGGCGGCGCAGCAGGACTGGGGCGTGGCCGGCAGCCATTTCGACGGGCGTACCTGGCGGCTGGTTTTGGGCGGGCCTCCGGGCAGCCCGGTCACTGCGCCGCCCGACACGCACTGGCAAGGTCTTGCACACGCCGCAGGCGCCACCGCCAGCGCCGAGCCGAGCGAGAACGGTGCGCAACTGACCGTGCGATTCGACCTTGGAGCCCAGCCATGAATGCCCTGATGCTGCGTTTTTCCCAGGCTTACGTGAACCTGCCGGCCTCGCGCCGCTATCTTCTGCTGGGCGGCTGGGTGGTGGTGCTGACCCTGATTCTGGTGCTGATCGGCCGGCCGTTGATCGACTATGGCAAAAGCCTGCGCCAATGGCAGGCATTGGCCGCACAAGCCCAGGCGATCAAGACGGTCAGTGAATTCGACAGCGAGCGCTGGCAAGCCTTGGCCGGCGCCCGTGGCGTGACCCTGACCGCTATCGAGCCTCGCGGTGATGTCTGGCAATTGCGCGGTGAAGTGGCACAGGCCGACAGCCTGGTGCAACTGATGCGCACGATTCAGGAACAGGGCGCGCGGCCGCTGCGCTGGAGCCTGGAGCGCAGCGGCGCAGGGCTGGTGTTCAACCTGGATGTCAGCCGCGCCGGAGGCCAGCCTTGAATCGGCGCCTGTGGCTGGCCGGCTCGCTGGTCTTTGCGGTAACCCTGTTGCTCAACCTGCCGGCGGCCTGGGCCTTGCGCTTGATCGACTGGCCGGCTGGCTGGCAGCCCGAACAGGTCAGCGGCTCGCTGTGGAACGGCCGCGTGCAACGCGCCGGCGCGTTGGGGCCGCTGTCCTGGCAACTGCGGCCGTGGCGTGCGCAAGTAGACACAGGTTTTGCCCAGCAGAACTGGACCCTGACCGCCAGCGGCTGGCCGTGGCGCTGGCAGGCACAACTGGCACCCGGCGTGGCCGCAGCCGGCGTCGACAGCCGTTACCTGATCGACGGGCACTGGCAAGGCCGGTTGCAGATTGTCGGGCAGGGCGGCCGTTGTGTCGGCAGCAGTGGCGAGTTGCAGGGGCGCGATATTGCTCTGCTGGCGCCCTGGAGCCTGAGCCTGGGCGAGGCTCGCCTGAGCGTGGACTGCCAACAGGGGCTGCAAGGGCTGGCCGATGTGCAGCGTGCGGGTGAGCACCGGATTCAGGCGCGGTTCGACAGGCGGCGTATGCAGTTGAGCGGGCAGGTATTACCCGATGCTGCGCTGACGCCATTACTGGTTCAGGCCGGACTGCTCAAGGCGGGTGATGCGGATTTCGAGAAGGTGCTGGATCGGCGCTAAAGGGACGCTGTGGCTTTTTCCTACAAATGATAAGGAAAGGTCTGATAGCAAGCCCCTACATGAAATGCCGATTATACGCGCCGCTCATTACCGTCACTGCGGTCATGTGGTTGCCACGAGGATGTTCTTATTGGAACCACCTTGTGACGCGCTCCGCGTGGGTCGAGGTCATGAACATCGGACCTTTCGCGCGTCTGTCTCTCCCAATGGCCGGGCATCATCATGTCTTTATCGCACACCCCTGGAATCGCCGGATGGCGTGACCTGCTCTTCAATCTTGTCGCCAAGGACATCAAGGTCCGTTACATGGGCGCGACCCTGGGTTTTATCTGGTCCCTGGGTAATCCACTGGCGGTGACGCTCACGTATTACATGGTGTTCACCTATATCCTGCCCAGCAGCCAGGACCGTTTCGCCCTGCACCTGGTGACGGGCCTGGTGCACTGGATGTTACTGGCACAGGTACTTTCACAAAGTGGCGAGTGGCTGACCCATAACAGCAACCTGATTCGAAAGTTGCGTTTCCCGCGCTTATTGCTGCCGCTCTCGGGCGCGTTGACGATTGTCGTGTTCTGGGGTGGCGTCATGGTGGTCTACATGGCGCTGTTTCCCCTGCTCGGCGGCGTGTTCAGCCGGGCCATGCTGTTTTACCCGCTGGTGCTGCTGTCGTTCATGGCCTTGCTGATGGGCGTGGGGCTGGTGATCAGTGTCATTCAAATCACCGTGCGCGACATCAAGCACCTGGTCGATGTGTTAGTGCCGCTGATGTTCTGGATGACGCCAATCATCTGGGTCACCTCGTCATTGCCCAGCGATATCGCCAGGGTCGTCGCCTTCAATCCGGTGGCGCCTTACTTCAACAGTTTCAAGGCGATTCTTCACGAAGGCGTTATTCCGCCAACCACCGATCTGCTGCTGTGCGTGGTGCTGGGCGCGCTGTCCATGATGGCCGGGCTGCTGGTCTTTCGAGGCGTTGATCGCCGGGTCGAATACCTATGAGCCAGGTGGTCATCGAGGCGCATAACCTCACCAAGCACTTCACCCTGCGGCATAACCGGGGCGGCTTGAAGCAGCGGTTTCTGGGGCTTTTTCAGGCTCGGCATCGTGAGCAACTCGAGAGGTTTACGGCGCTGAACGAAGTGTCGCTGACCTTGAGCAAGGGCGAGTCGCTGGCCCTGATCGGGCATAACGGTTCTGGCAAGAGCACCTTGTTGCAGTTGTTGTCCGGCATTCTGGTGCCCAGCAGCGGAACGCTTGTAACCCATGGTCGCGTGGCGCCACTGATCGAGTTGGGTGTGGGCTTTCACCCCGAATTGACCGGCGCAGAAAACATCTACCTCAATGCCAGCCTGTTCGGCCTGAGCAATCGGCAAACACGTGCTCGCTTCAATGACATCGTCGACTTTTCCGGGCTGGGGCACTTTATCGACCAGCCGGTAAAACATTACTCGTCGGGCATGTACATGCGCCTTGGGTTCTCTGTCGCGGTTCACGTAGAGCCGCAAATCCTGCTGGCCGACGAAGTCCTTGCGGTGGGCGATGAGGCGTTCAAGCACAAATGCCGCCAACGCATCCGCGACATGCAGGACGAAGGCATGGCGCTGATTCTGGTGACGCACTCCCGAGAAGAAGGGCGGCATTTTTGCCAGCGCTATCTGACCCTCGACCAGGGCCAGGTAATCGATCAAGGCTGTTTTTGAGGTGTTCTGACATGTTGCAAATCGTTGTTCCGATGGCGGGGGCCGGCAGTCGTTTTGCGGTCGCAGGCTATGAAGATCCCAAGCCGCTTATCCCGTTGTTCGGGGTGCCGATGATCAAGGTGGTCATCGACAACCTGACGCCGGCCTGCGCGCACAAATTCATCTTCATTTGCCAGGCCCGGCATGTAGCGGCTTATGGTCTTGAAGACAAACTCCAGGGTTGGGCGCCGGGTTGCGAGATCGTCGAGATCGACGGCCTGACCGAGGGCGCCGCCTGTACGGTGTATGCCGCCAGGGCGGTGATCGATGTCACTCACCCGGTGATGATCGCCAACAGCGATCAGTATGTGGACATCGACATCAATGCGTATTTGCAGGCAATGAACCCTGCCGATGTCGGTGGCTTGATCATGACCATGAAGGCCTGTGATCCGAAATGGTCGTACGTGGGTTTTGATTCGGCCGGTCTGATCAATCGGGTGGTTGAAAAGGAAGTGATTTCCGATGAAGCCACCGTGGGCATCTACAACTTCCGCAGCGGCGGCCAGCTGCTCGCCGCCATTGAGTCGATGGTGGCGAAGAACCTGCGCGTCAATAACGAGTTTTATATTGCCCCGGCCTATAACGAGATGATCGGGCAGGGCGCCAGGGTCATTCATTACAGCATTGGCGCCGAAGGTCAGGGCATGTACGGCCTGGGTATTCCAGCCGACCTGCAACGGTTCCTGTCATTGCCGATCAGCCGGCATGCCACCTCGGGCGCAGGCTCCTGACATGCAGATCATCAGCCATCGTGGTTATTGGCGCACCGCCGCGGAGCGCAACCTGCCTGAGGCGTTTCACCGCTCGTTCGATCTTGGTTTTGGTACCGAGACCGATGTGCGTGATGTAGCCGGCCAACTGGTGATTTGCCACGACATGCCGCGCGGGTGGGAGCTGACCCTCGACGGCCTGCTTGAAATCATGGCCGGTCGCAACTTGCCCCTGGCGATCAATATCAAGGCCGATGGCCTAGCCCAGGTACTCAAGAGCACATTCGAAAAACATGGCCATGACAACTGGTTTGCTTTCGATATGGCCCTTCCCGATATGCGCAATTACTTGCAGGCCGGCATGAACGCTTACAGCCGGCTGAGTGAGGTAGAACCACTGCCGGCCTGGATCGACCAGGCGGCGGGTGTCTGGCTGGATGCCTTCGAGGGCTTATGGTTTTCCAATGAATTGATCACCGACCTTTTGTCCAGGGGCAAGCAGGTCTGCGTGGTCTCTGCCGAACTTCACGGACGTGATCACCGCGCGTTGTGGCAACAGCTGTTCGAGCTTCGAGCTCGCAACGGCCTGATGTTGTGCACCGACATTCCCGAAGCCGCCGCTCAATTCTTCAAGTAGGGCAATCATGATCAAGGCAGTTATTTTCGACATGGACGGTGTACTCATCGAGGCCAAGGAATGGCACTACGATGCACTCAACAAGGCGCTCGACCTGTTCGGCTATACCATCAGCCGTCATGAGCATCTGACCCATTACGATGGCCTGCCTACCTCGCGCAAACTCGACATGCTGACTGTCGAACGCGATCTGCCGGCGGCCTTGCACACCTTCATCAATGAGATGAAGCAGCTCTACACCATGGAAATCGTGTATGCGCAGTGCAAGCCGACCTTTGTTCATCAGTACGCATTGTCGTCGCTGAAAAAGATGGGCTACCAACTGGCCGTGGCATCCAACTCCATCCGTAACACCGTGCAGGTGATGATGGACAGGGCGCGCCTCGATCAATACCTCGATGTGCAACTGTCCAACGAAGATGTGGAAAAGGCCAAGCCCGCCCCGGATATCTACCTCAAGGCTATTAATGCACTGGCCTTGAAACCTGAGGAGTGCCTGATCGTCGAGGACAACGAGAACGGCATCAAGGCCGCCCGGGCTTCCGGTGCGCATGTGCTGGTGGTCTCGGAAACGGCTGACGTCAACCTCTGCAATATTCTCGGCAGGATCGAAAGGATCAATCTCGGCGCTGGCAAGGCGGGTGTCCTGTGAGCGCGTTGAATATTGTTCTGCTGTCCGGAAAGTTGGGCGAGACGCCGCTGGAAGAAGGCCAATACCCGGAATACTTGTCCGAGTGCGATGGCAAACCCTTGATCCATTGCCTGATCGACAACTGCGCAACGCTGGATCCCCGCCGGATCATCTGCACGTTCTCGGCCACGGATGTGTCCAGGTTTCATCTGCGCAATATGGTGCAGCACATGCATCCTGCGGCCAGCGCCTTGCCCATTCATGGCGTGACCCAAGGCGCCGCCTGCACCGCGTTGCTGGCGAGCGAGCAGATCGATAACGATGACGAACTGCTGATCCTCAGTACCAGTGACTTGCTCGATATTCCCCTGACAGACGTCGTGGGTACTTTTCGCGAGGCGGGCGAGGACGCCGGTGTGGTGATCTTCAACTCGCTGCACCCGCGTTATTCGTTCGTGCGCCTGGACAACGATGAGCATGTGATCGAGGCCGCCGAAAAGAATCCGATCAGCCCGAACGCCGTGGCCGGCCTGTACTGGTTCAAATCCGGCTCAATGTTCGTATCGGCCGTCAAGGACATGATCCGCAAGGATGCCCGGGTCAATAACCACTTCTTTATCTCTCCCAGCCTCAACGAGCTGGTCTTGCGCCACAGCAAGATCGGCGTTTATCGCATTGATCCATCGCGGTATCACCCGTTGAAAAACCAGAGCCAGCTTCAGGCATTTGAAACAGGGAACATGCGATGAAAAAAGCACAGCTCAAGGACATGGTCAAAGGCTGGTTTGTGGGCGGCTTCGAACCTGCGGCCTTCAATACGCCGTCCTGTGAAGTGGGTGTCAAACACTACAAGGCCGGCGATACAGAAGCGGCGCATTACCACAAGGTCGCGACCGAAGTGACGATGCTGCTCTCGGGCAGCGTGAGCATGTGCGGACAGGTCTGGAATACCGGCGACATCATCGTCCTGGAGCCCGGCGACATCACGGCTTTCAAGGCACTGACCGATGCCGTCACCGTGGTGGTGAAAGTGCCCGGCGTGCTTGACGACAAGTACGTTATCTGACGGATGAAAACCACCCTGCTGCAACATCATCCCCGGCTTGGCTACGTCGCTTGCAATCACCTGCGTGCACTTCCGGCTGAACTGTCATTGGCGCATGAGTGCGAAAGCCTGGTGTCGTTTCGCAAACATCCTTCACTCGCGCCTGATGTGACCATCAAGAAGCTGCATGCCGCGCAACGGCCGTTGAGCATGTTGGGTGGTGGCTCCTATTGTTTTTATGGCGTGCAGAACGATTCGCCGCTGGCGCCTCTGTTGTTATGGGACGCGGCTCACTTTTTGAACGTCGGCGAAAAGATCACGCTGATTGAAGACTCGCCGGTCGAGAGTTATCTGGACCGTGAGTACTTCGCCAGTGCGCTGCAAGTCATCGCGCGATCGGCGCTTTCAGTCACTTATCAGAAAGTGGCGACGCTACTGGCTGAGGTCGATGATGATCTGGATGGCTGGACCTTTGGCATCCCGGTCGGCCCTGAAGATGCCACCATCCTCAATGCCATTGTGCAGCGAATTCTGGAGATCGATCTTCCGCACAAAGAGATCCTGCTGTGCGGAACGCCGGGGAGTAATTTTGCTTACTTCAACGAAGTGCGCATCGTTGGCGAAGACATTCCTGCGCCGCCGGTACAAATCTGCAAGAAGAAGAACCGGCTGGCTCAAGAAGCCAGGTACAGCAACCTGGTGATTCTGCACGACCGGGTGTTTTTACCCAGGCACTTTGGCGAGATGGTCCGCCGCTTCGGTCCGCGCTATCCATTGATGACGTTGCAAAGTCTGTTTTTTGATAATCGGCTGAGCATGCATCCACGGCGTTATTCCGATTACGGCATGGCCATGGGTGAAATCGCCCAGGGATTACAAGGACTGCATCGATCAACCGGCAAGCCGGTTACGATCGCTCCGGCTATCTTTGCTGAGGTTGAAGGCAGCGGGTTCTGTTTTGCCAATCCCATGCGCTACAACAAGGACGCCAGCTATCCAACGGGTAGCCTTTATATCTGCCGCAAGGAGGTGTGGAATGCCTGGCCTCTGGATGAGGCCCTGTACTGGTCAGAATATGAGGACATCGAGCATGGTGTCCGGACCTCCAGAGCAGGCATTCCAAATCGGATAAATCCGTTCGGTATTACCCAGTCGATTACTTCCCGTGCGCTATTGGGAGCCGGAGGGTTGGTAGAGGCCGTCGGTGGGGGCACTACCCGAACAGGCCCCTTTCTTCTGTCGCTTCTGCAAAAGAAGCCCTTGATCAGATTCTCCCCTGAGGCTGCGCTGGCCAGGCTTCGTCAGTTCGAGATCAAGTATGCCGTCGACCCTGCAGCACTTATTACGCCCACGGGCCTTGAGGCAATCAGTTCTCAGGCATGGATCACCTTGATAAACACCGTTGTCCAGCGCGCCACCTTCCGCAACGATCTCGACGCCGTCAGGGAGTTTATTGGCGACTTTGAGAGGCTGGTGCTGTTTGATCAACTGGCCGATAGCCGCAAGGCTTTTCTGGCTCGACGTTTTTTCATCGACCCTGTGCTAACCAAACAGACCTTGATCACACGCAGCAGTGAAATTCAAAACATGCTGTGCCAGCGTGCCTCGCAGACCTGGTTCTGCGACGTTCCCGAGGATTACTTCCATCAGGATCGGCTATCACTACCGGGGATTCTGATTTCTGCCATTCGCTTGTATTGGGGCAAACACAAGATCTTCTACTTCGAGAGCTTTGCCGGGGCCTTGAAGGCTATCTATAACTCGACGCCGTTCAGGTCATGCAATCGAAGGGTGAAATGAATATCTTCATTGTTTGCCATTCAACCTCGGCTTTTTCGGGGCAGTTGCTGATCAGCCAGCTATCGCGTATTGGGATCGAACCCAGAAAAACCGTGCCTGTCATTATCGTGGATGAGCCTCATACCCTTGAGGCGTTGCCGGTCAGTTCTGCACCTGTTGATTACACCTCATTCAGTCTGGGGCACTTCGGGAGCGGCGATCAGATAGCGTGCGAAAGCATTGCCCTGCACATGGACGCGGTGGTCACCGATTGGGTTCTGATCGAGTTTGGCCAGCATGACCAGTCTGCGTGTATCGACTTTATTGTGAAGCTGTCCCGCTATAACTACCTGAGCGACCGATTGCGCCATTGCAATCTGGTGTTTTCAGCATCCGCGATTTCTCTGGGGATTTTGGCGCGTACGCTTAATGAGTCATTCAATAATCTGCCGGTTGGCAATGCTGGGGTGAATCAGGTGGGCCAGCTCAGAAGGTTGTTCATCGTTACTCATATAAAGAGAGTACTGATCAGCCTGCCGCTGCCCAGGGGGTTACTGCACCGTTGCCATACAATTTTGCGGCGCATTTATCGGCGCTTATTGAGTGACGATGTTAACCGACTCTCCGAGAAGTAAAGGCATGCGGCCTCTTGATACTGTTGACTCCAGGCACATAAGCGTCGTGATTCAAGGACCGTTGAACCGGCACTCGGATCCTGCGCGGACTGTCTTTACCTGCATCGCCTCGATCAGAAAATACCTTCCCCATGCCGAGATCATTGTCTCGACGTGGCGGCATGAGGATATCTCAGGCATCGATGTCGACCGTATTCTTCTACTGGAGGATCCGGGCGGCTTTTTCGATTGCTCGGGTAATCAGATCAATACCAATCGCATGCTGCATTCGACCTCGGAAGGGGTCAAGGCGGCGACCAGACCTTACGTCATGAAGCTGCGCTCGGATCACAACCTGACCAGTGCTGCGCTTGCGGTGATCGGCAGGCCGCAGGCATGCGATGCGCCAGGACCTCGGTTGTTCGAAACGCCGATCACGGTCACCACACTCTATATACGCAACCCGAAACGGGTGCCGATGTTGTTTCATCTATCGGACCTGGTTCAGTTCGGCACGCGCGATGCCATGCTCGCGCTCTGGCAGCAGCCATTGATCGAGCAGCAAGACCTGTTGAATGGCAGACCCTTTCGCAATCCGTTCGGTAATTTCACGGGATACTCATCTGTCCGGATGCTGCCCGAGCAATCGATCATGCTGGGAGCGCTTCGCAAGCAAGGTATCGATATACGACTCGCCAACCCGTCTCAGGTGAGCCTGGAATATCTAAAGCTTTGGGACGGTGTATTAAGGCGCAACTTCAGGGTGCTGGACCATGCTGAAGCCGGGGTGAGTTTTCCAGAGCGCTTTCTGAGCAATGCTTTTGTGTTGACGACGCTGTACAAGGCGGTCGACATCGAGCAATGCCATGGCCTGAACTCAGGAATGTACCGGTTGAGGATGGCTTATATCGTGCTGAACAAATACCTGCTGTGCTGTTTCAGGCCTGCCTGGTGGGTTTCTCTGGCGGCCATTGTGCTGTTCAACCTGTCGCCAGGTCTTGCAAAAGGGATGCGCTCTTATTGGCGCAAGGCCAGGAAACTGGTGCATGCGGATTCGTATCGGGTCTAGTCTGGAACATCCGCGATGCTGGTGTCGTTTGCCGATGTCTTGAGTTGTGCGAGCTTGTTGATCGCGGCGTCTATCAACGCTTGAGCCGCATCCAGTTGATGCGCCACAAACCGGGGTGAGGGCCTGTGCCCTGTCGTTGAATAAGGGTTGGCAACTTTATAGGCATTGACGGCAGCCCGGTTGAGACACCTGAATGCAGCCATCAACGCTGCATTCAGGTTCATGCCAGGACTGATCATGATCTGGCTCGGGATCAGGAGGTTGGTCATGCGGGGCGCGTTCGATGTAAGCACGGTCATGAAGTGTCCTTCTTATTGATACGGAATGGCGCGTGAGCAACCGAGGTGACGTTAGCCACGCTCTCGGTGCCCTTCAAGTCAGGGCAGTGCCTGTTGGGGAAATTCAGAAACGTCCTACGAAAAGGCCAGGCGGCTACTGCGTCTGTGTGAGCCCGGCAGGGCTATATAAGGTCGTTGCACGGTCCGGAAAGAAAATTGATAAAGGTGGTTGACGGAGGTTTTTAATCCTGTATTATTCGCCTCCCGCTGACGAGAGATCTGAAGCGCAAGTGGTTGAAGTTGAAAGAGAAACTCTGAAAACTTCTGAAAATAATCACTTGACAAGTTACTGAGGCGCTGTAGAATGCGCGCCTCGGTTGAGACGAAAGACTCAACCAACCGCTCTTTAACAATTGAATCAAGCAATTCGTGTGGGTGCTTGCGGTGTCAGGCTGAGAGTCAACTGATTATCAGCAACGCAAGTTACTCCACGAGAAATCATGGTTTAACCAACGATTGCTGAGCCAAGTTTATAGGGTTTTCTCAAAACCCGATTGCAGTAT
>NZ_JBTOQC010000017.1:0-112835 GCF_055284095.1 Pseudomonas sp. HP_08 | reverse complement strand
GCCCGATGGAGTGGCGCCGGAGTGAGGGTACCCCGAAGGGGCCCAGCCAGGAGCAAACGGTTTGGTTACTTTGCCATGACAAAGTAACCCGGCCCGAAGAGGGCCGGAACCTCTCTCAAGGCCTACCTCTTCCTGCGCTGCTGCCAAGCCGCCGCCAATCCACTCAAACAGATAATCGCAATACCGATCTGCGCATCCAGCGGCGGCATGTGATCAAACACCAGCCACCCCAGCAACCCGGCAAAAACAATCTGGCAATAACTGAATGGCGCCAGCATCGCCGGTGCCGCGTAGCGAAACGCCTGGGTCAGCAACAAATGCGCGCCCATGCCGCAAGCCCCCAGCGCCAGCAAGAACGGCCAGTGCTTGAATTCCGGGGTCTGCCAGAAGAACGGCACTAGAGCGCTCATCACCAAGGTATTGAACAACCCGGCAAAGAAGTTACTGGTGGTCGGGCTGTCATAAGGGCTCACCAGCCGGGTCAGCAGTTGATAGAAGGCAAAGCACAGTGCCGACGACAGCGGCAGCAGAATCGCCGGGGTGAACAGTTCGCCGCCCGGGTGAATGATGACCACCACCCCGATAAAACCCACGATCACCGCACACCACTGGCCACGGGTAACCTGCTCGCGCAGCAGCGGTACCGACAGCGCCGTCACCAGCAAGGGCGCAAGAAAGTTGACGGCTGTCGCCTCGGCCTGGGGAATGAACAGCAGGCTGCTGGTGAACAGCAGGCTGGTGCCCAGCAAAGCCAGCGCGCGCAGCACCTGAAACAGCGGCCGCTTGGTCCGCAACACCCGCAAGCCCGACGAAGGCATGAAGATGAACGCCATCAACAGGGTGTGCACCACATACCGCGCCCAGACCACCAGCATCACCGGATAAAAGCCTGACAGGTACTTGGACAGCGTGTCATGACTGGCAAACAGAAACGTGGCCAACAGGATGAAAGTAATCCCTTTGAGGGGATGGTTGACGCCGGACACGGGCGTACTGGTCGTGCTCATTGGGCTTCCTTAGGCTTTATACGTAAAGCAGGCATGAATCGGCGGCAGGCAAAGTGATGGGCAGACAAACATTGTTATAGCTGACCGCTGGCACGACGCCCTGTTCTGCAAGCGTCTCAGTCAGTCGTTGTTGCGTCTTGTCTATAATGTTCTAACCAGTTAATTAACGTGCGATAATCGCCCTGTAACGTTTCCAAACAATTGCAGGCCACGTTCATGCCCAGCACTATTTCAGGCAGCAGCACCGCATTCGTTTCAATCGACCTATAACTACAAAAAAGGCATCGCCATGCGCTTTTCCTCTTCCCGCACTACCAAGGGCAGCTTCTGCGTTCTGTTCACCGCCACCGCACTGATCCCGACGGTCAGCCACGCCGCAGGCTTCGTCGATGACGCCAAGGTCGGTTTGAACCTACGCAACTTCTTCATCAACCGCAACTTCGTCGACCCGGCCAATGCGCAGAGCGGCGCGCAGGAGTGGACGCAGAACTTTATCCTCGACGCCCGCTCCGGCTTTACCCAAGGCACGGTAGGTTTCGGTGCCGATGTGCTGGGCATGTACTCGCTCAAGCTCGACGGCGGCAAGGGTTCGGGCGGCACACAGTTGCTGCCGATCCACAGTGACGGTCGCCCTGCCGATGACTTCGGACGTCTGGCGGTGGCCGGCAAGGCACGCTTTTCCAAGACCGAACTGAAAGTCGGCGAATGGATGCCGGTGTTGCCGATCCTGCGTTCCGACGACGGTCGCTCGCTGCCGCAGACCTTCCAGGGTGCGCAGATCACCTCGAAGGAAATCGACGGCGTGACCCTGTACGGCGGCCAGTTCCGCGCCAACAGCCCGCGCAACGATGCCAGCATGGAAGACATGTTCATGAACGGCCGGGCCGGTATCACCTCAGACCGCTTCAACTTCGCCGCCGGCGAATACACCTTCAATGAAAAGCGCACCACGCTCGGTGTCTGGTACGGACAGCTCGAAGACATCTACCAGCAGCAGTACTACAACGTGCAGCACAGCCAGCCGGTCGGCAATTGGGTGCTGGGCGCCAATCTGGGCTACTTCATCGGTAAGGAAGACGGCCAGGCACTGGCAGGCGACCTGGACAACAAGACCGCATCGCTCATGCTCTCGGCGCGTTACGGCGGCAGCACGTTCTATGTCGGCCTGCAAAAAGTCAGCGGCGATAACCTGTGGATGCGCGTCAACGGCACCAGCGGCGGCACCCTGGCCAACGACAGCTACAACTCAAGCTTCGACAACGCCAAGGAGCGCTCTTGGCAGCTGCGGCACGACTATGACTTCAGCGCACTGGGCGTGCCGGGCCTGACCCTGATGAACCGCTACATCAGCGGTGACAACGTGCACACCGGCGCGATCACCGATGGCGAAGAATGGGCACGCGAGTCGGAACTGGCCTATGTGTTCCAGCAAGGCGCGTTCAAGAGCCTGAGCATCAAGTGGCGCAACTCGACCATGCGCCGCGATTACAGCACCAACCAGTTCGACGAGAACCGGGTGATCGTGAGCTATCCGATCTCGGTGCTGTAAGCGGACCGGGCGGCGATCCTACGCAGATCGCCGCCTCAGCGTATCGGAGGGCAATTCGCCAAAGCTGTTGCGGTAGCTCTCCGAAAAGCGCCCCAAGTGCAAGAAGCCATAGTCCATGGCCAGTTCGGTGATATTGCGCACCCGGCAGTCCGGGTCTTTCAGGCAGGCATGAATACGCTGCAGCTTGCGCTGGCGCACATACAGTTTCGGCGTCACGCCCGCATGCCGCTCGAACAACCCATACAGGCTGCGCAGGCTGACCCCGGCCTGACCGGCAAGCGCTTCGATGTCGATGTCCTGCTTGAGGTTGCGCTCGATGTAATCGCTGATGCGCTCGAACACTGCCGACGACCCCACAAGATTTTCGCGGCTGACGTTGGTTTTCATCAGGGTCAGCATCTTGCTGGCGACGATTTGCGCGTAATGCTCCTGCACCCGCAACAGCCGCTCTTCAGCCTCGGCTTCCTGGCAAACCATTGCCAGCAAGTTGACGAAGCCGTCCAGACGCCCCAGTTGATAGCGGTTTTCCGTGAAGCGCACGCCATCGTGCGGGTGCTGCCAGCGATGCTCGGCACACACTGACTCGATCAGGGTCACGGGCATTTTCAGGATGAATTTTTCGCAGTCGTCCGAATACGTAAGGTCTACCGGATCATCGGGATTGATCAACAGCAGTTCACCCGGCGCAAAATAATGCTCCTGGCCATGGCCGCGCCACAGGCAATGGCCACGCAGCAGGATCTGCAGGTGAAAGATGGTTTCGAGCGCCGGAGAGGTCACCCGTACACCGCCGCCGTAGCTGATGCGGCACAGGTCCAGGCTGGCAAACTGGCAATGGTTGAGACTGGCTTCGGGACGACCGACCGCAGGCATGCGGATGTTGTGCGTGCCCACATGCTGATTGACGTAACTCGACACCGCATGCGGGTCGGCACGGTCGAACACCCGACTGCGCTCACTGAGCAGGCGACTATCCATAAGGCAAGGCACTCTTGTAATTATTCTTGTGGGTCTGCGCTTGGCATCGTGGCAAAGGCAGAGGCTAATCAGGTCGCGGCACTCTGTCGGGCCGCTGCTGGCGTCAGAGTAAGGGCGCCGTGTGACAAGCGTCAATCGAGCCCTTGTGCTATATGGGCGGTAATCGAACGGCATAGTGGCACATACCTTGACAGCAGGTGTCTGGCTCGCACATCAGGCGCGGTGCGGCGCGTGGCGCTGGTCATATCCGGATACGAATCGCTATGCTTGGACACATGAGCCCGAACCCGATTCGCCATCCCTGCCCGCCCGGCGCCTGCAATTGCGGGCGCGAACGGCTGGACACGGCCGGCGCCGATCAGCGCATCCTGCTGCTGACCCGCGAGCAGGAACAAAAGCTGCTCGAACGCCTGGAAAACGTCGAAAGCCTCAGCCAGTTGCAGCATCTGCAACAGCGGATCTTCGAACAATTGGGCGTACGGGTTCACATTGCGCCTGGCTTCAACGAGGTGAAAACCATGCGCGGTATCGGCATTCACATGGATGAACTGCCCGGCCTGTGCCGCAAGACCCGCCAGTCGATTCCCGCTGCAATTCGTCGCGGCCTTGAAAAGCGCCCGCATATTGCCTGGGAATTGCTCAATACCTTCGACCTGCTGCGTGACGCCTGACGCCGGGTCTTGCGCCCGGCGTGCAGATCAAGGTCTCAGCGGTTCGACAGCAGACGCTTGATAATCAGACCGACGCCCACGGCAATGGCCGCCGACTTGACCGGATTGGCCTTGATGAACACGGTGGCCTGCTCGACTTTCGAAGGGCCGTCCAGCGGGCGCGGCTGCTTGGGCGACAGCAGGTTTTCGGCACGGTCCAGCAGTTGCCCCAGCAAATGCCGCGATTGTGGCCCGCGATCAGCGCGAATAGTGCGGCCACGCTTGAGCAGCGCATCGGCTTCGTCCAGAAAAGTGCTGAGTTCCGAGCGGGTCTTGACCTTCAGATCGTCGGCCAGTTTGTCGGTGATATCGCGTGCCATGAGCTGTACCTGATGAGTGGGGGGGATACAGCGTTGACTGTGGGGTGGCCGGCTTCGTTCCGTTCATCATCGGCCTGCCATCGATGATAATATTTCGCATCCTCACACAGGCAGGGCCCCTCAGGCAGGCACATGCAGGACACGTATGAGATTCACTATGTAAAGCACGGACTCAAAAAAGTATTCGTCCTCAACCGCAACGCCATGAGCGAATTCGACGCCTGGAAAGCCGCCTTGCTCATCGACGGAGAATGCGTGGGCACCACGGTATTTCTACGCACGCTGGACGACGCCATCACCAGAGCCACCCTGAACGGCATCAGCAAGGTGCGCTGGAACAAGGCCAGCCATGTGGTTTCGTGGAGCGAACGAGCGCGGCAGAACCAGAACACCTTGCCAGTCACCCGTATCGGATGAGGCAGGCGCTCTGGAACCTGCACAGCATGCGCCCCTCGTCTTACCAGTTGTAGGTCACCTTGCCGTAGTAGTACGCACCGCTATAGCCATAAGGCGAATAGGTGCTGTAGGCCAGGTTGCCGCCGCTGTTGGTGAAGTCGTTCTGTTTTTCCGGGTACTTGTCGGTGACGTTGTCGCCGCCGACGGTGAAGGTCCAGTTGCGCAGGTTGTAGTCCAGCGCCAGGTCCAGCAGCCAGGCGGCTTTATAGGTCTGGTCGTTGACCGGGTCGGCCTGGTAACTGGTGAACTCGCCATAACGCACCAGATTGGAATGCAACGCCCAGTTGCCGAAGGTGAAGTCGTTGCCGAGGCTCAGCTTGTGCTTGGGCGTGGTATCGCCCAGCAGGCCGATGCGCTCGCGACGGTCGACACGCAGCAGATTGACGCCCAGTTGATCGAGCACCGCCGGGTTGGCTTTGACGTCGGTGACCTTGGTGTGGCTGTAGTTGTAGCCCAGGGTGCTGTTCCAGCGCACGCCGTTGTCGAACTGGTAACGGTAGTTGGCCACCAGGTCGACGCCGTCGGTGCTGGTGTCGGTGGCGTTGGTGAAATAGCGCACGGTGGTGTAGTTGATGTCGCCTACGCCGTTGGCGCGCAGGTAGTTGGTGGCCGCGTTGTTGAGCACCAGGTTGGATGACAGCGAGATCCGGTCACGAATGTCGATGCGGTACACATCGGCGGTCACGGTCAGGTTATCCAGCGGCTCCAGCACCAGGCCCAGGCTGTAGTTGCGCGACTTTTCCGCTTCCAGGTCTTCGGCACCGAGCAGTTGCGCAACGCGGCTGCTGGCCGGAAACGTACCCGCTTCCTGAAGCGTGCTGCCGATCAGTTGCGAGGACGTGAAGGCAAAGTCTTGCTGGGCCAGCGATGGCGCACGGAAGCCGGTCGACACACTGCCGCGCAAGGCAACCTGCGGGGTGAAGTCATAACGTGCCGACAGCGAGCCGCTGACGTTGGAGCCAAAGTCGCTGTAGTCCTCGTGACGCACCGCCGCCGAGGCGCTGAGTTTGTCGGTGAAGTTGGTTTCCAGGTCCAGGTACTGGGCGAAGTTATGCCGCGACGAACTGCCGGCATCGGAATCGCGGAAACCGGCCAGTCCCGAACTGCCGCTCTGGAAATACGACTCGGCCTGACCGGCCTCGATCTGATAGCCCTGGCGCAGATATTCGGTGCCGAAAGCCACCGACACCGGATTTGGCAGCCAGGCCGCGCTGAATTCACGCGACAGGTCCAGGCTCACTTGCTTCTGATCGTTGGTCAGCGTGCCGTTATAGAACGAGCGCGGCGTGTTCAGGCCCAGGGAGGTGTTGATGGTCTTGGTGCGAATCTCGTAGCTGTTCTTGCCGTAGTTGGCCGACAGGTCGTAGTGCCAGTCGAACGCCAGCTCACCGCGCAGGCCGGCCACCAGAGTGGTGTCTTCCAGGGTGCCGCGAATCAGCGGCAGATAGCCGTTGGGGAAGATCGCCGGGTTGTTGTTCGAGGCATTGCTGGCCCGATAGAACGCCGCCGTCTCGCCCCGGCGCTTGCTGTAGCCGCCAAAGGTGTAGAACTCGGCCGCGTCATTGAAGCTGTATTCACTGTTGAACTGCAGCTTGCCCTCTTCGGTGGCCGGCTCACCCTGACGGAAGACATGCTGGCCGTAAGTGGTCGAACCGATGCTGGCGGCGCGAAAATCGTTGCCGGCACGGTCGGTGTAATCGTTGTTGGCGCCTTCGGCCGACAGGTTGATAAAGCCGTCGCTGCCCAGGGCAATGCCGGTATTGCCCGACACCTTGCGCTGAATGCCGTCGCCCTTGGTGTATTGGCCAAAGCCGGTGGACACCGAGCCGCCATGGTCGGCGCTCTTGAGAATGACGTTGATGACCCCGGCAATCGCGTCCGAGCCGTAGCGCGCCGAGGCGCCGTCACGCAGCACTTCAATGCGCTCGATGGCCGACAGCGGAATCGCGTTCAAGTCTGCCGGTGCCGAGCCGCGCCCTACCGCACCGCCCAGGTTGACGAACGCCGAGGTGTGCCGGCGCTTGCCGTTGACCAGCACCAGCACCTGGTCCGGCGACAGCCCGCGCAACTGCGCAGGGCGCGTCAGTTCGGCGCCGTCGACCAGACTGGGACGCGGAAAGTTGATCGACGGAATCAGCTTGGCCAGCACCGCGCCCAGCTCTCCGGAACCACTGTTGCGCAAGGTGTCGCCAGTGATCACATCGATCGGCGACAGCGAGGCACTGGCCGTGCGTTCCTGGGTGCGGGTGCCGGTGACAATCACCGTGCTCAATGTCGAACTGGCTGATGTTGCGCCTTGGTCGCCCGCCTCTTCTGCCCCCGCAGAAGTGCCGAACGCCAGCAGATTGGCCGACACGATGGCCGTGACCAGCAGGTGTTGCTTGAAGCTCCTCATACCGCTCCCCTTGAATCCCTTTAACCAGGCACAGGGCCTGGCCTTGACGAGCGATCCGTATGGAGAACGGTGGCGATCATCTGATCATTATTGAGTGAGAACTCCGGTAGCCCGATGCCATATATCCTAACTCGATTTAATTTTGGTATTTAAATACGAATATGGAATAAGACGATGCATTTGAGTTTGTAGAGGGCGCGTCCATGCGCCTCGGCAGTCAGTCCTGACTGACCGCACCAATCTTGTGAATCGACAGGTCAGCCCCGTAGTACTCCTGCTCCTGATTCAGACGCAGGCCCACCACACGCTTGAGCACGCCATACACCAAAAGCCCACCAACCAGCGCCACGACCACGCCCAGCAGGCTGCCGATCAACTGGCTGATCAGGCTCACGCCGCCCAGGCCGCCGAGTGCCTCCTGGCCAAAGATGCCGCAGGCAATGCCGCCCCATACGCCGCACAGACCGTGCAGCGGCCAGACACCGAGCACATCGTCGATTTTCCAGCGCACCTGGGCGGCGGTGAAGCTCCAGACAAACAGGCCGCCGGCAATCGCGCCGGTCACCAGCGCACCGACCGGATGCATCAGGTCGGAGCCTGCGCAGATTGCCACCAGACCGGCGAGCGGGCCGTTGTGCAAGAAGCCCGGGTCATTGCGCCCGACCAGCAGCGCGGCGACGGTGCCGCCGACCATCGCCATCAGCGAGTTGACCGCCACCAGGCCACTGACCGCCGGCAGGGTCTGGGCGCTCATGACGTTGAAGCCGAACCAGCCAACGATCAGGATCCACGAACCCAGCGCCAGAAACGGAATGCTCGACGGCGGGTACGCCACCAGACGCCCGTCACGGTAGCGACCGTTGCGCGGGCCCAGTAGCAGCACCGCCGCCAGCGCCAGCCAGCCGCCCATGGCGTGCACCACCACGGAGCCTGCAAAGTCATGGAAGCTGGCGCCGAAGCGCTCCAGCAACCAGGCTTGCAGCCCATAGTTGCGGTTCCAGATCATGCCCTCAAACAACGGATAGACAAACGCCACGATCAACGCCGTGGCACACAGCTGTGGCACGAAACGCGCACGCTCGGCGATACCACCGGAAATGATCGCCGGAATGGCTGCGGCAAAGGTCAGCAGGAAGAAGAACTTGACCAGGCCATAGCCATGATCGGCATTGAGCACCGCCGCCGGCTGCATGAAGGTCACGCCATAGGAAATCCAGTAGCCGACAAAGAAATACGCCAGGGTCGACACGGCAAAATCACTGAGGATCTTCGACAGGGCATTGACCTGATTCTTCTGCCGGACCGTGCCGACTTCGAGAAACGCGAAGCCTGCGTGCATGGCCAGGACCATGACCGCGCCCAGCAGCAGGAACAGGGTGTTGGATCCATGGACCAAGGTGTCCACGGCGCTTTGCAAATTTTCCATTGAAAAGGCAGACCTGCAGGTTCTTGAAAGCACCAAAGCGATACATTCTTCAACCGGCGCGCACCGAACTGGCGCAATACGCAGGTAACCCGATCCATCGGCAGTGCCCCGAGTGAGGGCATGAAGAGAAAAGTGCTTCGGATATTTCTCGGTTTTTAGAGTTTTGGCGTAGGGTATGCGCCCAGTGCCGCGCCTGTTTGGCGCAACCACGCCACGCAACGCACCATGGCGAAGCAAAAGCTGTACCAGCGCGCTATCGAACACTGGAAAGGCAATCGAACTGAACCTTCCGCGAAACGCTCTACTCTCAATCCCTACATGCCATTCACGGAGAACACCATGGCCCGCCGTACTGCTCAGAATGCTCAGGAAATTCTCTTGGCCGACTTCCAGACCCTGGTTGCCGACACCGAAAAGCTGTTGGATCACACCGCCTCTCTTGCCGGCGAACAGGCCGACATCTTGCGCGACCAGATTCAGGACAGCCTGCTGCGCGCTCGCGAAACCCTGAAACAAACCGAAGATTCCCTGCGCCAGCGTGGTGAAGCTGCCGTCATCGCCACAGAAGATTATGTGCAGAACAATCCCTGGCAGTCGGTGGGCCTGGCCGCAGGTGCCGGGTTCCTGATCGGCCTGCTGGCATCCCGGCGTTAAGGCCATGGATCCGCAAGCACAAGACGCCGCTGCGAAGGCGGCGCAGGGTCCTTCACCGCGGCGTCTGGGCGCCGCTTTCATTGGCCTGATGCACAGCCATATCGAACTGTTCGGCATTGAATTGCAGGAGCAGAAGGCCCGCACGTTGCACCTGTTGCTGTTTGCAGGTCTAGCCCTGGTGTTTGCCCTGCTGTTGCTGACTGCATTGTCGGCACTGGTGCTGATCGTGCTGTGGGACAGCTACCGTCTGGTCGGCATCATTGGCTTGTGCGTCTTCTATTTTCTGGCACTGGTGTTCTTTGCCCTGCGGATGCGGGCGGCGATCTTCGATGAGTCCTCGCCGTTCAGCGCCACGCTCGAAGAACTGGCCAACGACCGTGAGCGACTGCTGCCATGAGTGAACCAAAATCACACCAAGGCAATACCCGACGCGAGCTGCGCAAGGCGCTGGTTCGCCTGCGCATGGAAATGCACCGTCAGGAAATCCGCCATGAGTCCACGCAACTGATGCAGCCGTTCAAGCGGGTGCGTGGCATGACACGTGACATTCCCGGCACGCTGGGCATCCGCCACGCGCCGCTGTGGGGTGTGGGCGCCGTTGCCCTGCTGGGCTTTCTCGGCGGCAAAGGCCGGGGCCGTGAACGTGCAGCACCTGCACGCGCTGGCGGCCTGGGCCGATTGATCAAATTGAGCGTCACGCTGATGCCACTGATCAAGCTGGCGATCCAGAGCCGCATGCGCAAGCCATAAACAGCGCACGCCACTCGCGGCTTGCCGTAGTGGCGCTCTGGCTACAATCTTGCAACAGACTTTATCCCAGCGCCCGGGCCACTGCCCGGGCGCGGTTTTGTGTGCACGGTTTATTGTTCAAGGAGCACCATGTGATCGAGGGGCAACCCATTGCCTGCTTCCAGCCGTTTATCGATACCGCCACGGGGCGGATCGCGGGTGTCGAAGCTCTGGGCAGACTGCGCGACGAACAGGGTAACCTGCGCTCGGTCGGCCCGCTGTTCAACGATCCGGCCCTGTCGGGCGACACCTTGCGCCAACTGGACCGAGTCATCCGCGACAATGCCTTGAGCCGCCTGCACGAGGCACCGCAAGACTGGTTTTTGAGCCTTAACATGTCGCCACGCTGGATCAGCGGCGTGGCTCCGGGCGAGCCGCTGCCCAGCCTGCAACAGCTTGAGCGGCATGACGTGCCCCCGCAGCGGGTGGTGTTCGAAATCACCGAACTGGGTGGCGACAGCCAGCGCCTGAACGAGGTGGTCAACCGTTACCGCCAGGCCGGTGCGCGCATCGCCATCGACGACTTCGGCGCCGGTTACTCGCAACTGGACCGCGTGCTGGCCTTGCAGCCGGACATTCTCAAGCTCGACATGCGCCTGTTCCAGGCCGCAGCGCGCGGCGGCCCCAGCAGTGAGGTGGTACGCGCCCTGGCGCTGATGGCCGAAAAAACCGGTTGCTGGATCATTGCCGAAGGCGTCGAAACCGAAGCCGAGCTGCACTTTGCCCTGGAATGCGGCGCGCGCTATGTGCAGGGCTATCTGTTCGCCCGCGCCGAAGAACACTTTTTTGCCGCCGACACCTTCGTCGAAACGTTTGCCGCCCTGCGCGACCGCTATGTGCTGCACAAGGTCGCCGAACGCGCCCGGTTGATGACCCGGCGCAAGAAGCTGGCGCGCCTGATGGGCCTGTTGCAGCGCTGGGCCCTGGACGAGTTGCCGGTCAGCGAACTGCCCCATCCGCAGGATTACCCGTGGTTGCTGCGCTTTTATCAATGTGATCGTCACGGCACCCAACTGACTCCCAACCTGGAATGGCGCAACGGCGTGTGGCAGGCCGATGCACGTTACCTGGGGCATAACTGGTCGTGGCGACCGTATTTCTATCACCTGCTGGCCGAAGGCTGGGAAGAGCGGCGCCTGATCCTGTCCAATACCTATCGCGATGCCACCAGTAACCAGTACTGCCTCACCGCCGGGCAGTTCTACGCGGGCGGCACCCGGTTGTTATTGATCGACATTGATGCCGCAGGCTTGTGACCCTTGCGGCAACGGTCACGAACCCTGAAGCTAGGCGTCTAATGAGCCTACGGAGCGCACGCCTTGGATTGGCAAACCCTGCTTAACCGCGAACGACTCGGCAAAACCCTGCAAAGCCCCGAAGAACTGGGGCGCAGCCCGTTTCACAAGGACCACGACCGGGTCATCTTTTCCGGCGCCTTCCGCCGCCTGGGACGCAAGACCCAAGTGCATCCGATGTCGAGCAACGACCATATCCATACCCGGCTGACCCATTCGCTGGAGGTCAGTTGCGTGGGCCGCTCACTGGGCATGCAGGTGGGCCAGACCCTGCGCTCGCAGTTGCCCGACTGGTGCGACCCGAGCGATCTGGGAATGATCGTGCAATCGGCCTGTCTTGCCCATGACATCGGCAACCCGCCATTCGGCCACTCCGGCGAAGACGCGATCCGCAACTGGTTCAAGCAGGCGGCAGGCCGTGGCTGGCTGGACGGCATGAGCGAGGTCGAGCGCAATGACTTTCTCAACTTCGAAGGCAATGCCCAGGGCCTGCGGGTGCTCACGCAACTGGAGTACCACCAGTTCGACGGCGGCATGCGCCTGACCTACGCGACCCTCGGCACCTACCTGAAATACCCCTGGACGGCGCGGCATGCCGATTCGCTGGGCTACAAGAAACACAAGTTCGGCTGTTACCAGAGCGAACTGCCGATCCTGGAACAGATCGCCCACAAACTGGGCATTCCGCAAGTCGAAGACCAGCGCTGGGCGCGGCACCCGCTGGTGTACCTGATGGAGGCGGCCGACGACATCTGCTATGCGCTGATCGACCTGGAAGACGGTCTGGAAATGGACCTGCTGCAGTACGCTGAAGTCGAAGCCCTGCTGCTGGACCTGGTGGGCGACGATCTGCCCGACACCTACCGCCAGCTGGGCCCCGATGATTCGCGGCGGCGCAAGCTGGCGATTCTGCGCGGCAAAGCCATCGAACACCTGACCAACGCCGCCGCACGCGCTTTTGTCGACCAGCAGCAGGCCTTGCTCGACGGCAGCCTGGAAGGCGATCTGGTCGAGCACATGCATGGCCCGGCCAAGCGCTGTGTGCTCAGCGCCAAGGACATGGCCCGCAAGAAGATTTTCCAGGACAAGCGCAAGACCCTGCACGAGATTGGTGCCTACACCACGCTTGAAGTGCTGCTCAACGCTTTCTGCGGTGCTGCCGTAGAGCAATTCGGTGGCCGTACGCCGTCGTTCAAGCATCGGCGCATTCTTGATCTGCTTGGCAGCAGCGCCCCGGCACCCGAGGCACCTTTGCACAGTGCGTTTTTGCGCATGATCGACTTCATCGCCGGCATGACTGACAGCTACGCCAGCGAAATGGCCCAGGAAATGACGGGAGGCTCGGGCCACCGCTAAAGGATACAGAGCGCGGCTGGCGCCACGGATCGGCACTTTTCCCGGTCTGTGGCGCAGTGGCGCGCACGCAAACTTCGGAAACGCCCTACACGCTTGTCAGAAACCTCCTATCGCCCGCTGGACAAGCGCTCCTGAATAATCCCCCCACTCGACGCCCCCGCAACGCCTTGCCAGATCAGGGCCTCCACGCCATGACTGCGGCGCTGCGCAGGCCATTGCGCCAGCACCTGCCGGGCGCGCCTCCCGAACCTGCCGGAAGACCCATGTTCAAACACAACCTGCGGATTCTGCTGGTGGAAGACCACCCTTTCCAACTGATCGCCACCCAGATTCTGCTCAACAACCAAGGCTACTTTCTGCTGACCCCGGCACTCACCGCCGCCGAGGCCTTCGCAGCCCTGGAGCGCAGCCCCCAGCCCTACGACCTGCTGCTCTGTGACCAGTGCCTGCCGGACATTGCCGGTCTGGAAGTCATCGATCATGCCTGGCGCAAAGGGCTGGCGCATAAGGCCATCCTGCTCAGCGGCCTTGAACCCGAGCAATTGCACAACCTGGAACAGTCCGCACGGCAACGCGGCCTGCCGCTGCTGGGTTGCCTGAACAAGCCACTGCATGGCCCCGACCTGTCGCGTTTGCTGAACGCTCTGGAGCCTGAAAACTGAGCCGCTTGTCATCACGACAAAGCCGTAAGATTCAGAGCATTATTTTGTAGGGTATTTCTCTAAATAAATAAACGGATCCTATCCAGACACTTCCAATGCATACTGGCCAATCGCACACTTAATTAAACATCGGCTGCTGAACTGGGCACTAACGTACGCCAATACGTTAATTATTGTAGGAACTTTCCTATATACAGCAACCGACCCTGTTCATTCATGTGACTTGCCGAGCTTCTGAGCTAATGTGCGCGCTTTCTTCGCTGTCTGTCTGGAATGAACTATGAACTCAGTCTTTATCATCGACGACCATCCTGTTATTCGCCTGGCCGTGCGCATGCTGCTTGAAAATGAAAACTACGAGGTGGTCGGTGAAACCGACAACGGTGTGGACGCCATGCAAATGGTGCGCGAATGCATGCCCGACCTGATCATCCTCGACATCAGTATTCCCAAGCTTGATGGCCTGGAAGTATTGGCCCGCTTCAACTCCATGGGCCTGCCTTCGAAAATCCTGGTCCTGACCTCGCAGACGCCCAGCCTGTTCGCCATCCGCTGCATGCAGTCTGGCGCGGCAGGTTACGTGTGCAAGCAGGAAGACCTCAGTGAATTGCTCAGTTCGGTGAAGGCGGTATTATCCGGCTACAATTACTTCCCCAGCCAGGCACTCAATACGCCACCCGGCGCAGACGGTAAACCCAGCGAAATTGAACTATTCAAATTAGTCAATGATCGCGAATTGATGGTACTGCAATTATTCGCGCAGGGTCGTTCCAACAAGGAAATTGCCAAGGGCATGTTTCTCAGCAACAAGACCGTCAGCACTTATAAAACCCGGCTCATGCAAAAGCTTAGAACCAAAACGCTGGTGGAACTTATCGAGATGGCTAAACGCAATGCATTGGTGTGAGTAAAGTGGATGTCCAGGTGCCTTGAACACAGTTGCAAACTGGCCGCCTGCCTGTTGCTGGCCTTGGGGTTGCAGGCCAGTGCCATGGCCGCCGACGCTTACAACCTGCTGGGCCGCACCACCGCCACGTCTATCGAGGTGAAGCTCGACCGCGCACAGTGGCAGTGGGTGCGCAGCCAGCGCGGGCTGGTGCTGGGCACCTCGGTCCCTGACTACCCGCCCTTCGACATGACGCTGTCGGGGCAGGACTATGAAGGGGTGACCGCCGATTATGCCGGCATCATTTCCCAGGCACTCAAGCTGCCCGTCAAGGTCATGCGCTTTGAAAGCCGCGATGCGGCCATCGAGGCGCTCAGGCAGGGTCAGATCGACCTGCTGGGCAGCGCCAACGGCTTTGAGGCCATGGAGCGCAATGTCAGCGTGTCCCTGCCTTACGCCACGGACCAATCGGTGTTGATGACCCGTACCGGAGAAACCCGGCCGCTGACCAATGGCCTCAAGGGCATGCGCTTGAGCATGGTCTACCACTACCTGCCTCCGCCCGAGATCCGGGCCTTGTACCCAGGAGCAATCCTGCAGACGTACCCCTCATTCCAGAGCGCTATCAACGCTGTGGCCTTCGATCAGGCCGATGTGTTTATCGGCGATGCGATTTCCACCCGCTACATCATCAACAAGGGCTATCTGAGCAATGTGCAGGTCGCAAGCTTCGGTAAACACGAGGCCAACGGCTTCGGTTTTGCCGTGCGCAGCGATAACACCCGGCTGCTGGAAGTCATCAACCTGACGCTGCAAGCCATTACGCCAGGCGAGCGTCTGGAAATTTCCAGGCGCTGGGGCACTGACAGCGCCGGGATGCCCGACGGCCAGCCGTTGCAGCTCAGTGCGAGCGAACAACGCTGGATGGCGGCGCATCCCCAGGTCCGGGTGGTGGTCAATGAAAACCATGCGCCCCTGACCTTTTTCGATGCCGATGGCCAATTGCGGGGCATCACCGCCGACTTGCTGGAACTGATACGCCTGCGCACCGGGCTGCGCTTTGAGGTGCAGCGCGCCTCGAGTACCCGCGACATGCTCGATCAGCTCAACCAGGGTGAGGCGGACATGATCGCAGCCCTGACGGTCAGCGACGAGCACAGTGCGCGCCTGGGCCTGGTGCGGCCCTGGCTCGACACGACCTTCGTCCTGGTGACCCGGCGCGATAGCAAACTGGCGGCCTGGCCCCTGCAAATGAACGGCAAGCGCCTGGCCGTTGCCGAGAACAGCCCGCTGCTGCCCTGGCTGCGCAGCCAGCACCCGGAAATCATCACGGTGCCGATCGACAACCCGCTGCAAGCCCTGGACCTGCTCAATGATGAACGGGTCGACGGTGCCGCCGTCTCGCTGCTCAGTGCCAATTATTTTCTCGCATCCGGGCGCTTTGCCCAGCACCTGCGCATCACCGCCACGCTGGGCGAACAACCGGCATTGATCGCCATGGCCACCGCGATGCCGGCTGTCGAGCTGCGTTCGATCCTCGACAAGGCGCTGATCAGCATCGCCCCGCAGGACATGACCGCCATCAACGAGCGCTGGCGCACTTACAACGCCAGCGGGGTCAACTGGCACCAATACCAGCGCCTGATCTATCGGGTGCTGATCGGCGCAGGCCTGCTGCTGTTCAGCCTGCTGGCCTGGAATGCCTGGATGCGCCGGCAGATCCGCCAGCGCAAAATTGCCGAGCGCGCGCTGAGCGATCAGTTGCAGTTCATGAACACCCTGCTCGACGGCACCCCGCACCCGATTTATGTCCGCGACCGCCAGGGCTTGCTGCGCATGTGCAACGACAGCTACCTGCAGACCTTCTCGGCCAGCCGTGACCAGGTCATTGGCCAGTGCGTCACCAGCGGCGTCCTCAGCAACGCGGCCGAAGCGGCCGATTATGCCAGCGACTATCAACGGGTCATGGCCACCGACACCGCCCTGGTCCTTGACCGCACGCTGCACCTTGGCGATCGACGGCTGACCATCTACCACTGGATCCTGCCGTTTCGTGACTCACTGGGCGATGTGCAAGGCATCATCGGCGGCTGGATCGACATCAGCGAGCGCCGGCAACTGATCGACGAACTGCAGGCCGCCAAGGAACAGGCCGACAATGCCAGCCGCGCCAAGAGCACCTTTCTGGCAACCATGAGCCACGAGATACGCACGCCCATGAATGCGGTGATCGGCATGCTGGAGCTCGCTCTGAAACGGGCCGACCAGGGCCATCTGGACCGTACGGCAATCGAGGTGGCGTACAGTTCGGCCAGTGATCTGCTGGAGCTGATCGGCGATATTCTCGACATTGCCCGCATCGAGTCCGGGCACCTGGCCCTCAGCCCGGAACGCGCCAATCTGCGGCAACTGACCGAGTCGGTGGTGCGGGTCTTCGACGGGCTGGCGAGGCAGAAAAGCCTGAGCCTGCACTTGGAGCTCGATGAGCGGCTCGACACCGATGTACTCATCGACCCGCTGCGCTTCAAGCAGGTGCTCTCCAACCTGATCAGCAATGCCATCAAGTTCACCCCGCAAGGCGAGGTCCGCGTCACCCTGCAGGCAAGCCCGGGCCTGCACGACCGGCAATTGCATCTGCTGTTGAGCGTACGCGACAGCGGCATCGGCATCGGTGCTGCCGACCTGCAGCGCCTGTTCGAACCCTTCGCGCAGGCCGACAACACCGGACAAATGGCACGCAGCGGCGCGGGTCTGGGCCTGGTGATCTGCCGTCACCTGTGCCAGATGATGGGCGGCAGCCTGGACCTGCAAAGCGAAGCGGGCCAAGGCACCAGCGTCACGCTGCGCATGGACCTGACGCTGCTCGATGTGACAGACCGACCGGTACAAAAACCCGAGGTGCTGGTGCCGGCCAGCAACGCCCTGCACATTCTGGTGGTCGACGACCATCCGGCCAATCGCCTGCTGCTCAGTCAGCAACTGGGCTTTCTCGGCCATCGAAGCGAAGTTGCCGAACACGGCGAGCAGGGTCTGCAGGCCTGGCTGGCACACACCTTCGATCTGGTCATGGTCGACTGCAACATGCCCGTCATGAACGGCTACGAGTTGACCCGCGCCATCCGCGAGCACGAAACCCTTGAGCAACGAACGCCCTGTGTCATCTGGGGCTTCACCGCCAATGCCCAGCCTGAAGAAGTGCAGCGCTGTCGCGACGCCGGCATGGACGACTGCCTGTTCAAGCCCATCGGCCTGACAGCGCTGGGCAAGCAACTGGCGTCCTTGAAGCCGGTGTTGTCCAGCGCCAGCATAGCCTTGCCATTCAGCCCCGACAGCATCCGCCAACTGACCGGTGACCGCGCCGACCTGGCCCATCGATTGCTGACCCAGCTACTGTCCAGCAACCGCCAGGACCGTGAGGCCCTGGCCCAATTGGTGCCGGGTCACGATGATCCGGCCATTGTCGAAATGGCCCACCGCATCAAGGGCGCTGCGCGAATCATCAGCGCAACCGGGGTAGTCGATGCCTGCGAAGCGCTTGAACAGGCCTGTCGTACACCGGCGCAAAGCGCTCTGGTCATGACGTGCCGGCAAACCCTGGACAGCGCGCTGCAAACCCTGGACAAGGCTCTGGCGACACACTTGCTCAACCTTTGAAGCGCGCGCATCACTTAACTGATAGACTGCGCGCCGTATTTACCCAAGAGGATTTTTTCATGGCTACTAACCGTTCCCGTCGTCTGCGCAAGAAGCTGTGTGTGGATGAGTTCCAGGAGTTGGGTTTCGAGCTCAACCTGGAATTCAAGGAAGACCTGAGCGATGAAGACATCGATGCCTTCCTCGATGCGTTCCTCGATGAAGCCATGGATGCCAACGGCCTCGACTACGTCGGCGGCGATGACTACGGTCTGGTCTGCCTGGCCGAGCGCGGTTCGGCAACCGAAGAGCAGCGCGCCATTGTCGAAGCGTGGCTCAAGGCTCGCAGCGAAGTGACCAAAGTTGAAGTCAGCCCGCTGATCGATGCCTGGTACCCGGAAAAGCCGATCAATTCGGCCGTCTGAGAACAGGGCGGTAATTGCCGCCGGTTTTTGACATCCCGCAAAGAAGCCATCCCTTGAGGGTGGCTTTTTTGTATCCGGGATCAAACCCGCAAAGTATGAAAAATCCAGCTACAACTCACTTGCGATACCGCACTGCCCGTCGGCTTGGGGCATAATGCCGCTCTGTTACGGCGCGTTCAGTTCATTATCTTTTTTTGCGCCCTCCATCGTCGCCGAGGGTATTACCCTCCTCTGGTTTTTCATCTTTGTTGTAAGGTTTTTAATTGATGATCAGACTCTTACGTCCTCTGCTACTGGCCACTCTGCTCGCCTCTGTCACGCTCCAGACCCAGGCCGCCACGATCAACACCACGCTTCCCCCAAAGGTTCAACAGGCGCTCAAGGCCAGCAAGCTGAACGATGACGCCTTGTCGCTGGTCATGCTGCCGCTCAATGGCCAGGGCTTACCCACCGTGTTCAACGCCGATGTGTCGGTCAACCCGGCCTCGACCATGAAACTGGTCACCACCTACGCGGCGCTGGAAATCCTCGGCCCGACGCACCAGTGGAAAACCGAATTCTTCACCGATGGCACCCTGAGCAACGGCGTACTGCGCGGCAACCTGTACCTCAAGGGCGGCGGCGATCCCAAGCTCAACATGGAAAAGCTCTGGCTGTTGATGCGCGACCTGCGTGCCAATGGCGTGCAACAGGTGACCGGCGATCTGATTCTGGACCGCAGCCACTTCGTGCAACCGGTGCTGCCGGCCTTCAACGACGATGGCAATGACGAAAACAAGCCGTTTCTGGTGCGCCCGGACTCGCTGCTGGTCAACCTCAAGGCCTTGCGCTTTGTGACCCGCAATGACGAGGGTCGCATCGTGGTGTCGGTCGAACCGCCGATTGCCACCATTCGTATCGACAATCAGGTCAAGGCCAGCGCGGCCAAGCAGTGCGGCGACGATGTGCGCTACAACCCGGTGCCGCAAACCGACGGCAGCATGACCGTGGTGGTCAGCGGCCAGTTGGCCAAAGGCTGTAACTCGCAGACGTACCTGTCGCTGCTCGATCATCCGGCCTATGCAGCCGGTGCCGTGCGCGCTATCTGGCAGGAGCTCGGTGGCAGCATTCAGGGCGGCGACAAAGTCGCCAACGTCCCGGCCGGCGCCAAACTGCTGGCCCGCACGTTTTCCCCGGACCTGGTCGAAGTCATCCGCGACATCAATAAATACAGCAACAACACCATGGCCCAGCAACTGTTCCTGAGCCTGGGCCAGGAGTTTCGCACCAGTGCCGACGGCGACGATGCCAAGGCCGCGCAACGGGTGATCCGCCAGTGGCTGGCGAAAAAGGGCATCACCGCACCGCATCTGGTCATGGAAAACGGCTCAGGCCTGTCACGCGCCGAGCGGGTCAGCGCCCGGGAAATGGCCATCCTGCTGCAAGCCGCCTGGCGCAGCCCGTATGCCGCCGAGTTCACCAGCTCCATGCCGCTGGCCGGCATGGACGGCACCATGCGCAAGCGCCTGAAACGCACGCCGTTGCTGGGTGAGGCGCATATCAAGACCGGTACGTTGAACACCGTGCGCGCGATTGCCGGCTATAGCCGCGACAGCAACGGCAATACCTGGGCGGTGGTGGCGATCCTCAACGACCCGCGTCCGTTCGGCGCCTCATCGGTACTGGACGAAGTGCTGGTCGAGTTGTACCGCCAGCCCAAGCTGAACAACGACACCCTGTCGATTGCACAGCCAGCGCTTTGACCCCCCTCAAGGGTCAGGCCTGCTCCGGCTCGACCCTGTCGCGCCCGGCCTGCTTGGCCGCATAAACGCCGGAGTCGGCACGTAACAGCAAGGCATCGGCGCCCTCTTCGGGGCGCCAGCTGGCGATGCCGAAGCTGGCAGTGACACGCCCTACTGCCTCGATCGACTGGCTGCGCATGATCTGCCACAGGTTGACCGCCAGTTGCCAGGCCTGCTCGCCACGAATGCCGGGGCAAAGAATGATGAACTCCTCACCGCCCAGCCGGCAGAACACATCTTCAGCGCGCAAACGCTGGGCGATATTGTGTGACACCGCCTGCAGCACCGCATCGCCGACCGCGTGGCCGTGCTGATCGTTGATGCGCTTGAAGTTGTCGATGTCGAGCATGATCACCGACAGATCGCCACCGTAGCGCTCGATACGCCGCAGTTCGGCCTGCAAGCGCTCCTGGAAATAGCGGCGGTTGTAGGCGCCGGTCAGCACATCGGTGACCGACAACGCGCGCAACTCATCCTCGACGCGCTTCATGTCGGTCACATCGCTTAAAAAGCCATGCCACAGAATGCCGCCATCGGGCAAACGCTCCGGTGTCGCTTCGCCACGCACCCAGCGAATGCCACGCTCGGGCAGCTCGATCCGGTATTCCTCACGCCACGGCTTGCAGTGTTCACTGCTGTCGCGCATGACCCGCATCACCCGCATCCGGTCCTCCGAGTAAGTGCGGTCGAACACTGTGTCGGCGTTGGTGACGATTTGCTCTTCGGTCAGGTCATACAGCTCGCACATCCCGACACTGATGTAATTGAACCGCGCCTGGCCATCGGCAAGGCGCTGGAACTGATAGATACCACCCGGCACCTGGGAGCCGAGCCGCTCCAGCAGCCGGTCGCGCGCCGCCAATGCTTCATGAACCCGCTTGCGTTCGGTGACATCGATGCACACCGCCAGATAGCCGATCCATTGATCCTGATCGTCGCGCACGGCGGTCACCAGCATGTTGACCACCAACGTAGTGCCGTCACGGCGCCGGAACAGCCATTCCCGGGCCGGGTGGCTGCCCAGTTCGGTGGCCTCGATCAGCATCGCCTGCTCCAGTGGAACCGGTCGCTGGTAGTGCTCGCTCAGTTGCCTGGCATGCGCCTCAAGCTCGACAGGATCGTGCAGATCCTTGAGCACAAACTTGCCCAGCACTTCCGCCTCGCTGTACTCAAGCATCTTGCACGCCCCCACGTTGAACGTGCTGATCACCCCGTTGAGGTCAGTGGCAATGATTGCCACTTCAGTGGCGGCATCCAGCACATTACGCAATTGCCCATGGGTGATGCGCAGTTGCTGCTCGCGCAGGCGCAACTGGCCGGTGCGCTGGTCGACCAGCAACAAGGCACGCTGACGCTGACCGATCAGGCTGTAAAGCAAGGCGCTGAGCATCAGGCTCAACAGGCCGCCCAACACCACCACGCTGCCGGCCATCGACTGGTTGCTTTGCAGGAAAGACTCGGTGGGACGCACCTCAAGCAAATAATCGCGATCGGCCAGGTTCAACAAGGTGCTGACCCGCAAATCACCGGCGGCCGCCTGCACGGTCGACTGGTAAAGCAACTGCGGCTCGGCAGGCGAGCCGAGATCGAGCATGGTCACCGCCAGGTTGTCCTGGGTTGGCAGGCCTTCGCTCATCAGTTCGCCCAGGCTGATCACCGCCATGACATAGCCGCGCAGCTCTGAGGTCCAGTCGGCTTCGCCCGTCGGAGTGCTGAACACCGGGGCCACCAGCAGCACGCCATGCGCGTACTCCTGTTCCAGACCGACCAGTTCAATACGCGGCGTGGCGGCAATCGAGCCGAGCATCCGCGCGCGCTCCAGCGTCTGGTGGCGCAGGCTTTCGGAATTGATATCAAACCCCAGCGGCAACGGCAGCGTGCTCAACGACTGGGTAAACAGCACCGGGTAATACTCGTCTCGCGTGGCGGCCACCACCAACTGGCCGCCGGGGTCTTTTTCGCGAATAGCGAAACCGGTCAGGCCATCGGCGCGTGCCGCTGCCTCGAACGCCGGGCGCTGGGCATCGGTGACCCGCGGACTCCAGGAATAGGCACGGGTACCCTCCAGCAAGGGCGCAGCAAAGCCGTTGTAGTCGGTGCGGGTGACTTCATTGGAATAGACAAAGTAGCGACGCAGGCTGTCCAGCCTGCCAAGTTGACTGTCCAGGCGCTCCTGGATACGGATGAAGCGCTCGCTGGCCAGCAGGTCGAAACGCTGGCGCAACTGACGCTGGTAGAGCTCGTAATTGTTCAGTGCCAGCATGGCTGTCAACGCCAGCCCCGCCATCAGTGCGAGCAGGGCAACCAGCCACGCAGATGCTTGCTCGTTGATAAAACCGAGGATCCGGGGTCGGGATTGTTTCGCAGCCATACTCAAAACTCATGACGCCAACAAGGATTGAGCGTCATGCTGGCCGTGCATCTCTTATAGCTATTTGCCATTAATTTGCCTAGCCCATACAAGCCATAACTTGGACAAATCGAGCAATCTCTAACGATTTCAAAGAGATTGCCAGAGCATCCTGCTCTTTATTGCAGCAATGTGACGAATTCATATTCAGGCCACCGCGCCCACCGTCAGCCGACCCTGAGCGCGGTGCCTGTCAGGTCTCAGGCGTTGCGCACGGTGATTTTCCAGGCGCGGTGGATCCGGTCGTTGCGCGAGAAGTCAGGGTCCAGGGTCTGGGCACTGATTTCCTCGACGTTGTAGCGCTGGGCCACATGCTCGTCGAGCACGAACTTGCGGAAGTTGTTGGAGAAATACAGCACGCCGCCCGGCGCCAGTCGCGCCATGGCCAGGTCGATCAGCTCGACCTGATCGCGCTGCACATCGAACACCCCTTCCATGCGCTTGGAGTTGGAGAAGGTCGGCGGGTCGATGAAGATCAGCTCGTATTCTTCACGGCACTCGCGCAGCCAGGTCATGACATCGCTCTGCTCCAGACGGTTTTTCTCGGAAAAACCATTGAGCGACAGGTTACGCCGCGCCCAGTCCAGATAAGTACGCGACAAATCGACACTGGTGGTGCGCAGCGCGCCGCCCTTGGCCGCGTGCACGGTGGCTGTTGCGGTGTAGCAGAACAGGTTGAGGAAACGCTTGCCGGCCGCCTCTTTCTGGATGCGCATGCGCATCGGGCGGTGGTCGAGGAACAGACCGGTGTCCAGGTAATCGGTGAGGTTGACCAGCAGGCGTACGCCGCCCTCGTTGACTTCCATGAACTGACCCTGGGCGGCCTGACGCTCGTACTGGCGGGTGCCGCTCTGGCGCTCGCGGCGCTTGACCACCACATGGCTCTTGTCGATGCCCAAGGCCTGTGGAATGGCCGCCAGCGCATCGAACAGGCGCGCCGAGGCCTTGGCCGGGTCGATCGATTTGGGCGCCGCGTATTCCTGAACGTGGACCCAGTCGCCGTACAGGTCGACCGCTACCGAATATTCCGGCATGTCGGCGTCGTAGACGCGGTAGCACTCGACCCCTTCGCGACGCACCCATTTGCCCAGTTGCTTGAGGTTTTTCTGCAGGCGGTTGGCGAACATCTGCCCGCCTTCGCTGAGGCGCGCCTGCTCGACCGGGGCCGGCTTGCTCTCGTCGCGCGCAGGTGCCGGTTCTTCAAGCGCGGCCTGGCGCTGCTCGGGCGTGCGCCGCTCGCCGGTGACGAACTGATCGGGCTGAACCTTGAGCAACAGCAGCTTGCACGGCAAGGCGCCGTTCCAGAACGCATATTGCTTGTGGCTGCGAATGCCCATGCGCTTGCCCAGGTCCGGCGCGCCGGTAAACACCGCCGCCTCCCAGCCCAGACAGGCCTGGCGCAAACGCTCGCCGAGGTTCTGATAGAGGTACAACAGGCTGGCCTCATCGCCCAGGCGCTCGCCGTACGGAGGGTTGCAGATCACCAGGCCTTTCTGGTTCTGGTCGGTGCGTGGCTCGAAAGTACCGACTTCGCCCTGATAGACCTTGATCCACTCGCTCAAGCCTGCGCGCTCGATGTTGTTGCGCCCCGGCTGGATCAGCCGCGGGTCGGCCTCATAACCGCGAATCCACGATGGCGGCTTCGCCAGACCGGCTTCGGCGCGCGCCAGCGCTTCGTCATGCAACTTGCGCCACAGCGCCGGCACATGCCCCAGCCAGGCACTGAAGCCCCAGCGCTCACGCTTGAGGTTGGGCGCGATGTCGGCGGCAATCATGCCGGCCTCGACCAGAAAAGTGCCCACGCCACACATCGGGTCGGCGAGTGCGCCGCCCTCGGCGGCAATGCGCGGCCAGCCCGCACGGATCAGGATCGCCGCCGCGAGGTTTTCCTTGAGCGGCGCCGCGCCTTGCTGCAAACGGTAGCCACGCTGGTGCAGGCTGTGCCCGGAAAGGTCCAGGGACAGAATCGCCTGGCCACGGTCCAGACGCAGGTGCACGCGCAGGTCCGGGTTGATCTTGTCGACCGAAGGGCGCAGGCCATCGTTGGTGCGCAGTTTGTCGACGATCGCGTCCTTGACCTTCAGCGCACCAAAGTGGGTGTTGTCGATGCCCGAGCCATGGCCGCTGAATTCAACGGCGATGCTGCCGTCCGGCTCAAGGTGATCGTGCCACTCGACATCCAGCACGCCGTGGTACAGGTCCTCGGCATTGCTCATCGGGAAACGCTTGAGCACCAGCAGCACGCGGTTGGCCAGGCGCGACCACAGGCACAGGCGATAGGCCGTTTCCATGTCGGCCAGGCCACGAATGGCGGAGGTGTGCTCGCGCGCTTCTTCAAGGCCCAGCCCGGTGGCTTCCTCGATCAGCAGGCCTTCGAGGCCCTTGGGGCAGGTGAGGTAAAGTTCGTAGCGATCCGACATGTGTATTCCAGGGCCTGAGCCGTCAGCGGCGAGCAACGCATTGCCCGACCAGATTCAAGACAGGCGCTTTCTGACAGCGCCTGCGTGGCACGTAATGTGTGCCGGTCCACCGCGGTAACAGGTACATCGCCGCGGCAGTGTATTGATTTTGCAAAAAGCGGTTTTCCGGCCGCCTAGTGAGCCCGAAGTTTCAAGACATATGAAGTCACATCTCGACCCTTCGTCGCATAATAACTAAAAGCATTCAGCCATTATCGATGAACAGAAAAATCCTTCTGTCGTGCCGCAACTCCTTGCGGCACTTGAGTAATTAACTGAATCATCCTTGAAACACATTTGCCCTTAGTACTCATCAGACCTAAATGTGACGTCCTTATGACAAATCGATCATTCACAGCGTGTCGAGCATTGGTTAGAAATCGTCTCAGGCCAGCACTGCAACGGTGATGGCACCTCGCCCGCGACGCCGGCAGCGGGCAGACATGGCAGAAGATTTCTGCCAGACCTCGACATGAGGTCCATGGACATTACAGTCAACAGACGAGGGCAACACCCTATGAGAAGACTTAAGCGTGATCCGTTGGAAAGAGCATTTTTGCGCGGATATCAGTACGGCGTTAGTGGTAAATCCCGTGAGCTTTGCCCGTTTACTCTGCCGTCGGTGCGTCAGGCGTGGATCAATGGTTGGCGCGAAGGACGCGGCGACCAATGGGACGGTATGACCGGCACTGCGGGAATCCACAGGCTCAACGAACTTCACGCAGTCGGATGAGGTAACTTCCGAGCAGTCCATCAAAATTTTTGTCTGACCTTTGTACATTGCATTCATGTGATCACCGCCCTGACCGGGCGGCGGGCCACAGGCCCAGGGGCTCCTTTTTCAAGGAGCCCCTTTTTCATGCCCGCGCACTCAACGCCGAGGCAGTGCAGCGATGGCATCGACCGACTGGCGGATCAGGTCCGGGCCCTTGTAGATAAAGCCCGAATAGATTTGCACCAGGCTGGCGCCCGCCTCGATTTTCTCGGCGGCATGCCGGCCTTCGGTAATGCCACCGGCGGCGATGATCGGCAAACGCCCGGCCAGCTCACCGGCCAGCACCTTGACGGTGTGGGTGCTCTTTTCACGCACCGGCGCGCCAGACAAGCCGCCCGCCTCGTTGGCGTGCAGCAGCCCTTCGACGCCTTCGCGGCTCAGGGTGGTGTTGGTGGCGATCACCGCATCCATGCCTGAATCGAGCAACGCACTGGCCACCAGCACGGTTTCTTCATCGGTCATGTCCGGGGCAATCTTGATCGCCAGCGGCACGCGCTTGCCGTATTGCTGGGTCAAGGCTTCCTGACGCACGCGCAGGGCATCGAGCAGTTGCTTGAGCGAATCGCCGAACTGCAGGCTGCGCAGGCCCGGGGTATTGGGCGAGCTGACGTTGACCGTCACATAGCTGGCGTGGTCGTAGACCTTGTCGAGGCAGATCAGGTAATCATCGACCGCGCGCTCGACCGGGGTGTCGAAATTCTTGCCGATATTGATCCCCAGCACGCCACGGTATTTCGCCGCCTTGACGCGGGACACCAGGTGATCGACGCCCAGGTTATTGAAACCCATGCGGTTGATGATGCCCTGGGCCTCTGGCAGGCGGAACAGACGCGGCTTGGGGTTGCCTGGCTGCGCACGCGGGGTCACGGTGCCGATTTCAACAAAGCCGAAACCCAGCTGGGCAAACCCGTCGATGGCCGTGCCATTCTTGTCCAGGCCCGCCGCCAGCCCGACCGGGTTGGCAAAGCGAATGCCCATCACCGTCACCGGCAATTGCGCAGGTGCCTTGCTCAGCAGGCCATTGAGGCCCAGACGGCCACCGGCACCGATCAGGTCCAGGGACAGGTCGTGGGAGGTTTCGGGGGAGAGTTTGAACAGTAACTGGCGGGCCAGGTTATACATGGGTGGGCGAGGCTCGTGAGCGGCTGAAGTCAGGCGGCGATTATAGACGGCGGATGGCCTGCTAAGCGAGAAGTGCGACACTACAGGCACTGCGCGCCCTACTGGCACATGCCTTGCTTTGATTGAATAAACATCCCCCGGCAACGTCGCCGACGGGTATCGACAATGGCGTCGTTGTAGCTCGCAGCTTGTGCGGCGGGCTTGACGACGCTTTTTTTATGGATGTAGATCGGCCTATGAACCAACGATCAAGCAATGCCCTGGACTGGGTGGCGGGCAGCGATGCCCCCGAAATGAACAGCATTGACATAGGTTTCATGGCCCTGACCGACTGCGCCTCTCTGGTGGTCGCGGCGACTCAGGGTTTTGCCCAGCCTTACGGGCTGACCCTCAATCTCAAGCGCCAGGCGTCATGGGCCAACCTGCGCGACCGGCTGGTCAGCGGCCAGTTGCACGCCGCCCACAGCCTGTACGGCCTGATCTACGCCATGCAGCTGGGCATCAGCGGTGCGGCCGCCGCCGACATGGCGATCCTGATGGGCCTGAACCAGAATGGCCAGTGCATCAACCTGTCGCGCGGGCTGCAGGATGCCGGCGTGACCAGCCCTGAAGCACTGGAGCGCACCGTGCACCACCGAGGTGCAAAGCTGACGTTTGCGCAGACCTTTCCCACCGGCAACCATGCCATGTGGCTCAATTACTGGCTGGCCAGCCAGGGTATTCACCCGCTCGATGATGTCGACAGCGTGGTGGTGCCGCCGCCCTTGATGGTTGCGCACCTGCAAGCCGGGCGCATCGATGGTTTTTGCGTCGGCGAACCGTGGGGCGCCAGCGCGGTGCAACAGAAACTGGGCTTTACCCTGGCGACCAGCCAGTCGATCTGGCCCGACCATCCGGGCAAGGTGCTGGGCTGCACCCAGGCATTTGTCGAGCAGAACCCCAATACAGCCCGCGCCTTGACCATGGCGGTGCTCGAAGCCAGCCGCTTCATCGAGCAAAGCCAGGAAAACCGCCGCAGCACCGCACAATTGCTCAGTGGCGCCGATTACCTCGATGCGCCGCTGGACTGCATCGAACCGCGCCTGCTGGGCCAGTACCAGGACGGCCTGGGTAACAGCTGGCAAGACCCGCACGCCTTGCGCCTGTTCGGTGACGGCCAGGTGACGTTCCCCTGGTTGTCGGACGGCATGTGGTTCATGACCCAGTTCCGCCGTTGGGGCCTGCTGCGTGACGACCCCGATTACCTGGCGGTGGCCAACCGCGTTCACCGGCTGGACCTGTATCGCCAGGCCGCCGAGGCGTTGGGCATTGCCGTACCGGACAGCACCCTGCGCAGCAGCCAGTTGATCGACGGGCGAATCTGGGATGGTAGCGACCCTGCCGGCTACGCTCGCGGCTTTTCCCTGCATTCACGAACCGATGGCGCTCCTGCCATCGCCGCCCATTGAGAGACAGGCAATCATGCTGCGTATCCTGCTGATCAATGACACACCAAAGAAAGTCGGGCGCCTGAAGGCCGCCCTCAGCGAAGCAGGCTTCGACGTGATCGACGAATCGGGCCTGAGCATCGATTTGCCGGCACGGGTCGAAGCCTTGCGCCCGGACGTGATTCTTATCGACACCGAATCCCCCGGCCGCGACGTCATGGAACAAGTGGTGCTGGTGTCCCGCGACCTGCCCCGCCCGATCGTGATGTTCACCGACGAACACGACCCCGGCGTGATGCGCCAGGCGATCAAGTCCGGGGTCAGTGCCTACATCGTCGAAGGCATTCATGCCCAGCGCCTGCAGCCGATTCTCGATGTGGCCATGGCCCGTTTCGAGAGCGACCAGGCCCTGCGCGCGCAACTGGTGGCCCGCGACCAGCAACTGGCCGAACGTAAACGCATCGAGCTGGCCAAGGGGCTGCTGATGAAGATGAAGCACTGCAACGAAGAAGAGGCTTACACCCTCATGCGCCGCCAGGCCATGAGCCGCCAGCAGAAGCTGATTCAGGTGGCGGAGCAGATCATTTCAATGAGCGAGATGCTCGGCTGACCCTGGCGGGCGGCAATGCTACGGGCGCGTCGAGGAGTAGATATTCTCGTGCAGCGGCGCCTCGCCGCTGTGCAAGGCTGCAATCCATTCATCGGTGCTCAACACCGCCGCAAACGCGGCTTGCAGCACCGCCGAGATCACCCGGTGAACCTCTTCGGCGCTGACACTGCCGGCGCGGTTGCGGTACGACACCGCGCCCGTGGCATCGCTGAGAAATTCCACCGCCAGCCCCAGATGCACCGCCTGCTGGATGGTCGCGTTGTCGCAGTTCTGGGTCATGTAGCCCGCCACGCTCAGGGTGTCGATCTGCTGCTCGACCAGCCAGTCGCCAAGGCCGGTGTCCTTGAAAGCGCTGGCGTGGCTCTTTTCGACCAGCAAGGCACGCTCACGCCCCGCCACTGCCGGGTGCAGCGCGGCGCCTTCACTGCCGCGAGCGAACAGCGGGGAATCGGCCGGGCCCAGGTGCTGCACCAGAATCACTGGAATGCCCTGCGCCTGGGCGGCGTCGATGGCACGGCCAATATTGGCCAGCGACTGGTGCGGGTCGGGGTATTCGATCGGCAGGTTGCCGGTGAAATACTCATTCTGCACATCAATAACGATCAAGGCGCGTTTGGCAGCGGTCATGGCAGTGTCCTGGCGGTAATAAACGAGAGCACCAGTGTCGGCCAATGACTGACAGCGGGAAATTGACCTGAATGCCATCTTTCGCCAGGATCGGGCCATTCTCCGTACCGGGTGCCGCAATGAGCCAGTCAATCAAGGTCGCCGTCGTTGCCTTCGACCGTATCAGCCCTTTTCACCTGTCCGTGCCTTGCCTGGTGCTGGGCGAAGAGCGGCACGTCAACGATTCGCCATGGTTCGACCTGCGGGTCTGCGCCGCAGAACCCGGCCCCTTGCGCTCCACCGCAGGCTTCAATGTGCTGTGCGACCATGGCCTGGAGGCGCTGGCCTGGGCGGACATCGTCATCGTCCCCAGCTGGCGCGACGCCGGGGAATCGCCGCCCGAGGCGCTGCTGCGGGCCTTGCGTGATGCCCATGCGCGCGGCGCGCGAATCGTCGGCCTGTGCCTGGGCGCCTATGTGCTGGCCGCTGCCGGGCTGCTCGACGGTTATCCGGCCACCACGCACTGGGCCTGGGCCGAGGATTTCGGCCGGCGCTATCCCGAGGTGCAGCTCGACGCCCATGTGCTGTATGTCGAAGCCGCAGGGCTGATGACCTCAGCCGGTGTGGCGGCCGGCATCGACTGCTGCCTGCACATCGTGCGCGAGCACTATGGCCATGAGATCGCCAACCAGATTGCCCGGCGCCTTGTCGTGCCGCCGCATCGCGAAGGCAATCAGGCGCAGTTCATCGAACAGCCCGTGCCCCGGCGCCTGGCTGACCAACGCCTGAGCCAGTTGCTCGACTGGCTGCGCACCCACCTGCAACGGCCGCATCGCATCGATGAAGTCGCCGAACGCCTGGCCCTGAGCCGACGCACGTTCACCCGCCAGTTCAAGCGCCTGACCGGCATGACCTTCGGCGACTGGCTGCTGCACGAACGGCTCGCCTTCGCCCGGCGCCGACTGGAAACGGGCAACCAGTCGATCGAACACATCGCCGGCGAATGCGGGTTTGGCAGCAGCGCCTCGATGCGCCAGCACTTTCTTCAGACCTTGCAGGTGTCGCCCTCCGGTTACCGACGAACGTTCCGGACCGGCCATCACTGAACCGAAACGTCTCATTGCCGCGCGCGGGTGCGCCCTTATGGCGCGATCAACCGGCCAGGACCAGGCCTATACACCGGCAAGCGCGTTGATAGCCCGTTGAATTGCGATATGGCCCGGCTTTTGCTGTGTGTATTGCGCAGGTAGCCAACGGCGGTTGCCCCCACACATACGACAAAGACGTCGCCCTCTCCTTTCGCCCCACGGCGTTTCGAGAGGCGGCGTTTTTTGCGTTCTGGCTTCGGCAATGGCCGACGACTTACTTTCTGGCAGATGATGAGGTGTGCAATGGATACAAGTTTCTGGAAGGCCGGGCACAGACCGACCCTTTTTGCAGCCTTTCTGTATTTCGACCTGAGCTTCATGGTCTGGTACCTGCTGGGCCCGATGGCCGTACAGATTGCCGCCGACCTGCAACTGACCACTCAGCAACGCGGCCTGATGGTCGCCACGCCGATCCTGGCCGGTGCGGTATTGCGCTTTGTGATGGGCATGCTGGCCGACCAGTTGTCACCGAAAACCGCCGGCATCATCGGCCAGGTGATCGTCATCGTTGCGCTGTTCGCCGCCTGGCAACTGGGCATTCACAGCTATGAGCAAGCGCTGCTGCTGGGCCTGTTCCTGGGCATGGCCGGTGCGTCGTTTGCCGTGGCGCTGCCGCTGGCGTCGCAGTGGTACCCGCCACAGCACCAAGGCAAGGCCATGGGCATTGCCGGTGCCGGCAACTCCGGCACTGTGCTCGCCGCCCTGATCGCACCGGTGCTGGCGGCCAGTTTCGGCTGGGGCAATGTCTTCGGCCTGGCGCTGATTCCGCTGATCCTGACGCTGATCGCCTTTACCCTGATGGCACGTAATGCGCCCGAGCGCAGCAAGCCCAAGTCCATGACCGACTACTTCAAGGCCCTTGGCGACCGTGACAGCTGGTGGTTCATGTTTTTCTACAGCGTGACCTTCGGCGGCTTCATCGGCCTGGCCAGCGCCCTGCCCGGCTATTTCAACGACCAGTATGGCCTGAGCCCGATCACTGCCGGCTACTACACCGCAGCCTGCGTGTTCGGTGGCAGCCTGATGCGTCCGCTGGGCGGCGCGCTGGCCGACCGCTTCGGCGGTATCCGCACCCTGACCGCGATGTACATGGTCGCGGCCATCGGCATTGCCGCCGTCGGTTTCAACCTGCCCAGTTCGTGGGCGGCACTGGCGCTGTTTGTTGCCGCCATGCTGGGCCTGGGCGCCGGTAATGGCGCAGTGTTCCAGCTGGTACCGCAGCGCTTCCGCAAGGAAATCGGGGTGATGACCGGCCTGATCGGCATGGCCGGCGGCATCGGCGGCTTCTTCCTCGCCGCCGGCCTGGGCACCATCAAGCAGCACACCGGCGATTATCAACTGGGCCTGTGGCTGTTCGCCGGCCTGGCCGTGCTGGCCTGGTTCGGCCTGCTCAATGTCAAACGCCGCTGGCGCACCACCTGGGGCTCGGCAGCCGTGACGGCGGCCCGGGTCTAAGCCGGCCCCATGACTCTGCAACTGAGTTGTGCGCAATTCAGCGCCAGCGGCCCGCGCAGCGAGAACCAGGACGCGCTGCGCCTGGTCACGCCGGTGCCGGCGCTGGCGGCCAGCAAGGGTTATCTGTTTGCCCTGGCCGATGGCGTCAGCCAGTGCGCCGATGGTGCGCTGGCTGCCCAGTCGACCCTGCAGGCGCTGGCGCTGGATTACTACGCCACCCCGGAAACCTGGAGCATCGTTCAGGCACTCGACAAGCTGTTGCTGGCGCAAAACCGCTGGCTGTTGGCCAACGGCCTGTTGACCACCCTCAGCGCGCTGGTGCTGCGCGGCCGGCGCTTCACCATGGCGCATGTCGGCGATTGCCGGGTCTATCGCTGGCACGCCGGCAGCCTGCAACGCATCAGCGAGGATCATGTCTGGGAACAACCGGACATGAACCATGTGCTCAAGCGCGCGCTGGGGCTGGATCAGTACGTGGTCATGGATTACCTGGAGGGCGAGTTGCGCGAAGGCGAACGCCTGCTGCTGGTCAGCGACGGGATCTGGGCGACGCTGGGCGATCCGGGCATCCGCTCGATTCTCAGCGACACCGACGACCTGCAAGCCTGCACCAAAGCACTGGTCAGCGCCGCCCACCTGGCCGGCAGCCAGGACAACGCCAGCGCCCTGCTGCTGCACGTCGACAGCCTCGGCCATGATGACCTGGGCGACACCTTGCGCCAGTTGCAACAGTGGCCACTGCCGCCGCCGCTCAAACCCGGCCAGCGCTTTGAAGGCTGGCAGGTCCACAGTGTGCTGGCGCAGTCGCGCCAGTCGCTGCTCTATCGGGTCAGCGACGACAGTGGCCAGCCATGGCTGCTCAAGACGCTGCCCGCCAGCCGCGCCGACGAAGACGGTGCCGGCCAGGCCTTGTTGCTGGAAGAATGGTTTTTGCGCCGGGTCGCGGGGCGGTATTTTCCCGAAGCCGCGCCGCTGCCCGAGCGCCAGCATCTTTACTACCTGATGCGCCAGTATCCGGGGCGCACGCTGGACAAGCTGTTCGCCATTACCGGCCCCTTGCCGCTGGTGCAATGGCAGGACCTGGCCACCCGGCTGCTGCGCGCCACCGGCCTGCTGCACCGGCGCAATATCATCCACCGCGACATCAAGCCCGAGAACCTGCTGCTCGGTGACGATGGCGAACTGCGTCTGCTCGATTTCGGCCTGGCATTTTGTCCGGGCTTGTCGAGCCGGATACCCGGCGATTTGCCGGGCACGCCCAGCTATATCGCCCCCGAAGCGTTTGCCGGTGCCGAGCCAGCCCCGCGTCAGGATTTGTACGCGGTGGCGGTGACCTTGTATTACCTGCTCACCGGGCAATACCCGTATGGCGAGATCGAGGCGTTCCAGCACCGGCGTTTCACCGCGCCGATTCCAGCCAGCCGCTACCGCCCCGACCTGCCGGAGTGGCTCAACAATCACTTGACCCAGGCCTTGCAGGCCGACCCCGAACAGCGTTTCGAAACCGCCGAGCAATGGTTGCTGGAACTGGAACAGGGCGAACACCGCCCCGTCAGCCCTCGTCCGCAACCGTGGCTGGAACGTGAGCCGGTGAAGGTCTGGCGCACGCTGGCGCTGATCTCGCTGCTGGGCAATCTGGTGGCGTTTATCGTGATGGTGGCCTAGCACTGCCCCGCTTCTGTGCGCCACGCTTCAATCCGGTGCGCACTGTGCGCCTGTGTCGCGGCGCAACGCCTTGTTTTCAGGGGCTTGTGCAACTTGGCACAAGCGCTGCATCAGGCTTTGCCAACACACACATAACGTGCGGTCTTCAATGGCGAAGGCCGCACTTTCCCGATTAAACGGGAGCGGACAAAGGCGTCCTCGTCAGGTAACTGGCGGGGGCGCCTTTTTTGTTTGCGCAGCATTCAAGAGGCCCCCATGAAAAAACTCAAACTGGTGATGATCGGCAACGGCATGGCTGGGGTCCGTACCCTCGAAGAGCTGCTCAAGCTCAGCGAAGCGCTGTACGACATCACGGTGTTCGGGGCCGAGCCGCATCCCAACTACAACCGCATCATGCTGTCGCCGGTTCTGGCCGGCGAGCAGGGCTTCGACGACATCGTGCTCAACGACCTGAACTGGTACCGCGACCACAACATTCGCCTGTTTCTCGGGCGCCGTGTGGTCAAGATCGACCGCAAGCGCCGCGTAGTGATTGCCGACGATGGCACCGAGGCGAGCTATGACCGGTTGCTGATCGCCACCGGCTCCAGGCCTTACATTCTGCCGGTGCCGGGCAATGATCTGGACGGCGTGATCGGTTATCGCGACATCGCCGACACGCAACGGATGATCGACACCGCCAATACCCACCGGCGCGCGGTGATCATCGGCGGCGGCCTGCTGGGCCTGGAAGCGGCCAATGGCCTGGCACTGCGCGGCATGCACGTGACCGTGGTGCACCACGGCAAGAGCCTGCTGGAGCGGCAACTGGATTTCACCTGCGGGCGCTTGCTGCAAAAGGCCCTGGAACAACGCAACCTGAGCTTTTGCCTGAACGCGCACACCAGCGCCTTGATGGGTGACGATCAGGGCCGGGTGCAAGGCGTTCGCTTGCAGGACGGCCAGACCATTGCTGCGGACCTGGTGGTGATGGCCGCCGGCATCCGCCCCGAGACCGCACTGGCCGAAAAGGCCGGGCTGCCGTGCAATCGCGGCATTCTGGTCAACGACACCTTGCAGACCTATGACCCGCGCATCTACGCCATCGGCGAATGCGTCAGCCATCGCGGCATCGCCTATGGCCTGGTCGCGCCGCTGTTCGAACAGGCCAAGGTGTGCGCCAACCACCTGGCGCAACTGGGCTTTGCGCGTTATCCGGGCTCGGTGACCTCGGCCAAACTCAAGGTCACCGGCATCGACCTGTTTTCAGCCGGCGACTTTCTCGGCGGTGAAGGCACCGAGAGCATCACTTATTCGGACCCGATCAGCTGCGTCTACAAGAAGCTGGTGATCAAGGACGACGTGCTGGTCGGCGCCTGCCTGTACGGCGACACCAGCGATGGCGGCTGGTACATGCAGCAGATCCGCGCCAACAGCCGCATCGACTCGATTCGCCAGCACTTGATGTTCGGCGCACAGGCGGCCGGCGCATGACGGCTCTTCTGACCACACCGCCACTGGCGCCGCTGCGCACCACCGCCTCGACCTGCTGTTATTGCGGCGTGGGTTGCGGCGTGTTGATCGAGCACGACGATGTGCATATTCATGGCGTCAGCGGCGATCCGCAGCACCCGGCCAATTTCGGCCGGCTGTGCAGCAAGGGCTCCAGCCTGCACTTGACCGGCGACCTGTCCAGCCGCGCCCTGTACCCAGAATTGCGCCTGAGCAAATCGCTGCCGCGCAGCGTCACCGACTGGGACACCGCGCTGGACCACGCCGCCGGTGTGTTTGCCCGGACGATCGCCGAACACGGCCCTGACAGCGTGGCGTTCTATATTTCCGGGCAACTGCTGACCGAGGACTATTACGCCTTCAACAAGCTGGCCCGCGCGCTGGTCGGCACCAATAACATCGACAGCAATTCGCGGCTGTGCATGTCGTCTGCGGTGGTCGGCTACAAGCGCAGCCTGGGCGCCGATGCGCCGCCGTGCAATTACGAAGACATCGAGCTGGCCGATACCCTGCTGATTGTCGGCAGCAACATGGCCTATGCTCACCCGATCCTGTTCCGGCGCCTGGAAGACGCCAAAAGCCGGCGCCCGGACATGAAGATCATCGTCGTCGACCCACGGCGTACCGACACCTGCGAACTGGCCGATCTGCACCTGGCCATTCAGGGCGGCAGCGATGTGGCGCTGTTTCACGGCATCTTGCATTTGCTGATCTGGGAGGCGCACCTGGACCGCGACTTCATCGGCGCTCACACCGAGGGTTTCGACGAGCTCAAGGCGCTGGTGCGCGACTACACGCCCGAACATGTCGCGCGCCTGTGTGACATCAGCGTCGAGGACCTGCACACCTGCGCCCGAATGATCGGTGAGGCACCGGCGTTCTTGTCGCTGTGGTGCATGGGCCTGAACCAGTCCACCGCCGGCAGCGCCAAGAACAGCGCGCTGATCAACCTGCACCTGGCCACCGGGCAGATCGGCCGCCCTGGCGCCGGGCCTTTCTCGCTGACCGGCCAGCCCAACGCCATGGGCGGCCGTGAAACCGGCAGCCTGTCCAACCTGCTGCCGGGACACCGCGAAGCCGGCAATGCCGAGCATCGCCGCGAAGTGGCCGAGTACTGGAACGTCGCCGAGCTGCCGGCCAAGCCCGGACTGTCGGCCATCGACCTGTTCGAACAGGTGCGCAACGGCACGATCAAGGCCTTGTGGATTGCCTGCACCAACCCGGCACAATCGATGCCCGACCAGGTGGCGGTGCGCCAGGCGCTGAGCGACTGCCCGTTCGTGGTGCTGCAAGAGGCTTTTCACACCACCGAAACCGCCCGATACGCCGACCTGTTGCTGCCTGCGGCCAGCTGGGGCGAGAAAGAAGGCACGGTGACCAACTCCGAGCGGCGCCTGTCCAACGTGCGCAAGGCCATCCCGGCACCCGGCGAAGCCCGCGCCGACTGGTCGATCACCGTGGATTTCGCCCAGCGCCTGCAACAGCGTTTGCGTCCCGGCAGCGCACCGCTGTTCGACTTTGCGACGCATCAATCGCTGTTCGACGAATTCAAAGGCCTGACCCGTGGCCGCGATCTGGACATGAGCGGCCTCAGCCGCACCGTCATCGAACAACTGGGCCCACAACAATGGCCCTTCCCCGAAGGCGCTCGTGCCGGCACGCCACGGCTGTACACCGATGGCATTTTCCCGACCGCCTCGGGCCGCGCCCGGTTTGTTAGTGACGACTATGTCGCACCACAGGAACGCCGCGATGCGCGCTACCCGCTGACCCTCAATACCGGCCGGCTGCGCGACCAATGGCACGGCATGAGCCGCACCGGCACCGCGGCGCGGCTATTTGGCCATGTCAGTGAAGCCGTGCTGGGCATGAACCCGGACGACATGCAGCGCCAGCGCCTGGAAAGCGGTGATCTGGTTCACCTGCGCAGCCGCCGCGGCGCGATCGTGGTACCGATCGCCAGCGACGACAGCCTGCGGGCCGGGCATGCCTGGCTGCCGATGCACTGGGGCGACCGCTTTCTCAAGGGCGGCGTCAACCAGTTGACCCAGCCGGCCTATGACCCGCTGTCCAGACAGCCGGAGCTCAAGCACTCCGGAGTGCGGGTCGAAAAGGCCCACCTGCCGTGGCGTTTTTTCGCCTTGATCGAAGGCGATGTGCAACGTCATCTGCAAGCCTTGCGTCCGCTGTGTGAAGCATTCTCCTACGCAAGCCTGGGATTGATTGGCCGTGAGCGTCCGGCGCTGGTGATTCGCGCTGCCCACGAGCAGGCGCCCGATGGCGCTTTGCTGGTGCAGATCGACCGCTTGCTGGGTCTGGATCACGGCCCGGTGATGGCCTACGACGACCCCAAACGTGGCGTCGGCAAACGGGTGCGCATCGATCATGAGCGCATCACCGCCGTGCGCCTGGCCGGCGAAACCCTGGCCCAGCACTGGCTGCAAAACCTGTGGCTGGAAGGCCGCGCCGACGAACCGCTGCGCCGCTGGATGCTGGCGCCGATCAGCAGCGAGCCGGGCAAGAGCGCATTTTCAGCCCGCGACAAGATTCTGTGTAACTGCAAGAACGTCAGCCAGAGCAGCATCACCGCCGGTATCGAGCGCGGCTTGTGCCTGGACGACCTTAAAAACCAGCTGGGCTGCGGGACGCAATGCGGCTCCTGTGTCCCGGAAATAAAACGCCTGATCAACCTGGTCGCCATCCCTGAGTGAGGAAGAACCCATGAACGCAAAAGTCTGGCTGGTGGGCGCAGGCCCCGGTGACCCCGAGCTACTGACCCTCAAGGCAGTGCGCGCCCTGCACAGCGCCGACATCGTGATGATCGACGATCTGGTCAACCCGGCGGTGCTGGAGCATTGCCCCAACGCTCGCGTGATTGGCGTGGGCAAGCGTGGCGGCTGCCGCTCGACACCCCAGGCGTTCATTCACCGCTTGATGCTGCGCTATGCCCGCCAGGGCAAATGCGTGGTGCGCCTCAAGGGCGGCGACCCCTGCATCTTCGGTCGGGGCGGCGAAGAGGCCCAATGGCTCAAGGCGCAGGGCGTCGAGGTGGAGCTGGTCAATGGCATCACCGCCGGACTGGCGGGCGCCACCCAGTGCGATATTTCCCTGACCCTGCGCGGCATCAGCCGGGGCGTGACACTGGTCACCGCTCATACCCAGGACGACAGCCGCCTTAACTGGCAGGCACTGGCCCAGACCGGCACGACGCTGGTGGTGTACATGGGCGTGGCACGCCTGGACGAGATTCGCGACGGCCTGCTGACAGGCGGCATGCACGCGCACATGCCGGTGGCGATGATCGAAAACGCCTCGCTCCCCCATCAGCGCGAGTGCCGCAGTACCCTGCGCGACATGCAGCGCGATGCAGCGGCTTTTGCACTCAAGAGCCCGGCGGTCTTGGTCATTGGCGAAGTAGTGGGCGCTGCGGTCATGCAAGAGGCCGTGCTGTTGAATGCAGCAGGGTAAGCACTGAACCGACCTGGCCATAATGAAAAATGCCCCGTACCTTTCGGTACGGGGCATTTTTCATTGCAGATCAGGCGACCAAGGCCGCCTGTCCGCCAGAAGGCAGGCTAATTACTTGGCCTGGGCTTCTACTTCAGCTTCTACGCGACGGTTGACTGCGCGGCCGGATTCGGTGGCGTTGTCAGCAACTGGGCGGGACTCACCGTAACCAACCGAGTTAACGCGGTTAGCGCCAACGCCGTACTGGTTGACCAGGACCTGTTTAACAGCGTCGGCACGACGCTGGGACAGTTTCTGGTTGTAAGCGTCAGTACCGACGGAGTCAGTGTGACCTTCAACAGTGGTGCTGGTTTGTGGGTACTGCTGCATGAAGTCAGCCAGGTTCTTGATGTCGCCATAGCTGTTGGTCTTGACCTGAGCTTTGTCGAAATCGAACTTCACGTCCAGTTCAACACGGACGACTTCGGCAACAGCCGGGCAGCCATCAGCATCAACGGTAACGTTGGCCGGGGTGTCAGGGCACTTGTCGACGTTGTCGCACACGCCGTCGTTGTCGCTGTCGGAGCACACTTCAGCTACTGGAGCTGGAGCAGGTGCTGCTGCAGGCTTGCTGCCGCCACCGAAGTTCACACCGATACCGACGCTTGGCGCCCACTCGGTGTCGCCCTGGTCGATGTTGTACTGAGCTTCAACGCCGGCACGGGCGTAGAAGTTGTCAGTGAAGTACAGCTTGGCGCCGCCACCAACGTTGGCGAAGGTCGAACCGTTACGGCCGCCACGGCCGGTCTGGCCGATGCTCTGGTCAGAGAAACCAGCCGAAACGTACGGACGCAGCATGTCGCCTGGGTTGTTGAAGTGGTACAGAGCATCAAGGGCGGTGTTCGAACCCTTGATGTTCTTGCCATCTTCGCCACGGACGTTGTGAACTTCGTCGTAGCCCAGACGCAGCTCGACGTCGTCGGTCAGGAAGTAACCAATCGAACCACCAAACAGGTTGCCGTCGTTTTTGAAGTCACGCTGGCTGTCGTAATATTCTTTTTTGGCGAAGCCTTCGATTTCGACTGCGCCTTGGCCTTGAGCCAGTGCGCCGAACGAAGTGGCGGCAACGATTGTACCAATGGCCAAGCCCAAGGTGTTTTTCAGTTTCATCCGTTAAATCCCCATCTGGTGATTGTAAAGCAGCCCCAAAAAACGGAGGCAACTCGGTGGCAAGTCTATCAGAACCTGCCGATTCGTTAGAGGTATTTGCGCCGGGTTAAGTTTCGGCAATACCTGCAAATTTCTCCCGCAGCTTATCCAAAGCCCGCTTGTAGCGCATTTTAGTCGCGCTCAAGCCCATGTGCATAATGTCTGCGATCTCCTGGAATTCCAACTCTGCGACAAAACGCAGCACCAGAATTTCCCTATCGATCGGATTCACATGCACAAGCCAGCGATCAAGCCCGCCCCGTTCTTCAGGTTTGGGCGTCCGTTCTTCAGACGCCTCCTCGATCGGGTCAAGACTTAAAGCGTCCATCAAGCGACGCTTACGCCGTTCCTTTCGATACTGAGTGATGCATTCGTTATAGGTGATGCTGTACAGCCAGGTTTTGAATTTCGATTTACCCTCGAAATTTTTCAAGCCATACAACACCTTAAGCATCACTTCCTGACAGACATCGTCCGCGTCGCGATCGTTCCCTAAATAGCGTGCGCAGACATTAAAAAGAGTGCGCTGGTAGCGACGCATCAACTCTTCGTAAGCCCGCGTCACATGAAACAGCTCATCATGGGCGCGCGCAACCAGCTCCTCATCCGAGAGTTCATGGGGTTCATAACGCTGCGATAGCGGAGAGGGTTTATTCAAAACGAATCGTGCCGAAAGTCAGGTCAAAGGCCGCCATCGCCTGTGAACAGGCGATATTGTGGCGGCACAGATTAGCAGGTTAGCCGCTTAACGGCTGCTAACACGCTGCTCGAGAAGAATCCGGTTGGAAAACGAAACCAACTCCCCATCATCGGTCAACAGCGTAGTTTTGACCGTCCCTATTTCTTCGATCTGCCCCTCGATATCGCCGACCTGCACCTGCTGGCCGACCTGAAAGAGTTCACGTACATAAATACCCGCCAGGATCTGCCCGGCGATTTCCCGGCTGCCCAGTCCCATCGCCAGTGCGACGGCCAGGCCCACGGTAATCAACACGATGACGATCACATGGTTGAGCAGGTCAGTCTTGACTTCAAGCTGACTGATTGCCACAGAGAGGCTGATGATGATCACCAGCCCCTGTGCAACACGCCCAAGACCCGCAGCATAGTCGACGCCTACGCCTTCTGCCGCCCCGCGTACCAGCCCATTGGCCAATTGTGCCAGCAGTACGCCCACCAGCAACACCAGCGCGGCGCCAAATACCTTCGGCAGGTACAGCGCGAGCATGTCCAGGGTCGCGGAAACCCGTTGCAGCCCCAGCGATTCAGCAGCCGAGACCAGAAAAATCAACAACACGAACCAATAGACAATCTTGCCGATCAGGGTCGAGATCGGCACCTTGACCCCGGCACGGCTGATCAGCTTGGTCAGCCCGGTACCGTTCATCAGCCGGTCCAGGCCCAGCTTGGCCAGCAACCGGGACAACAGGGCGTCGAGCAGCTTGGCCACGACAAAGCCAAGCAGCACCACCACCAGCGCGCCGAACAGGCTGGGGATGAAGTTTGCGATTTTGGTCCACAATGCCGTCATTGCAGTCACGAGACTCTGGGTCCAGAGATCCAATTCCATGTTCAATCAGCCTTATCGACAGGGCGAGCAACAGGTTTGCTGCGACGCGAAACCGGGGAAACGTGGGCACTGCCGTTATTGACGGCAATCATCATGGCCTGGGTCCAGCGGCCGAGCAGGCCGAACAGTACGCCGGCGCCGACCTGCCGGTTGGCGGTTTTCAGGACGCGGCCCAGACAGGCATCGTCATCCCGGGTAGAGGACGATGCCTTGAGCATGTCTCGCAGGGATTCTTCGAATGGATCGTGCATCTGCCACCTCACGCAATGTCACAGGGAGACGCGACCTTGGGCAAACGAGTCACACAGCGGTCGTCATGCAAAGATGAAACATATTTCACAACCAGCGCAAACGCCGGAACAGCCACCACTGCCCTGCCGCCAGGGCCACGATCAGGCCACAGGCGGTCAGAAAACCGTACGGATTGTCCGACCCCGGAATACCGCCGACGTTGATCCCCAGTAGCCCGGTCAGAAAGCTCATGGGCAGGAAAATGCCGGTAATGATCCCGAAACGGTACATGGTGCGGTTCATCCGCTCGTTGAGCCTGCGGTCTTCGGCATCCAGCAACAGGCCGAGCCGCTCGCGGGTCAGCTCCAGCTCTTCCAGATAGCGGGTCATGCTGTTGTTCAGCTCGTTCCAGTAATCAACGTCGTCATCGACGAACCAGGTCAGGCGGCTGCGCGACAACTGGCCGAAGATATCGCGCTGCGGCGCCAGAAAACGCCGTAAACCGGCGGCGCGGCGGCGCACCTGCAACAGGGCGCCGTGGTCGGGGCTGTAGCATTCGTCGGCGTCGTTGCGCTCTTCTTCCTCGTCGACGGTCTCGGTCAGGTCGCCGACCAGGTCCTGAATCTTGTCGGTCAATAGCTGCGACAGGCTCAGGATCAGCTCGGAGGCGGTTTTGGGCCCGCGCCCCTCGAGCAGTTTGCCGATCAACTCTTCAGTGGCGCGCAACGGCCGCAGGCGCAGGGAGATGACCTGTTGCACGGCGGCAAAGATGCGCACCGAAACCATGTCTTCGGGCTCGGCACCGGGATTGAGGTTGACCCCGCGCAAAAACAGCAGCAATTGCTGATCGGGCAGCGACAGCAAACGCGGCCGGGTATTTTCTTCCAGCAACAGGTTGCAGCTGAATTCGCTCAGGCCGCTGTCATTGCGCAGCCAGGCATGGGTTTGAGGGTGACTGCGGTCCCAGTGCAGCCACAGGCTTTCGTGCGGCTGCAGTTGCAATTGATCCAGCTCGGTGCGCGCCATTTGTCGTGCACCGCCGTTGCCATCCAATACCAGGGCATGGACCAGCCCCCACTGCGCGTTGGCTTCGTCAAACATTGTTCAATTCACTTGTTCGGGCATGCTAGAGGCGGACCGTACCCAGCCAAAGGCCATTGCGCAAGGGCTCAGGTTTCAACCGTCACACTCTCGACCTCTTCGGCGACCGGCAATGACTCGCCGACCGGGCGCTGTTGCAGCCATTCAAGCACCTGCGGCCAGACCTGTTCCTGAGCGGCCTGGCTGACCAGCATGCGCACATGGTCGAAATCTTCACTGAAGCCCTGCTTGCGCCCCAGGCAGAGAAACTGGCGTTGCCGGGAGCCAAAGCGCTCAAGCAGCAGGCGGCAGGCCCACGGCGGGTCCTGATGATCGCCTTCGGCGGCCACCGCCAGCACCGGCACGCGCGTATTGGCAAGCCCGGTCCACCAGTTGCTGTCGCGGTCGCCGAAACGGCCGAACAAGCCATGCCAGCGCATACTTTCGAGCGCGATACCGATGGGCTCATCCTCGGGACCGCGTTCGAAGCGCGACCCGGAAATATGCTCGAACGGGCGCAGCAGCAAGCGTCCGGTCCATTGCACCGGCGGGATTTTTAGCGGCCAGTAGTAACGGCTGACCTGGCTGCCGAACAGCGCCACCGATGCAGCATCGTCCTGGCCCAGATACTCGCCGCCCAGCGCCGCCGCCAACGTCGTACCGCCCAGCGAATGGCCAAGCCAGTGCGGCACCTGGCCGCTGAGTTCCTTGACGAAAGCACCAATGGCCGGCAAGTCGTAACGGGCGTAATCGGCGACCCGGTTGCCACGATAGTTGGCATTGCGCGCCGACAGGCCATGGCCGCGCATCTCGGCGATCCACACATCAAAGCCTGCACGCACCAGATAAGGCCCGAGGCCCAGGCCTTTGGGCGAATACCAGAAGCGCCGGTTGGAGAAGCTGCCATGCAGCAGAATTACTGGCGTGCCGCGCGCCGCGGACTGATCGGCCAGCCCCAGACGGGTGACAGCCAGTTCTACAGTCGCATCGGGGCTGTTGCCGGGCTTGAGGCGATAAACGTCTTCGACCAGATCGCCACGACGTTCGGCGCTCATCAAGGCCACAGGAAATAGGGAGCTGCTGCTTTGCATAGTGTTCTTGATCAAAAATTCAAAGGCGTCCGGCCTTTGAGTGGCACAAAACGACTGGATTAAAAAAGGCGGTTCCCTGAGGGAACCGCCTTTCCTGACCATCCCGAACCTTGTAGACGGCCCGGAACGTCATCGCATCACATCAAGCTGGCGCCTGGCCTTCAGCGAGGAAGAACCAGGTCTCGAGCACCGAGTCAGGGTTGAGCGAAACGCTCTCGATGCCCTGCTCCATCAGCCAGCGCGCCAGGTCCGGATGGTCCGAAGGACCCTGGCCGCAGATGCCGATGTACTTGCCGGCCTTGTTGCACGCCTGGATGGCGTTGGACAGCAGCTTTTTGACCGCAGGGTTGCGCTCGTCGAACAGGTGAGCGATCACCCCCGAATCGCGGTCCAGGCCCAGGGTCAGCTGGGTCAGGTCGTTGGAGCCGATCGAGAAGCCGTCGAAATACTCGAGGAACTCTTCGGCCAGAATCGCGTTGGACGGCAGTTCGCACATCATGATGATGCGCAGGCCGTTTTCACCGCGTTTCAGGCCGTTGGCCGCCAGCAATTCGATGACCTGGCTGGCTTCGCCCAGGGTACGCACGAACGGCACCATGATCTCGACATTGGTCAGGCCCATGTCTTCACGCACACGCTTGAGGGCGCGGCACTCCAGTTCGAAGCAGTCGCGGAAATTCTCGCTGATGTAACGCGAGGCACCGCGGAAGCCCAGCATCGGGTTCTCTTCTTCGGGCTCGTACAGCTTGCCGCCGATCAGGTTGGCGTACTCGTTGGACTTGAAGTCCGACAGGCGCACGATGACCTTTTTCGGGGTGAAGGCGGCGGCCAGGGTGCTGATGCCCTCGACCAGCTTGTCGACATAGAAGCTGACCGGATCGCTGTAACCGGCGATGCGCTTGTCGACGCTGTCCTTGATGTCCTGCGGCAGGCCCGCATAGTTGAGCAGCGCCTTGGGGTGAACGCCGATCATGCGGTTAATGATGAACTCCAGGCGCGCCAGGCCGACACCGGCGTTGGGCAACTGGGCGAAATCGAAGGCGCGGTCGGGGTTGCCGACGTTCATCATGATCTTGAACGGCAGGTCGGGCATGGCATCGACCGAGTTGGTCTTGATGTCGAAGCCCAGCTCGCCTTCGAAGATGTAACCGGTGTCGCCTTCGGCGCAGGACACGGTCACGCCCTGGCCGTCGGTCAGCAACTGGGTGGCGTTGCCGCAGCCTACGACTGCCGGAATACCCAGTTCACGGGCGATGATCGCCGCGTGGCAGGTACGCCCGCCACGGTTGGTGACAATGGCGCTGGCGCGCTTCATGACCGGTTCCCAGTCCGGGTCGGTCATGTCCGAAACCAGCACGTCGCCGGCCTGGACCTTGTCCATCTCCGAGACGTCCTTGATGATGCGCACCTTGCCCGCGCCGATGCGCTGGCCGATGGCCCGGCCTTCGACCAGCACACTGCCTTTTTCCTTGAGCAGGTAGCGCTCCATGACGTTGGCATTGCTGCGGCTTTTCACGGTTTCAGGGCGGGCCTGAACGATGTACAGCTTGCCGTCGTCACCGTCCTTGGCCCACTCGATGTCCATCGGTGCCTTGTAGTGCTTCTCGATGATGATGGCTTGCTTGGCCAGCTCATTGACTTCGGCATCGGTCAGGCAGAAGCGTGCGCGTTCGGCGGCGTCGACATCGACCACCTTGACCGACTTGCCGGCCTTGGCTTCTTCGCCGTAGATCATCTTGATCGCCTTGCTGCCCAGGTTGCGGCGCAGGATGGCCGGGCGGCCGGCGGTCAACGTGTCCTTGTGGACATAGAATTCATCAGGGTTGACCGCACCCTGCACCACGGTTTCGCCCAGGCCATAGGCGCCGGTAATGAACACCACATCACGGAAACCCGACTCGGTGTCCAGGGTGAACATCACGCCGGCCGTACCGGTTTCGGAGCGCACCATGCGTTGCACACCGGCCGACAGGGCCACCAGCTTGTGGTCGAAGCCCTGGTGTACGCGGTAGGAAATGGCGCGGTCGTTGAACAAAGAGGCGAAGACCTCTTTGGTGGCGCGGATCACATTGTCCACGCCGCGAATGTTCAGGAAGGTTTCCTGCTGACCGGCAAAAGAGGCGTCGGGCAGGTCTTCGGCGGTGGCGGAAGAACGCACGGCCACGGCCAGATTCGGGTTACCGGCCGACAACTGCTCGAAGGCGGTGCGAATCTCGGCGTTGAGGCGCTCGGGGAACTGAGCCTCCATGATCCACTGACGAATCTGCGCACCGGTCTTGGCCAGGGCGTTGACGTCGTCGACATCCAGAGCGTCCAGGGCGGCGTGAATCTGATCGTTCAGACCACTCAGCTCAAGGAAATCACGGTAGGCCTGGGCCGTGGTGGCAAAGCCACCGGGCACCGAAACGCCAGCGCCTGCGAGGTTGCTGATCATTTCGCCGAGGGATGCGTTCTTGCCTCCCACGTGCTCCACATCATGGACGCCGAGCTTATCGAGGGAAACTACGTACTCTACCAAGGTGATCTCTCCACTAACTATTGTTCGTTGTTGGGAAAAGCTCATGTGCCCGGGCGCTTGTGGCCCGGACCTGGAAAAAGCGAGAATGCAGACCCGAAGGCCGGCAGACGCGCCTATCATATCCAAGAATCGTCATCAGCTTAAGGCCAGGGCCGCAAATGAAACGATCCGCGTTCTTCATCTCCGATGGTACCGGTATCACTGCCGAGACCCTCGGACAGAGTTTGCTGGCGCAGTTTGAAAACATTACGTTCAGCAAGTTCACCCGGCCCTACATCGACAGCGTCGAGAAAGCGCGGGCGATGGTACAACAAATAAACCAGGCCGCCGAACGCGACGATGTGCGACCGATCATCTTCGATACCATCGTCAACCAGGAAATTCGCGAGATCCTGGCGACCTCCAATGGCTTCATGATCGACATCTTCTCGACCTTCCTGGCACCGCTGGAGCAGGAGCTTAGTTCACACTCTTCCTATTCGGTGGGCAAATCCCATTCCATTGGTCACAACTCCAATTATATGGAGCGCATTGAAGCGGTGAACTTCGCGCTGGACAACGACGACGGCGCACGCACCCATTATTACGACAAGGCCGACATTATCCTGGTCGGCGTGTCGCGCTGCGGCAAGACGCCGACCTGTTTGTACATGGCCATGCAGTTCGGCATCCGCGCGGCCAACTACCCGCTGACCGAAGACGACATGGAACGCCTGCAACTGCCTGCGGCACTTAAAAATCACCGCAACAAGCTGTTCGGCCTGACCATCGACCCCGACCGGCTGACCGCCATCCGCCACGAACGCAAGCCCAACAGCCGCTATGCCAGCTACGCGCAGTGCGAATTTGAAGTGCGCGAAGTCGAAGGTCTGTTTCGCCGCGAGAACATTCCCAACCTCAACTCCACGCACTTCTCGGTCGAAGAAATCTCGGCCAAAGTGCTGGTCGAAAAAGGCGTCGAGCGCCGCTTCAAATAATCAGATGCCGGCATTCCCGCGAGGAATGCCGGCATAGAAATCCAGAATTTCATTTAAGCCCGACAATCACGTAGCGTGCTCTCTCCCGCCATAAGGAGATGAACCCGTGAGCCTTGTCCCTCTGCAACTGCATGTCGATGCCCGCTTTACCAGCCCGTATGCCCTGTCGGCCTTTGTCGCCCTGCGCGAAAAAGGCATCGATTTCGATCTGGTGCAGGTCAACCTGCACCAGGCCGAACAGCATCGCGATGCTTACGCCAGCCTGTCGCTGACCCGGCGTGTACCGACGCTGGTACAGGGCGACTTTGCCTTGTCGGAGTCCTCAGCGATTACCGAGTACCTAGAAGACACATTCGAGGGCGCCAGACTCTACCCGCAAGACCCGAAACAACGCGCCCGCGCCCGACAGGTCCAGGCCTGGCTGCGTAGCGATTTGCTGCCGATCCGCAGCGAACGCTCAACCCTGGTGGTGTTTTATGGCCAGAAGGCCGAAGCGCCGCTGTCCGTCGAGACCCAGATGGCGGCCGATACCCTGATCGCGGCCGCGCAAAGCCTGCTGCAAGATGGCCGCGAACATCTTTGCGGCCAGTGGTCGATTGCCGATGTCGATCTGGCGGTGATGCTTAACCGCCTGATCCTCAATGACGACGCGGTGCCGCAATCGCTGATCGATTACGCCAGCCGCCAATGGCAACGGCCGTCGGTGCAGGAATGGGTCAAGCTGCAGCGTCCGCCGCTATAAACCTGTTGGCGGCACGCGCACACAGCCTTCCATCAATACCCGCGCGCTGCGGCTCATGATGGCCTTGGTGACTTGCCACTGCCCTTGCACCTGTTGCGCTTCGGCGCCGACGCGCAAGGTGCCGGAGGGGTGGCCGAAACGCACCGCACTGCGCGGTTCGCCACCGGCGGCCAGATTGACCAGCGTGCCGGGAATCGCCGCCGCCGTGCCGATGGCCACGGCGGCAGTGCCCATCATCGCGTGGTGCAGCTTGCCCATCGACACCGCCCGCACCAGCAGGTCGATATCCTGTGCCCGCACCGGTTTGCCGCTGGACGCCACATAATCGGCAGGCGCTGCGACAAAGGCGACTTTTGGCGTGTGCTGACGCTGCGCGGCCTGCTCCAGACTGGCAATCAGCCCCAGGCGCAGCGCGCCCTGGGCACGGATGCTTTCCAGCAGCGCCAGCGCCTTGGGGTCGCCATTGATATCGCCTTGCAGTTCACGGCCGCTGTAGCCCAGATCCTGCGCATTGATGAACACCGTTGGAATACCGGCATTGATCAGCGTCGCCTTGAGCGGGCCAAACCCCGGCACCTGTAATTCATCAACCAGATTGCCGGTCGGAAACATGCCGGTGGCAGAATCGGCGCCCTCTTCATCGGCCGCCGGATCAAGAAACTCAAGCAGCACCTCGGCCGCCGGAAAGGTCACGCCGTCGAGTTCGAAATCGCCGGTTTCCTGCACCTGGCCTGCGGTGATCGGCACATGGGCAATGATTGCCTTGCCGATATTGGCCTGCCAGATACGCACCACCGCCACGCCTTCGTGTGGAATACGCTCGGGCGCCACCAGTCCGCTGCTGATCGCAAAGGCACCGACCGCCGCCGAGAGATTGCCGCAGTTACCGCTCCAGTCGACAAACGGCTTGTCGATGGCCACCTGGCCGAACAGGTAATCGACATCGAAGCCTTCGCGCGCACTGCGCGACAGGATCACGGTCTTGCTGGTGCTGGACGTCGCGCCGCCCATGCCATCGATCTGCTTTTCATACGGGTCGGGGCTGCCGATCACCCGCAACAACAAGGCATCGCGGGCCGGGCCCGGCACCTGCGCGGCCTCGGGCAGATCGGTGAGGTTGAAGAACACGCCTTTGCTGGTGCCGCCACGCATGTAAGTGGCGGGGATACGCAGCTGTGCTTGATGAGTCATGAATGGCTTCCCTTGTAAAAATGTCACGACCGTAGGAGCGCGCTTGCCCGCGACTGGGCGCGAAGCGGCCATAAAAATTGATCAAACGCTGCAATTTACGACTGCTGCGCACTCGGTCGCGGGCAAGCGCGCTCCTACAGGCCGGCCAGGAAATCCTGAGCGAAACGCTGCAGCACGCCACCGGCCTCGTAGATCGACACCTCTTCGGCGGTGTCCAGGCGACAGGTCACCGGCACTTCCAGGCGTTCGCCATCACGGCGCGCAATCACCAGTGTCAAGGTCGCGCCGGGCGTGCGCTCACCAATCACATCGAACACTTCGGTGCCGTCAATGCCCAGGCTCAGGCGGTTGCTGCCAGGCTTGAACTCCAGCGGCAGCACGCCCATGCCCACCAGGTTGGTACGGTGAATGCGCTCGAACCCTTCGGCGACGATGGCTTCGACACCGGCCAGACGCACGCCCTTGGCCGCCCAGTCGCGGGACGAACCCTGGCCGTAGTCGGCGCCGGCGACGATGATCAGCGGCTGTTTGCGCTGCATGTAGGTTTCGATCGCCTCCCACATGCGCGTGACCTGGCCTTCAGGCTCGATGCGCGCCAGCGAACCCTTCCTGACCTGGCCATCGACCACGGCCATTTCGTTAACCAGCTGCGGGTTGGCAAAGGTCGCCCGCTGTGCGGTCAAGTGGTCGCCGCGGTGGGTGGCGTAGGAGTTGAAGTCCTCTTCGGGCAGGCCCATTTTCGTCAGGTATTCGCCGGCCGCGCTGCTGGCCATGATCGCGTTGGACGGCGACAAATGGTCGGTGGTGATGTTGTCCGGCAGCACCGCCAACGGGCGCATGCCTTTGAGGGTGCGCTCGCCGGCCAGCGCCCCTTCCCAGTACGGCGGGCGGCGAATGTAGGTGCTGGTCGGGCGCCATTCATACAGCGGCTCGACCTGTTCGTCATTGGCCTCGATGGCAAACATCGGGATGTACACCTGACGAAACTGCTCCGGCTTGACCGAGGCGCGCACCACGGCGTCGATTTCTTCGTCGGCGGGCCAGATGTCCTTGAGGCGGATTTCCCGGCCATCGACCACGCCCAGCACATCCTGCTCGATGTCGAAACGGATGGTGCCGGCAATCGCATACGCCACCACCAGCGGCGGCGAGGCCAGGAACGCCTGTTTGGCGTACGGGTGAATGCGCCCATCGAAGTTGCGGTTGCCCGACAACACCGCGGTGGCATACAGGTCGCGGTCAATGATTTCCTGCTGGATCACCGGGTCCAGCGCACCAGACATGCCATTGCAGGTGGTGCAGGCAAACGCCACCACACCAAAGCCGAGGCGTTCCAGTTCGGTGGTCAGGCCGGCTTCGTCCAGGTACAGCGCCACGGTCTTGGAGCCCGGGGCCAGCGACGACTTGACCCACGGCTTGCGGGTCAGGCCCAGACGGTTGGCATTGCGCGCCAGCAGGCCGGCGGCGATCACGTTGCGCGGGTTGCTGGTGTTGGTGCAACTGGTGATGGCGGCGATGATCACCGCGCCATCGGGCAACTGTCCCGGCACATCTTGCCAGGGCCCGGCGATGCCCCTGGCCGCCAGATCAGTGGTGGCCACCCGCGCATGCGGGTTGGAAGGCCCTGCCATGTTGCGCACTACGCTGGACAAATCGAAGCTGAGCACGCGCTCGTACTCGACTTCGGCGAGGCTGTCGGACCACAGCCCGAGGGTTTTCGCATAGTGCTCGACCAGCTGCACCTGCGGCTCTTCACGCCCGGTCAGACGCAGGTAATCAAGGGTCTGATTATCGATCGAGAACATCGCGGCGGTGGCGCCGTATTCCGGCGCCATATTGGAAATGGTGGCGCGGTCGCCGAGGGTCAGGCTCGCGGAACCGCTACCGAAAAACTCCAGCCAGGCACCGACCACCTTTTGCTTGCGCAAGAACTCGGTCAGCGCCAGCACCACATCGGTCGCGGTGATGCCCGGCTGGCGGCTGCCGGTCAGCTCGACGCCGATGATGTCCGGCAGGCGCATCCACGAGGCGCGGCCCAGCATGACGTTCTCGGCCTCCAGGCCGCCGACGCCGATGGCGATCACGCCCAGCGCATCGACGTGCGGGGTATGGCTGTCGGTGCCGACCAGCGTGTCCGGGAACGCAACGCCCTCGCGCACCTGGATCACCGGCGACATTTTCTCCAGGTTGATCTGGTGCATGATGCCGTTGCCCGGCGGGATCACCTCGACGTTCTTGAAGGCCTTTTTGGTCCAGTCGATAAAATGAAAACGGTCTTCGTTGCGGCGGTCTTCGATGGCGCGGTTCTTCTCGAACGCCTGCGGGTCGAAGCCACCGCATTCCACCGCCAGCGAATGGTCGACGATCAATTGCACCGGCACCACCGGGTTGACCTGCGCAGGGTCCCCGCCCTGATCGGCGATGGCATCGCGCAGCCCGGCCAGATCCACCAGCGCGGTCTGGCCCAGAATGTCATGACACACCACCCGCGCCGGAAACCATGGAAAGTCCAGGTCGCGACGCCGCTCGATCAACTGGGTCAACGATGCCGTCAGCGTTTCGGGCGTGCAGCGGCGCACCAGGTTTTCCGCCAGTACCCGCGAGGTGTACGGCAGCCGGGACCAGGCGCCGGGCGCGATCGCCTCGACCGCCGACGGGGCATCGAAGTAATCCAGCGCAGTGCCGGGCAGGGATTTGCGGTAGTCAAGATTCATGGTTCGAAGGCTCGGTCACGGTAGACAAAGAGAGGGCGGGAAGCTCATCAGCGGCCTCCCTGCCCGTTCGGGCACGCTATTTACGCTGTTCGATGGGCACAAACGCGCGCTGTTCGACGCCGGTGTATTCGGCGCTCGGACGGATGATGCGGTTATTGGCCCGTTGCTCGAAGACGTGAGCGGCCCAGCCGGTCAGCCGCGAACAGACGAAGATGGGCGTGAACAGCTTGGTCGGGATGCCCATGAAGTGGTACGCCGAGGCGTGGTAGAAGTCGGCATTAGGGAACAGCTTCTTCTGCTCCCACATGACCTTGTCGATGGCCTCTGACACCGGGAACAGCACCGTGTCGCCGGCTTCGCTGGCCAGCTGCCGCGACCAGCCCTTGATCACCTCGTTGCGCGGGTCCGAGTCGCGGTAGATCGCGTGGCCAAAGCCCATGATCTTGTCCTTGCGCGCGAGCATGTCGAGCGTGCCCTGCGTGGCGTCTTCGGCCGAGGCAAAGCGTTGGATCATTTCCATCGCCGCTTCGTTGGCCCCGCCGTGCAACGGCCCGCGCAGGGTGCCGATGGCCGCGGTGATGCAGGAAAACAGGTCCGACAGGGTCGAGGCGCAGACCCGCGCGGTAAAGGTCGAGGCGTTGAATTCGTGCTCGGCGTACAAAATGAGCGAGACATTCATCACCTTGCGGTGCAGCTCACTGGGGCTTTTGTCCAGCAACAGGTGCAGGAAGTGCCCGGCGATGTCGGCCTCGTCGGTCACGCACTCGATGCGCTGACCGTCATGACTGAAGCGATACCAGTAGCACATGATTGCCGGAAACGCCGCGAGCAGGCGGTCGGTGGCGTCGTGCTGCTGTGCAAACGAGGTTTCCGGCTCCAGCGTGCCGAGCATCGACGCGCCGGTGCGCATGACATCCATCGGATGGGTGGCCGCCGGTATGCGCTCGAGCACTTCCTTGAGCGCCGCCGGCAAATCGCGCAGGCCCTTGAGGCGCTGTTGATAGTCGCTCAGTTGTGCCTGGGTCGGCAGTTCGCCGTAGAGCAGCAGATAAGCGACTTCCTCGAAACTGGCACCCGCGGCCAGGTCGCGCACGTCGTAACCACGGTAAGTGAGTCCTGCGCCCGCCTGGCCAACGGTGGACAGGGCAGTCTGGCCGGCGACCTGACCGCGCAGGCCGGCGCCACTCAATACTTTTGCTTCAGCCATTGCATTCTCCGGTTCTCTGTTTTGTCTGGGAATGAACAATTTTTACCCGATCACGCCTTTTTCTGGGCAAACAACGCATCGAGACTCTGTTCGAAACGGTGGTAGTCGATGGCGTCGTACAGCTCCATGCGCGTCTGCATGGTGTCGATCACGTTCTGTTGGGTACCGTCGCGGCGGATGGCGTTGAAGACGTTTTCGGCCGCCTTGTTCATCGCGCGAAACGCCGACAGCGGATACAGCACCAGCGCTACATCGGCCTCGCGCAATTGCTCGACGGTGAACAGCGGCGTGGCGCCGAACTCGGTAATGTTGGCCAGAATCGGTACACCGGCGCGGCTGGCGAACGCTTTGTACATCGCCAGTTCGGTAATCGCCTCGGGGAACACCATGTCGGCGCCGGCCTCGATGCACGCGGCAGCACGCTCAAGAGCCGCGTCCAGGCCTTCGACCGCCAGCGCGTCGGTGCGCGCCATGATCACGAAGCTTGAATCGGTCCGTGCATCCACCGCTGCCTTGATGCGGTCGACCATTTCCTGCTGCGGAACGATTTCCTTGTTGGGCCTGTGACCACAGCGCTTGGCGCCCACCTGATCTTCGATATGAATGCCTGCGGCTCCTGCCTTGATCATCGAGCGCACGGTGCGCGCCACGTTGAAGGCCGAGGCGCCAAAGCCGGTGTCGACATCCACCAGCAGCGGCAACTCACAGACATCGGTGATGCGCCGCACATCGATCAACACATCCTCCAGCCCGCTGATACCCAGGTCCGGCAGGCCAAGCGAGCCTGCTGCCACGCCACCGCCGGAAAGGTAAATGGCCTTGAAACCGGCGCGCTGGGCCAACAGCGCATGGTTGGCATTGATGGTGCCGACCACTTGCAAGGGATGCTCGCTGGCCACCGCATCGCGCAAGCGCTGGCCGGGGGTTGTGTGTGAATGACTCATGCTTCACCTCGGTCGTGAGCGGCCTGATAGTGGCGCTCGATATTGCGTCGGGAGGCGCCGATATGGCGGCGCATCAGAAGTTCGGCCAGCTCGCCGTCGCGCTCGGCGATGGCGTCTAGAATGCGGTGGTGTTCGGCGAAAGCCTGGCGCGGGCGATTGGGCGTGGAAGAGAACTGAATGCGGTACATGCGCACCAGTTGGTACAGCTCGCCGCAGAGCATCTGGCTCAGGGTCTGGTTGCCGCTGCCCTGAATGATCCGGTAATGGAAATCGAAGTCGCCTTCCTGCTGGTAATAACCGATGCCGGCCTGGAACGCCGCGTCGCGCTCATGGGTGTCGAGCACCCGGCGCAACTCGTCGATCTGTTCGATGCTCATCCGCTCGGCGGCCAGGCGGCAGGCCATGCCTTCGAGCGATTCACGAATTTCGTAGAGCTCGATCATCTGCGCATGGCTGAGCGACACCACCCGCGCGCCGACATGCGGAATGCGCACCACCAGCCGCTGCCCTTCCAGCCGGTGAATGGCTTCGCGCAGCGGTCCACGACTGATGCCGTAGGTGCGAGCCAGCTCCGGCTCCGAGATTTTGCTGCCTGGGGCAATCTCGCCGCTGACAATGGCCGCCTGAATACGCCGGAACACATTCTCGGAGAGTGTTTCTGTTTCTTGCCCGGCAGGCAGTGCAGGCTCAAGCACATCCAGCATATTGTCGACACCTCGATCAGCGCATAGCCAATAATCTAGCCATTACACACCTCAGCGTCAAAGACAAATAACAGATTGTCGACAATCGTCTAATACGTGCCGCCGTTTCTGCCGCTCAGCACAGCGCGGCTGATTGCTGGCGTCATACACCCTGCATGGTAGAATGCCGGCCTTTTTACCCGCGCCAGAACCTCATGAAACGTTTCACGCTGCTGTGCCTGTTGCTGCTTTCCCTGCCCGCCCTCGCCAATGAAAAATCCATCTACGGCCTGAACGAATACGCCCACCTGCCAGAGATCGACCTGCAAATACCGGCCAAGCTCGACACCGGCGCCCACACCGCGTCGCTCAGTGCCCGTGACATCGAATATTTCCGCCGTAACGAGCAGGACTGGGTACGTTTTTATCTGGCCATTGACCAGCAACATGCGCACCCCATCGAGCGGCAACTGGTGCGTGTCGGCAAGATCAAGCGCCGCGCCGATGACCTGGGCGCCAATGCAAGGCAGCAATACAGCGACCGCCCGGTGATCCGCATGGATATCTGCCTGGGCAAAGATTTACACAACCTGGAAGTGAACTTGACCGACCGTCGTGCTTTCCAATACCCGCTTTTGATTGGCGCCGATGCGCTCAAGCGCTTTAACGCGCTGGTCGACCCCAGTCTGAAATATGCCGCCGGCAAGCCCGCCTGCACCGACAACATCGCTCAAAACGCAGAGTAATCCCATGCGCGCGCTTACCCTCCATCTGAAAGTACTGATCGCCATCCTGGTGACCCTGGGCCTGGCAATCACGGCCTGGCAGGTGCTGGTACTCGGCATGCCGATGACCGAAGACGAAACCGATGACCTGTGGAACATCGACGCCAAGGTCGAATTCGTCGCCAGCCCCAAGGACTCGGTCAAGGTGCAGATGTTTGTCCCGCCCCTGGCGCAGGACTACATCAGCCTCAACGAGAGCTTTATCTCCAATAATTACGGGGTCAGCGTCAATCGCGTTGACGCCAACCGCAAAGTCACCTGGTCGGCGCGCCGCGCCAATGGCAACCAGACCCTGTATTACCGCCTGGTGCTGACCAAACGCTACAGCGCCGACAAACCCAAGCTCAAGGGACCGATCTTCCGCGACAGCCTGCCGGTAGAAGGCGCAGAGAAGATCGCCGCCGACGCGCTGCTGGCGCCGATTCGCCAGCACTCGGCGGATGTCGAAACCTTCATCAGCGAAGCCATCAAGCGGGTCAACAACGCCAGCGACGACAACGCCCGGCTGCTGCTCGCCGGCGACAATTCGGCGGCGCGCAAGGCGCAGGTGACCGACCTGCTGCTGTCCATCGCCCACGTACCGATGGAGAAGGTTCACACCATTCGCCTCGAAGCCGGCCAGCCGCAGGTGCCCGAGCTGTGGGTGCGCAGCTTCAATGGCAAGGAATGGCTGTACTTCAACCCCGAGACCGGTGAATCGGGCCTGCCTGAAGACCGCATGCTGTGGTGGATCGGCGACGAGCCGTTGATCACCGTCGATGGCGGGCGCAAGGCCACGGTGAATTTCACCCTGAACAACAGTGAAATGAACGCCATTCGCCTGGCGCAACTGACCGACGAAAACACCGACGCCGACTTCCTCTCCTATTCGTTGTACGGCCTGCCGCTGCAAACCCAGCAGAGCTTCATGATCATGGTCATGATCCCCATCGGCGTGCTGGTGATTCTGGTGCTGCGCAACCTGATCGGCCTGCAGACCCTGGGCACCTTTACCCCGGTGCTGATCGCGCTGGCGTTTCGCGAGACGCAGCTGGATTTCGGCATCCTGTTATTCACCGTGATCACCGCACTGGGCCTGTCGCTGCGCTCCTACCTTGAACACCTCAAGTTGCAAATGCTGCCACGGCTGTCGGTAGTGCTGACCTTTGTCGTGGTGCTGATCGCCGCCATCAGCCTGTTCAGCCACAAGCTGGGCCTGGAGCGCGGCTTGTCGGTGTCGCTGTTCCCGATGGTGATCCTGACCATGACCATCGAGCGCCTGTCGATCACCTGGGAAGAGCGCGGCGCCAGCCATGCCATGAAAGTCGCCATCGGCACGCTGTTCGCAGCCTCCCTGGCGTTCCTGATCATGACCGTGCCGCAACTGACCTATTTCGTCTTCACCTTCCCGGCCGTGTTGCTGGTGCTGGTCGGCTTCATGCTGGCCATGGGTCGCTACCGCGGCTACCGCCTGACCGAGCTGGTGCGTTTTCGCGCCTTCCTCAAGGAAGACGCCAAATGATCGGCTGGTGGAAGACCTGGAAGGCGCTGGAAGCCAAGGGGATCATGGGCATCAACCGGCGTAACGCCGACTATGTGCTCAAGTACAACAAGCGCAGCCTGTACCCGATCGTCGATGACAAGATCATCACCAAGGAGCGCGCCATCGCTGCCGGCATTCATGTGCCGCAGATGTACGGGGTGATTTCCACGGAAAAGCAGATCGACAACCTCGGCAAGATCATCGACGGCCACGACGATTTCGTCATCAAGCCAGCGCAGGGTGCCGGCGGCGACGGCATCCTGGTGATCGCCGACCGCTTCGAAGACAACTTTCGCAGCATTTCCGGGCGGCTGGTCAGCCGCTCGGAAATCGAGCACCAGATTTCCAGCATCCTGACCGGCCTGTACTCGCTGGGCGGCCACCGCGACCGGGCGCTGATCGAGTACCGCGTCATCCCCGACACCATCTTCAAGAGCATCAGCTACGAAGGCGTGCCCGACATCCGCATCATCGTCCTGATGGGCTACCCGGTGATGGCCATGTTGCGCCTGCCGACCCGTCAATCGGGCGGCAAGGCCAACCTGCACCAGGGCGCCATCGGCGTGGGCGTGGACCTGGCCACCGGCATCACCCTCAAGGGCACCTGGCTGAACCGCATCATCAGCAAGCACCCCGACACCGCCAATGCCGTGGATGGCGTGCAGTTGCCCTATTGGGACGGCTTCATGAAGCTGGCCGCCGAATGCTACGAGCTGTGCGGGCTGGGCTATATCGGCGTGGACATGGTGCTGGACCAGGAAAAAGGCCCGCTGATTCTGGAGCTCAACGCCCGCCCCGGCCTGAATATCCAGATCGCCAACGACTGCGGCCTGACCCTGCGCACCCAGGCGGTGGAAGCGCACCTGGAACAGCTGGCGCTCAATGGCGACCAGCAGACGCCGCAGGAGCGGGTCAGGTTTGTGCAGGAACTGTTCGGGCATGTGCCGACGGCCTGAAACCGCCAGCGCGACAAGGTCTGTGCATAGACGCTGCTGGTGACTACAATCAGCGCCTTTCTGTTATCGACTGTAGTCCCGCATGCCAACCTGCACGTTGCACTCCTTGCCTTACGCCCCAGACCCAGCCGCCTGTTTTGCCCGGATCCGCCAGGCGCCGGGCGCGGTGCTTCTGGACAGTGGCCGGCCGGGTGCCGATCGGGGGCGCTTCGACCTGTTCAGTGCCTGGCCGCTGGCGCAGGTGCAGTGCACGCCCGGGCAATCCGGGGCGGCATTTTTGCGCCACCTGCGCGAACAGCTGGCGCTGCTGGGTGAGGCGCAACTGCCTGAAGGCTGCGAGCTGCCCTTTGCCGGTGGCCTGATCGGTTATCTGAGCTACGATTTTGGCCGGCGCCTTGAGGCCTTGCCGCAGCAGTCCATCGATGACCTACTGCTAAACGATGCGCAGCTGGGGCTGTATGCCTGGGCGGCAGTCACCGACCATCAAACGGCAACCACCCAATTGGTGTTTCACCCGTCACTGACCGAGGCCGAACGCCAGCGCCTGATCACCCTGTTCACTCAAGAAGTTACTGAAACAGCGGGCCACTTCCGTTTGACCGCACCGTTCAAGGCCAACCTCAGTGCCGACCAGTATCAGGCTGCTTTTGAGCGTTTGCAGGCCTACATTCAGGCCGGTGACTGCTACCAGGTCAACCTGACCCAGCGCTTTCAGGCCGATTGCAGCGGAGATCCGTGGGCCGCGTATGTGGCCTTGCGCGCCGCTTGCCCGACGCCCTTTTCAGGCTATATGCCTCTGGCCGATGGCGGCGCCATTCTGAGCGTGTCGCCGGAGCGTTTTGTCAGGGTCAGCCACAATCAGGTCGAGACCCGGCCGATCAAAGGCACCCGCCCACGGGGTCGCGATGCCACTGAAGACGAACAACTGGCCAATGAATTGCTGGCCAGCCCCAAGGACCGCGCAGAAAACCTGATGATCGTCGACCTGCTGCGCAACGATCTGGGCCGCACTTGCCGTATCGGCTCGGTCAAGGTGCCGCAACTGTTCGGCCTGGAAAGCTACCCGAATGTGCACCATCTGGTCAGCAGCATCACCGGCGAGCTGGCGCCGGGGCGCGATGCCCTGGACCTGATCGCCGACAGCTTCCCCGGCGGCTCGATCACCGGCGCGCCGAAAATCCGCGCCATGCAGATCATCGATGAACTGGAGCCGCACCGTCGCGCGGTGTATTGCGGCTCGCTGATGTATCTCGATGTGCGCGGCGAGATGGACAGCTCCATCGCCATCCGCAGCCTGCTGGTCAAGGACGGTCAGGTGTCTTGCTGGGCCGGCGGCGGTATCGTCGCCGACTCCGATTGCGAGGCCGAGTATCAGGAGTGCTTCACCAAGGTCGGCGTGCTGCTCAAGACACTCGAAGCCCTGTAAGCCCTGCCATGAAAATCACAGGCTCAACGTGCGGTTCGAGGCCTTGATGAATTCTTTCTTCAGGTCTTCGAAGGTGTGCACCGCCGGGAATTGCGGGAATTCGCGGATGACGTTTTCCGGGGCGTGAAAGAGGATGCCGGCATCGGCTTCGCCCAGCATGGTGGTGTCGTTGTACGAATCACCGGCTGCGATCACGCGGTAGTACAGGCTCTTGAACGCCAGCACCGATTGACGCTTGGGGTCTTTCTGGCGCAACTGATAGCTGATCACCCGGTCGGTCTCGTCGGTAATCAGGCGATGGCACAGCAAGGTCGGGAAACCCAGCTGGCGCATCAGCGGCTGGGAAAATTCGTAGAAGGTGTCGGACAGAATCACCACCTGAAAGCGCTCGCGCAGCCAGTCGACGAACTCGATGGCGCCGTCCAGCGGCTTGAGGGTGCCGATCACTTCCTGGATATCGCCCAGCTTCAGACCATGTTCGTCGAGGATGCGCAGGCGCTGTTTCATCAGCACGTCGTAGTCGGGAATATCCCGGGTGGTTGCGCGAAGCGACTCGATGCCGGTTTTTTCGGCAAAGGCAATCCAGATTTCCGGGACCAGCACACCTTCCAGGTCAAGACAGGCAATTTCCACAGCACACTCCTTGATGGGGCGAAAAGAAGCGGCACTTTAGGGGCTGTTGGCGTGGTTGTGCAAGCCAGGAGGTTGCGCTCACGGCGGGCGGATTTTGTTACCATAACCGCCATCACGAGCGCTTAAGCGCCACCCTTGTATTAGGAACACACCTGATGAGCCAACCTTTCGACGTAGCCGAACTGGCGGCGACGTACGCCAACAAGTCACCACAGGACATCCTGAAGCTGGCTTTCAACCACTTTGGCGACGATCTGTGGATCTCGTTCAGCGGCGCCGAAGATGTGGTGCTGGTGGACATGGCCTGGAAGATCAACAAGAACGTCAAGGTCTTCAGCCTCGACACCGGTCGCCTGCACCCGGAAACCTACCGCTTCATCGACAAGGTGCGCGAGACCTACGCCATCGACATCGAACTGGTGTCGCCGGACCACAGCAAACTGGAGCCTTTCGTCAAACAGAAGGGCCTGTTCAGTTTCTACAAGGACGGCCATGGCGAATGCTGCGGCGTGCGCAAGATCGAACCGCTGCGGCGCAAGCTCAGCACCGTGAAGGCATGGGCCACCGGCCAGCGCCGCGACCAGAGCCCAGGCACCCGCAGCCAGGTGGCAGCCCTGGAAATCGACGGTGCCTTTTCGACGCCGGAGCGTGCGCTGTACAAATTCAACCCGCTGGCGCAGATGAGCAGCGAAGAAGTGTGGGGCTATATCCGCATGCTCGAGCTGCCGTACAACAGCCTGCACGAGCGCGGCTTTATCAGCATCGGCTGCGAGCCATGCACCCGCCCGGTACTGCCCAACCAGCACGAGCGCGAAGGCCGCTGGTGGTGGGAAGAAGCCACCCAGAAAGAATGCGGACTGCACGCCGGTAACCTGATTACCAAAGGTTAGGCGCGCACAGACAGTAGGAGTGAGCGTAGAGCTCGCGAATGCTGACTATCAATCACTGAAGGTGTTGAAAGTACAGGCCTCTTCGCGAGCTTTACGCTCGCTCCTACAGGTCCGTGTGTCAGTGGACGGGCAATTGCACGTCGGCAAACAGGTCTTCGAGTTCTTGCTTGTTATGGCAATGAACCGCCTTGGCCATGACTTCGCGGGTCAGGTGCGGGGCGAATTTCTCGATGAAGTCGCACATGAAGCCGCGCAGGAAGGTACCGCGACGGAAGGCGATCTTGGTGACGCTGGACTCGAACAGGTGGCTGGCATCCAGCGCGACCAGGTCGTTGTCCAGCTCTTCGTCCACGGCCATGTGCGCGACGATGCCCACGCCCAGATTCAGGCGCACATAGGTCTTGATCACGTCGGCGTCGGCGGCGGTAAACACCACCTTGGGCACCAGGCCGCGATGGCTGAAGGCTTCGTCGAGCTTGGAGCGACCGGTGAAACCGAACACGTAGGTCACGATCGGGTATTCGGCCAGCAATTCCAGGGTCAGCTTGGGCACCTTGGTCAGCGGATGGCCCAACGGCACCACGACGCAACGGTTCCAGCGGTAGCACGGCATCATGATCAGGTCGCCGAACTGCTCCAGCGCTTCGGTGGCAATGGCGAAATCGACAGTGCCATCAGCCGCCATTTCGGCGATCTGCATCGGTGAGCCCTGGTGCATGTGCAAGGCCACGTCCGGGTACTGCTTGATGAAGCTGCTGATGATCGGCGGCAAGGCATAACGCGCCTGGGTATGCGTGGTGGCAATCGACAGGGTGCCCTTTTTCTCGTTGGAGAATTCCTGGGCGATCTGCTTGATGCTCTCGACCTTGCGCAGGATTTCACCGGCGGTGGTGATGATCCGCTCGCCGGCCGGGGTCACCCGCGTCAGGTGCTTGCCGCTGCGGGCGAACACTTCGACACCCAGTTCATCCTCGAGCAGACGGATCTGTTTGCTGATTCCGGGCTGAGAGGTATACAGGCTTTGAGCCGTCGCCGAAACGTTGAGGTCGTGGTGCGCCACTTCCCAGATGTAGCGCAATTGTTGAAGCTTCATAAATATCCCTCAAAGCAGATAAACCCGGAGCCGGGGCCGAAAAGTGCATTTCGCTCGTCGACTTTTCAGCCAGGTATTGGGGCATCAGCGACGGTATATAACCGTATCAATGGTCAGAAGAAGAAAGCTAGAACTTTTTATCATCTTTACACGATAATGGCACGCTCCATTTCACTTCTGACCACAATTTACCCGCGCTGTCTGTACTGCATCATGGGGACCATATAAACCGGAACAGCGCAGTGCTGTAAAACCCTGGCAGCCGTGCGTCCGACAGGCGCGCCCTCGCCGACCATCCGGCTATGGCTGCCCATCACCAGCAGATCGACGGCCAGCTCATTGGCCTGTTGAAGTATCACGCTGCAAGGATCGCCCTGAACGACTCGAACGGCGCGGATAAACGCCAGATCCTGATGCCCGTCGCCCAGTTCTTCACGAAACTCATCGAGCATCCGTTGCTCTATGCCTTGCATGAAGGTGCTCACACCCTGGCCGTGCAACTCGCGCAGCGCATTCTCACCCAGATAACTTTGCAGCACAGATTCAGCGAACAACCCCAGCGGTTCGACCACATGAATCACATACAAACCGGCATTGAAGGTTCGCGCCAATGCCAGTGCGTGCTGCGTCACATAGGGCGCATAAAGCCCCAAGTCTGTGGCATACAGCATCGAACGAACCATACAACCTCCCGAACAGCCAACGTGGCGGAGATTGACTGAGCTTAGCAGCGCCCCCGCCAGTACGAAGGCGAGAGCCGCAGATTCAGGATTTCAACTCGTTGCTGATGCCATGCGGTACATGGCCGGTGGCGACAAATTCGCGGGCCCGCTCGCAATGGCCAGGCTGATCGTCGAAGAACATATCGGCGCCAAACGCCTCTAGAAATGCCGCCTTCTGCAAACCGCCGAGAAACAGTGATTCGTCCAGGCGGATATTCCATTCGCGCAAGGTCCGAATCACCCGCTCGTGGGCCGGAGCCGAACGCGCGGTGACCAGCGCGGTGCGCACCGGGCAGGCATCTTCGGGGAATTCGCTTTGCAACAGGTTCAGCGCCGCCAGGAACGGCTTGAACGGCCCGCCCCGCAGCGGCTCGCGCGCCGATTGGCGCTCGCTGGCCTGAAACGCTTCCAGGCCACCACTCTGATAAACCCGCTCGGAGTCATCGGCAAACAGCACTGCATCGCCATCGAAGGCAATGCGCAATTCACTGCTGAAATCGCGTCGCACGCCGCCGCTGAGAATCGTTGCCGCCGCAAACCCCGCTTCCAGCGCGCTGCGCACGTCTTCGGCGTGGGTCGAGAGAAACAGATGGCAGCCAAACGCCGCCAGATAAGGGTACGGGCTACGTCCGCCAGCGAAGGCGGCGCGGGAGATATCCAGCCCGTAATGCTGGATCGAATTGAAGATGCGCAGGCCGGTGTCGGCGCTGTTGCGCGAGACCAGCACCACCTCGACCCGCTGCCTGCCGAGACGGGCATTGAGGTTCAACAGCTTCTCGGCCAGGTGATACGCCTCGCCGGGCAGCAAGAGTTCGTCTTCGTGGTCGATCTGGTACTGGCGATACGCTTCGACGCCGCTGCTCAGGTACACCGCATGGCTTTGCTCAAGGTTGAACAAGGCCCGCGACGAAATCGCCACGACCAGTTTGTCGCTGCCACTGATCATGACACTGACTGCCGACGCTGATCGATGAACGCCAGCGTCCGATACACGGTGCGGACTTGAAGCATGTCGTAGCCGGCCTCCAGCGCTGCCTGCAAAGGACGCTCGTAAATGGCCGCCAGCTCCAGTGGGCGCTGGCCAATGAAGTCGTGGTACATGCTGGGCAGATAGTCGGGCATGTTTTCGGTAAAGGTGAACAGGGTTTGCGCGTAATCGGCCGGCAAGCTGTGACCGCAGGCAGCAGCGCCCTGAATCACTTCGTCCATCAGGGCCAGGATCAGTTCGCGGCAGTGTTGCTCGCTCATCAGCACCTGGGTGCCGGCCTGCAACAGCACCGACAAGCCGTTATAGGGAATATTCCACACCAGCTTCTGCCAGCGTGCCTGTTGCAGGTCAGGCATGACCTGTGAATCCACGCCGGCTGCACGCAACAGCGCCGCGCCCTCCTCGACAATCGCCTGGCGTGCTGCGTGATCCGCGTCCGGGCCGCTGTGATAGCCCAGGTTCACCGTGCCGCCCGACTGGTGCACGACCACACCCGGCGCCTGGCGATGGACACCGATGAAGCACAACCCGCCGAGCAAATGCAGGCTGTCGGGCAGCAACTGGCGCAATGACTCTTCAATGCCCAGGCCGTTCTGTAACAGCACGACCCGCGCACCGGGCGCTGCCGCCTGCGCGATCAGTGGCGCCAGTGCGGCGTTGCTGGTGGTCTTGGCGCCTACCAGCAACCAGTCGCAAGGCGGCATATCGTCGGCGCTGGCATGGGCCTGGACCGGATAAAGGCTCAGCGCGCCGTGCACCTGGCTATCAACGCGCAGGCCGTGCTGCACGACGGTGTCGAACTCGCTGCGCAGCAGAAAATGCACGTCAAAGCCGGCGCGGGCCAGCATCAGGCCATAAAAGCCGCCGATGGCACCGGTGCCGATAATGCCGATACGCGGTCGTGAGGAGATTACGGTCATTGCAGTTCAAATCCTTTTATCGAGTGGCCTAGGGCAGTTCGTCGGGCTCGCGAGCAAATGCCTGAGCCAGCGCGTCAGTCAGCGCTTGCTGATCGAGGCGGCAGCGTAACGCACCCTGAAAGAGGCCGTCGCGTACCACGAACAATGCCGGCAAATGAAAGACTTCATAACGTTGCACGGCGCCGCCATTGCGGCCCGCATCGACCCAGCAGAGCCGTTCCAGCGCCAGGTTCATCTGCGGCAACCGCTGCCGCGCCCAGCGGCAGCTGGCACAGCCATCGCCGGTGAACAGCACCAGCGAACGCCCCGGCAGCGTGAGTAGCTGCTGGTCGATGTCTAGGTCAGTGAGTTGCAACTGCTCCATCCGGTTACCTGTAAGAGACGATTGGCAGGGCTGACAAGCATACGCCTGTGTTTGCACGCCGATGAACCCGGCATATGGCCTCATCGCCAGCTTGTCGAAACACGCGCTAACGCGCTAAGGTTCGCGCACCCCGCAACGCGATATCTTGCTGGAACCGCCCACCGTGCGGCCAGTGACCGTGACCAAAGAGTAACCCGATGGCCGATTTACCGATTGACGACCTCAACGTTGCCTCCAACGAGACGCTGATCACCCCCAACCTGCTCAAGCACGAGATCCCCCTGACCGCTTCGGCGCAGCGGACCGTGAGTGAAGGTCGTGAGGTGATTCGCAACATTCTCGACGGCAAGGATCACCGCCTGTTCATCGTGGTCGGGCCTTGCTCGATTCATGATCTCAAGGCTGCCAAAGAGTACGCCGAGCGCCTCAAGGCGTTGTCTGCCGAGGTGTCGGACACGCTGTATCTGGTCATGCGCGTGTATTTCGAGAAGCCGCGTACCACCGTCGGCTGGAAAGGCCTGATCAACGATCCGTACCTGGACGACTCGTTCAAGATTCAGGACGGGCTGCACATTGGTCGCCAATTGCTGCTGGACCTGGCCGAAATGGGCCTGCCCACCGCCACCGAAGCGCTGGACCCGATCTCGCCGCAGTACCTGCAAGACCTGATCAGCTGGTCGGCGATTGGCGCACGCACCACCGAATCGCAGACTCACCGCGAAATGGCCTCGGGCCTGTCTTCGGCCGTCGGCTTCAAGAACGGCACCGACGGCGGCCTGACCGTGGCCATCAACGCCTTGCAGTCGGTGTCCAAGCCGCACCGCTTCCTGGGCATCAACCAGGAAGGCGGCGTGTCGATCGTCACCACCAAGGGCAACGCCTACGGCCACGTGGTACTGCGCGGCGGCAACGGCAAGCCCAACTATGATTCGGTCAGCGTTGCATTGTGCGAGCAGGACCTGAACAAGGCCGGCATCGTGCCCAACATCATGGTCGATTGCAGCCACGCCAACTCCAACAAGGACCCGGCCCTGCAGCCGCTGGTCATGGAGAACGTTGCCAACCAGATTCTCGAAGGCAACCAGTCGATCATCGGCCTGATGGTCGAAAGTCATCTGAACTGGGGCGCCCAGTCGATTCCCAAGGATCTGGCAGAGCTGCAATATGGCGTCTCGGTTACCGATGCCTGCATCGACTGGCAAGCCACCGAAAAAACCCTGCGCAGCATGCACGCCAAGCTCAAGGATGTGCTGCCGACGCGCCGCCGCGGCTGATCGCCAGCAGACACGAAAACGCCGGGCATATGCCCGGCGTTTTTCATTTCTGCGCACCTGTCAGCTGAGCAGATCCTGGACGCCGCTCTGGCGCTGGTGCCGCTCCATGTAACGCTCCACATAAGAGCAGGAAGCGATAACGCTGTAACCACCCTCATCGGCAAACGCCAATGCCTGCTCGGTCAGCGCCGCAGCAATGCCGCGACCGCGCAACGCATCGGGCACGAAAGTGCGGTAAAAATCCAGGGTTTGTTTACCCAGGTCCATATAGGTCAGGTAGGCACGATGGCCATCGACATCAACTGTAAATTGATGCCCTGCCTGATCGTGGTGGATGGACAACGCCTCGCTCATCATGACTCCTAGCGGGTCTTGGAATTGGACCCCTACCTTACCGATGTTTTTCCGGCGAAGGAACCTCTACGCCACCTTGTGCCTGACCGGACACCGGTAAAAGCATTGCCGATTACCTTTAACAGCACCTTCAAATAGTAGGCGTCATTACGCGGTCTGCTCAAGCGGCATATTGCTTTAAAACGCAGCGCCCCGAATCCTTTGTCGGCGCATTGAACCGGGACGGGCCGAAAGTTGTCCATTGAGACGCTCGAACCCCAATAAAGTCACTGTGATATCAACCACGTAGTGTCATCTTTCGGGCATAGCGTTATGCAATGACGTGGGGCAAGGGCCAGGTGGATAGTTTTCATACAATCTGCTTGAGAAGTATGACGGAAGACTTTCAGAGGCAAGAATTTTGCAGGTAGCTTGCGCTTCGTCCGTTTACTTACTAGAAACAATGAGTACCATGTACACCGGTCATTTTCTCACTTTCGAGAGATGACATATTTGATGAAAAGTCCTTGAAGGGGAACACAATGAACAATGTCCTGAAACTTTCCGCTCTGGCTCTGGCTGCCGTTCTGGCCACTGGCTGCAGCAGCGTTTCGAAAGAAACCGAAGCTCGTCTGACCGCTACCGAAGACGCCGCTGCTCGTGCACAATCGCGCGCCGACGAAGCCTACCGCAAGGCTGACGAAGCACTGGCTGCTGCTCAAAAAGCTCAGCAAACTGCCGACGAAGCCAACGAGCGCGCTCTGCGCATGCTCGACAAGGCAAGCCGCAAGTAATAATCCCTTCGGGATTGTAAAAAGGCCGACCCGCTTGCGCGGGTCGGCCTTTTTTGTGGCGCATGAAACCCCGTAGAAGCGGCTTTACCAGACTTGCTGCTGTGCAGGCGCCTCGCTCACGGCACCGGCTACCGGAACGGCAATCTCGGTCGGCATGCCCTCTTCCGCCGCGACCACATCGCGCACGGTGTCCCAATTGGTGCGCATGCTGTTGGCCAGGCCTTCGTGCTTGAGCAGGGTATTGATCACCGCCGTGTGCTTGTCGACCACCGACGGGTTGCCCTCCTCGTCCAGCGGCGTGTGCGCCTCCAGCCAGACCTTGCCGCCACTGACGCCGAACTTGTAAGGCTCGTTGATGATGCGCACCGGCGTGCCCACCGGTGCCAGGTCGGCCAGTTCCAGCACGTTGTTGTTGTACATGCGGAAACAGCCGTGGCTGGTGCGCATGCCGATGCCAAACTTCTTGTTCGAGCCATGAATCAGGTAGCCCGACATGCCCAGGCCGAACTTGAACGGCCCCAGCGGGTTGTCGGGGCCGGCCGGCACAACGGCAGGCAGGATATCGCCATCGGCAGCGTGCTCGGCGCGAATCGAAGCCGGTGGCGTCCAAGTCGGGTTCGGGGTCTTGGCCACCACCTTGGTCGTCCCGATCGGCGAGCCCCAGCCTTCACGGCCGATGCCCAAGGCGTAGGTGTAAACCGTGTTGGTGCCTTTCGGGTAGTAATACAGCCGGTACTCGGCCAGGTTGATCACGATGCCTTCACGCGGGCCCGGCGGCAGGATGAACCGGGTCGGCAGGGTGATCTTCGTCCCGGCGCCCGGCAACCAGGCATCCACGCCCGGGTTGGCGGCGATCATCTCCAGATAGCCCAGGCCATAACGGGTGCCAAGATCGGCGAAGGTGTCTTCGTATGTAGCCTCGATGACCTGCTCCTGGCCGACGATGTCTTCACCCGGCGGCGGCAGGGGCAGTTCGATGGCTTGAACAGAACCGGCTGCCCACAACACGGCCAGGGACAGACAGCGGGCAACGACAGGAATGCGCGACAACATCCGGTGAAATCCTTCGGCTAAACGGAAACAGGAAAGAACGGCAGTGTACACCCGGCATCACAGGCACGGGAATGTGCTACAGCCGCCCGCCTAGAGTTCTGGCCAGATCGGCTGCATGCCGCGCCGTTGAGCATCGAGAATAGCCTTGCACAGCAGGCACAGGCGCTCGTCCTGCAACACCTGTGTTTCAACCTGTAACAGGCGTGGCTGGGCCGGCAGCAGGGTGCCGCACAAGGTACGGTCGGCAGAGCCGCCCAGCACCAGTTGGCGGGCAATCAGATGAACCTTGACTTCCTGGCAGGCGAACAGGTCGAGCTGCTCGTCCGGTTCGATCATTTGGTAGGCGTACAAGGACCAGGAGGGGCGCGGCGGCATGAAGGGCTCCAGTAAGGGGGGCGCAACCTTAGCCGAAAGCCCCCGTCCAGAAAAGCCTTAAAGCAGCGGTTTCAGGGTCGGCCAGACATTTTCCAGCAATGCGCCCTGCGCACCGGCCGCCGGATGCAGGCCATCGGCTTGCATCATGTTCGGCACGCCGCCCACACCCTCGAGAAAAAACGGCACGAACGGCACCTTTTTCTCGGCCGCAAGGTCGGTATAGGCCTTTTCGAACAATTGGGTATACCGCGGTCCGTAGTTGGGCGGGATGCGCATGCCCAGCAGCAGTACCTTGGCGCCGGCCTGTTGCGACTGCTGAATCATCGACGCAAGATTTTGTTGCAATTGTGCAGGCTGCTGGCCACGCAGGCCATCATTGCCGCCCAACTCAAGCACCACCAGCTCAGGCTTATGCTCTGCAAGCAGCGCCGGTAGCCGCGCCAGGCCCCCGGCACTGGTGTCGCCGCTGATCGAGGCATTGACCACCTTGTCGCTGAAACCCTGCTCCTGCATACGCTGTTGCAGCAGGCTGACCCAGCCTTGACGGGTATCCAGGCCAAAACCCGCGCTGATACTATCCCCGACGATCAACACCGTGCCCGCCGCTGCGCCCTGTGACAGCAGCAGCAAACCAAGGCTCGCACTTAATAACCACGCACGCATCGGACTCTCCATGAGTGAAAGTATTCTCAGTGCCCAAAGCCTCAGTAAAGTGGTCCCCAGCACCGAAGGTGACCTGACTATCCTGCACGAACTCTCTCTGGAACTGAACAAGGGCGACACATTGGCCATCGTCGGTGCCTCGGGGTCGGGCAAGTCGACCCTGCTGGGCCTGCTCGCCGGCCTGGACCTGCCCAGCGCCGGCAGCGTGATTCTTTCAGGCAACAACCTGAGCCAGCTGGACGAAGACGAACGCGCCCGGGTGCGGGCCGAACACGTAGGCTTTGTGTTCCAGTCGTTCCAGTTGCTCGACAGCCTCAATGCGCTGGAAAACGTCATGCTGCCCATGGAGCTTGAGGGTCGCAAGGACGCTCGCGAGCGCGCCCGTACCCTGCTTGAGCGGGTCGGCCTGGGCAAGCGCCTGACCCACACACCACGCCAGCTCTCGGGCGGCGAGCAGCAACGTGTTGCCATCGCCCGCGCCTTCGCCGCCGAGCCCGATGTGCTGTTCGCCGACGAACCGACCGGTAACCTCGACAGTCATACCGGCGAGCGCATCAGCGACCTGTTGTTCGAACTCAACAAAGAGCGCAACACGACCCTGGTGCTGGTCACCCATGACGAGCGGCTCGCACATCGCTGCCGTCGCCTGATCCGCCTTGAAGCCGGGCGCCAGATCGCCCCTCTGGAGCCTTGATGGCACGCATGCCTCTGTCGCGTCTGTTCAGCCTCGCCACCCGCCAGTTGCAGCGCGATGCCCGCGCCGGCGAGTTGCGGGTGCTGTTCTTTGCCCTGCTGGTGGCCGTTGCCGCCAGCACCGCCATCGGTTACTTCGGCGCCCGCCTGAACGCCGCCATGCTGCTGCGTGCCACCGAGTTTCTCGGCGCCGACCTGATTCTCGAAGGCTCCAGCCCCGCCACGGCCGAGCAACGCAGCGCCGGCGAACAGTTGCAATTGAAGCACGCGCGCATCGTGATTTTTTCCAGCGTGATCGCCACCGACGACGGCATTCAGCTATCGAGCATCAAGGCCGTCGACAACGCCTACCCGCTGCGCGGCGAGCTGAAAAGCGCCGCCGACCTTTATCAACCCGATCAGGTCAGCGCCGGCCCTGCGCCGGGCGAGGCCTGGGCCGAGGCGCGCTTGCTGCCGGCGGTCAACCTCAAGATCGGCGACACCATCGATGTCGGCGCCAAGCCACTGAAGCTGACGCGCATCCTTACGTACGAGCCCGACCGTGCTGGCAATTTCTACAGCCTGACCCCGCGGGTGATGATCAACCTGCAGGACCTGGAAGCCACCGGCGTGGTGCAACCGGGCAGCCGGGTCAGTTTCCGCGAAATGTGGAGCGGTCCGCCTGAAGCCCTGGCCGCCTACCGCAAGGCCATCGAGCCGGGCCTGCAAGCGCATCAGGAAATCAAGGACGCCCGCGACGGCAGTCAGCAGATCGGCGGTGCACTGGGCAAGGCCGAGCGCTACCTGAACATGGCCAGCCTGGTTGCCGTGCTGCTGGCCGGCGTGGCCGTGGCCATGTCGGCGGCGCGCTTTGCCGCCCGGCGCTTCGATGCCAGCGCCCTGCTGCGCTGCCTGGGCCTGTCACGCCGTGAAGCGCTGCTGCTGTTCAGCCTGCAACTGGCGATCATCGGCCTGCTGGCCAGCCTGGCCGGCGCACTGCTGGGCTGGCTGGCGCAATTGGGGTTGTTTGCCCTGCTGCATAACCTGCTGCCGGCCAGCGTGCCGCCCGGCGGCGTAGTGCCGGCACTGGCGGGCATCGGCACCGGGCTGGTGGCGCTGGCAGGCTTTGCCCTGCCGCCGCTGGCCGCACTGGGCCGGGTCCCGCCGCTGCGCGTGTTGCGTCGCGACATGCTGCCGGTGCCGGCCAGTTCGTGGCTGGTGTATGGCACCGCCATCGTGGCGCTGGGCTTGATCATGTGGCGCCTGAGCCTGGACCTGGTGCTGACCTTCGCCCTGCTCGGCGGCGGCATCGTTGCAGCCCTGGTATTCGGCGCCCTGCTGCTGCTCGGCCTGAACAGCCTGCGCCGCCTGCTGGCCGGCGCCACCTTGCCGTGGCGCCTGGGTCTGGGGCAACTGCTGCGTCACCCGCTGGCGGCTGCCGGTCAGTCGCTGGCGTTCGGTCTGATCCTGTTGGCCATGGGCCTGATCGCCCTGCTGCGCGGCGAGCTGCTCGACACCTGGCAAAACCAGTTGCCCGAAGACGCGCCCAACTACTTCGTGCTCAATGTGCTGCCCGCCGACAAGGACAACTTCGCCAAGACCCTGACCACGCTGTCCACGCACGCAGCGCCGCTGTACCCGGTCGTGCCGGGCCGGCTGGTGAGCATCAACGACAAGCCGGTGAACGAGTTCGTTACCAAGGATTCGCGCGGCGAGAACGCTACCCGCCGCGACCTGAACCTGACCTGGGCGGCCAACATGCCCGAGGGCAATGTCATCACGGCCGGGCAATGGTGGCAGGACAACGGCGCGCAACCGGCGGCGGAGGCGGCGCCAAAGGTCTCGGTCGAAGCCAAGCTGGCCGACAGCCTGGGCATCAAGCTGGGTGACCGGCTGGGCTTCACGGTGGGCGGCCTGACCCGCGAAACCGTGGTCAGCAGCCTGCGCGAGGTCAACTGGGACACCTTCCAGCCCAACTTCTTCATCATCTTCCAGCCCGGCACCCTGACCGACCTGCCGACCACCTTCATGACCAGCTTCTACGTGCCACCGGGTCATGACCGGCAGATCGTCGAGTTGTCGCGGACCTATCCGTCGATCAGCATCCTGGGCGTGGAAGCGCTGCTGGCGCAGGTGCGCAGCATCCTTGACCAGGTGACGCTGGCGGTGCAGTTCGTGCTGCTGTTCGTGCTGGCGGCGGGCGTGGCGGTGCTGTTCTCCGGCTTGCAGGCCACGCTGGACGAACGCATCCGTCAGGGCGCCTTGCTGCGCGCACTGGGCGCCCGACGGGCCTTGCTGATCAAGTCGCGGCGCATCGAGTTCGGCTTGCTCGGTGCGGCCAGCGGCTTGCTGGCCGCGCTGGGCTGCGAGCTGGTGAGTTTCGTGCTGTATCGCTTTGCCTTCGACCTGCAATGGTCGCCGCACCCGTGGCTGCTGGTATCGCCACTGATCGGTGCCCTGCTGGTTGGCGGTGCGGGCGTCTACGGCACCCGCCGCGCGCTCAACGCCAGCCCGCTGAGCGTATTGCGCGAGGGTTGATATTGGCTATTACGCCGGGAAAACCTTGGCGATCCACTCCTCGACCTTGTCGCCGCTGCTCAGGTCCGCCTGTACCAGCCCGTCGACGATGAAGGTCGGGGAGACATGAATACCGTTCTGCCGCGCGTATTTGCTGTGCCATTTGATCGCATGCTCCAGCTGCGGCAGGTCAAAGGCTTCGCTCAGGCGCACGCCGCTGTAGCCTTCCAGGCGGGCAATGATGTCATTAGGCGTGGCATCGCGGTTGGGACCGGTCGCATGGTGGTCGAACTCGAACGCCTCGCGGTGCGCTGCAATCGCGGCCATCACCGTCCAGGCCGTGTCCTTGCCGCCTTCAAGGGTCGAGGCCGCGAGAATGCAGCGCACCAGCACGCCTGAGTACATGTGCCACGGCTGCGATTGCAGGCGCACCTTGACGGTAATCCGCTCCTCACCGGCCTGGGCCAGCAAAGCCTTGAGCTTGCCAAAGGCCCTGACCGAGTACGGGCAGGTCGGCTCGAGAAACACTTCGAAGGTGCGCGGCCCGTGCCCCCATACCAGCGGATCGGCGTTCCAGACAGACGTTTCCATGATCACTCCTCGGATTAAAAGGCCACGACGGTAGCACCGCCATGGCCAAGATAACTATTGCCCTTGTGCCCTCAACAGGTGCTCAGTGGTCCACCAAACCGGCATGCCATTGCGCATAGGGCGTATTTTCGACCTTGTACCGATTGAAGTCCGGTGCGCCGTCCTGCCACCACACCGGCCCTCGTTCCCCTAACTGCACCTTGCAGGCATTGACCTCGGCGCGGGCCTGGCGCAAACCGGCTGCATCGCCGGCGCCCTTGGTTCGCCGCACCTCACGGCGTGCCGCCATCAGCGTGTCGACCAGTTGCTGGCGCAGCGGCTCGTGCAACGACGGATCGGTACACCGCCATAACCTGCCCTTGACCACAAAGTAACGTCCATCGGGTGTGACCGGATAGTGCGTGCCCGTCATGGGTCGATCCTTGTCGTGAATAGGGCCGTCTTGAATAGGGCCACGTTCAAAAAACCTTCGTGCTGGCGTACTCTGCACAGACTTGCAGCGCCGATTGATGCCCGCCGATAGAACATCGTCGTGTGCAGACAGTCCCATGCCCAGAACAACTTCAGGTCACGTCGATGATACTCAACACACTGGTTTTTCTCGCCACGCTGGTGGGCATGGAAGCCTTCGCCTGGTACGCGCACAAGTACGTGATGCACGGCTGGGGCTGGGGCTGGCACCGCTCGCACCATGAACCGCGCAGCGGCTGGTTTGAAAAGAATGATCTCTACGCGGTGGTGTTCGCCGGCGTGGCCATCGTGCTGATCGCGCTGGGCACCGCCGGCTGGAATCCGCTGGAGTGGATCGGCGCCGGCATGACCGCCTACGGCCTGCTGTATTTCATTGCCCACGATGGCCTGGTGCATCAGCGCTGGCCGTTTCGGCATGTGCCACGTTCCGGCTATCTCAAGCGCCTGTACCAGGCCCACCTGATGCATCACGCCGTGGCAGGCCAGCACCGCTGCGTGTCGTTCGGTTTTCTCTACGCGCCGTCGACCGCCACGCTCAAGGCGCAGTTGCGTGAGCTGCATGGCGGGCCGTTGAATCGTTCGCAAGCGGGCGTTGCCACAGCCCCTGAGGACGCGCCGGCCACTGCCGACCACGGCCAGTGATCGCCCGCCAGGCGCCCAAGGCCACCAGCCGCAGCTTGTCGGCCTTGCTGGTCGAGACGCGCGTGTCCCAGGCCTGAGCGCCGCGCTGACGCACCTTGACGCCGATTTCCCGGTAAACACCGCTGGCGGTCGCCACCGCCCACGCCGAGCGCCACGGCAAGGCGCTGAGGCCGGCCTCGGCGCTGTGGTAAAACGGCTCGGCCAGATCGACCAGCCGCTGCGCCAGAATCGCCAGGCTCTGGCGATACTCTGGCTCAGCCAGCCGCGCACGCGGGATAGACAACTCATCCAGCCAGTCTTGCGGCAGATAGCAGCGGCCGACACCGGCATCCTCGACGATGTCGCGGGCGATATTGGTCAACTGAAAGGCCATGCCCAGATCGCAGGCGCGGTCCAGGGTCGGCTCGTCGCTGGCGCCCATGACCTGCGCCATCATCAGGCCAACGACGCCGGCGACGTGATAACAATAATCAAGGGTGTCGCCAATGCTGCGGTATTGGCGCTCGTGCACGTCCATGGCAAAACCGGCCAGGTGCTCAAGCGCGTACTGGCGGCGCAGGTCATGGCGGCGCACCACTTCACGCAGTGCGGCAAACGCCGGGTCCTGCACCGGCAAGCCGGCATACACCGCCTCGGTATTAGCGATCAGCCCGTCCAGCCGCCGGCGCACTTCGTCTTCGCTGAGCACCACGGCGTCGTGCCCGGCCTGCTGGCCGTCGATCACATCGTCGCAATGCCGGCACCAGGCATACAGCATCACCGCGCTGCTGCGCGTTGCAGGATCAAACAGCCGTGAAGCGGCAGCGAAGCTTTTCGAGCCGACTTCAATGCTTTGAATCGCGTGATCGAGCAGGCGCTGATCGTCGACCGCATCACTCATGCATGCACCTCGCTGAGCATCAGGCCGGCAGTGGCCTTGGCCGAACCGATCACGCCTGGCACGCCAGCGCCCGGATGAGTACCGGCGCCGACCAGATACAGATTGCTCAGGCTGGCATCGCGGTTATGCGGGCGGAACCAGGCGCTTTGTTGCAGCACCGGCTCCAGCGAAAACGCCGAACCCAGGTGCGCATTGAGCTCATCGCGAAAGTCGAACGGGGTGAAGATGCGGCTGGTCACCAGATCGTCGCGCAAGCCGGGCATGTAGTGTTTTTCGAGGTAAGCGAAGATGCGGTCGCGGTAGCGCGGCCCTTCCACTGTCCAGTCGATCGGCGCGTTGCCCAGGTGCGGCACCGGCGACAGCACGTAATGGCTGGAACAGCCCGGCGGCGCCAGGCTCGGGTCGGTGACGCACGGCGCATGCAGGTACAGCGAAAAATCCTCGGCCAGCTCGGCGCCGCTGAAGATTTCCTTGATCAGCTCGCGATAGCGTGGCCCGAAGCACACCGTATGGTGCTGCAATTGCGGCTGCGGCCGCTTGAGGCCGAAGTGAATGACAAACAGCGAATTACTGAAGCGCTTGCCGGCCAGGCGCTTGCCTTCCTGCTGGCCACGCGGGTGCTGGCCCAACAGGTCGGCATAGGTGTGCATCACATCGGCGTTGGACGCCACGCAATCGGCCGGCCAGTGACGACCGTCCCGGGTACGCACGCCGGTGACCCGACCGCCTGCGGCATCGATGCTCGCCACGTCGGCGTTCAGCTCGACGCGCCCGCCAAGGTCTTCGAACAATTTGACCAGCCCGCTGACCAGCGCGCCGGTGCCGCCCTTGGGAAACCACACGCCCCATTTGCGTTCCAGCGCGTGAATCAGGGTGTAGATCGATGAGGTGGCAAACGGATTGCCGCCCACCAGCAACGAATGAAAGGAAAACGCCTGGCGCAGTTTTTCGTCTTCGATAAAGCTCGACACCTTGCCATACACGCTGCGCCAGGCCTGCAAGCGCGCCAGTTGCGGCCCTGCCTGGATCATGTCGCGAAACGACAGGAACGGCACCGCGCCCAGCTTCAGATAGCCCTCTTCGAACACCGCTTTGGAATACGCCAGAAAGCGCTGATAGCCGGCCACATCCTTGGGGTTGATGGCATGGATCTGCCGGTCCAGCCCGGCCTGGTCGTTGACATAGTCGAACTGCGTGCCGTCTTCCCAGCACAAGCGGTAGAACGGCGACACCGGCAACAGCTCGACATAATCGGCCATCGGCTTTTTCGCCAGCGCAAACAGCTCTTCGATGGCGCTCGGGTCGGTGATCACCGTAGGGCCGGCATCGAAGACAAAGCCCTGGTCTTCATAGACGTACGCACGGCCACCGGGCTTGTCGCGTTTTTCCAGCAGCGTGGTCTGCACGCCAGCGGCCTGCAAGCGAATCGCCAGGGCCAGCCCGCCGAAACCTGCGCCAATCACTACTGCCTGTTTTGCCTGAGTCATGAATGTTTCTCGAAATGCCGGGGCGAATAGCGCAGCGCCGCGCGCAGTGCCTCACCCACGGGAACGGGAGGTTTGCCGGAAAGAATGCGCAGTTTGTCGAACACATGGCTGTGGCCTGCATAAAAGCGGCTGATCAGCCCTTCGGGCAGACCGTAGAAACGCTGCATGACCTGCCAGCGGTTCTCGGCACGCCCGGCCAGAAACAACATGCGGTTGAGCAGCCGGTAAAAGCCCTGGCGCTGCCATTGATGATCGGCCAGCAGGCCAATGCCACGCGCCAGCGTATCGGCGTGCAGATCGGTCTGTGTGGCGATCCAGTCGGCCAGTTGTACGGCATGCGGCAGCGAATAGCCGGTGGTGCAATGGAACAATCCGGCGCGCAAACCCGATACCGGCTGTTTCAGCGACTGAGCCTTGAACGCGTCAAAATCCCCGGCCAGGGTAATCGGCAATACGCCGGTTTCTTCACGCAGGCACTCGCTGATCGTCCAGCCCTTTTGCTGCACATACTCGGCGATGTTGCGCCGCAGTTGCTCGGCCGACGCCAGCGGCCGGTCGACATAATGGGTGTCTTCGATCAACAGCGTGTCGTCGCTGAACGGCAGCACATAGACAAAGCGATAGCCGTCAGCCTGGGTCACGCGGGCGTCCATGATGATCGGCACCTGCACGCCATGCGGCTCGCGCAGGCGCAGCAACTGGCCGAGAAACGCCTGCTGGCCCAGCACCAGATGCGCACTGGGTTGCAAGCCGCGCCCGTCGATGACGGCATGCGCCTGCAACACCTCGCCGCTGTCCAGCACCACGCTGCGCGCGCCGAGCTGGCGGATGCTGCAATCGGTGCGCAGGTCCTCGCCCAGGGCTTCACGCAGCACGCGGGCGAAACGCTCGGAGGTGATCGAGGCGTAACCGCTGTTCAATCGCCGCGAGCGATTGGGGAAATGCACGTCGTAGGCCGGCCAGGTCTTGGCCACCAGCGGCTCGATCCATTGCCGCTGCGCAGGCGTCAGGTCGCCATCGTGAAACGACCAGGTGTGGTTGCCGCCTGGCTCGCTGGCCTGCTCGATGCACAGCACGCGCAGCTCTGGGCGTAGCTGCTTGAGGCGCAAGGCAATCAGCCCGTTGGCAAGGCCGGCGCCTGCCAGAATAAGATCCCGAATCACGTCGTTGCCTCCTCTGCGATGACAGGTTGCCCAGTACGAACGGCCTGCTCGACGATGTCAGCCGCGCGGCTGACACCGCCTGCCCGCTCAAGCTCGGCGGCCAGACGCTGCAACGGCTCGCGTGGGCGCTGCAACAGGTCGCTCAAACGCCGCGCGATCCGCGCCGCATTGGCCCGACGGCTCAGTTGCAGGCCCACGCCACTGTGGCTGACCCGCGCCGCTACCCCTGGCTGATCGAAGGCAATCGGCATGACCAGCATCGGCGTCTGCGCGGCAATGGCGTCCATCACGGTGTTAAGCCCGCCATGGGTGATAACCGCATCGGCCTGTTCGAGCGCCCAGCGCTGCGGGGCAAAATCGGTGACCCACGTCGCGCCATGGCGCAGCAAAAAGCTTTCTTGCGTGGTGTTCAGCGCGCCGCAATGGGCGATCAGCAGTTGCGTATCCAGGTGCCGGCAGGCGATGGCCATTTGTTTGAACATGCCCAGCCGATCACCTTGCAAGGTGCCGAGGCTGGCAAACACCAGCGGGCGTTGATCCTTGATTGGCCAGGTGCCCTGCGTGTCGTTGACGCCGGCGCGCAACGGGCCCACGGCATGAAAATGCGCAGGCGCCGACAGGCGCGGAAAATCAAAGCCGGTGAGGGTCTGACTGATCTGCGCCAGCGGCGAGAGGTAATCGTGCAAGCCGTCACGCGGTGCCACGTTCAATCGCCTGGCCGCCTCATGCAGCGTGCGGCGCAACGGGCGCATCAGCCAGTCATGCACCTGGCGGCTGCCCTCGTACATGCGCAGGCTGCGCTCATCGGTGCCGTAGGCAAAGGGCATTACCGGCAAGGGCAACTGCGGCTCACGATTGATCGGCAAGGCGCAGGCCAGCGAGACAAACGGCAAGCCCAGGCCTTCGGCGACCAGACCGCCAGCGGCTTCCATCTGATCGCACAGCAGCGCATCGACCCGGCCTTGTTGCAGCGCGCCCGGCAGCTCGGCGGCGAGCATCGCGGTGCTGGCGGCCATATCCCCAATAATGCGCCGCAAGCCAAACGGCAGGCCGGGCCGGGCAGCACGTCTCAGGTTTGCCGCCAGGCTGCCGGCGGGATGGCTGAGCGTACCGAGTGGGCAGAACTCGATGCGCGGGTCGCTCAGCCAGGCGCGGGTATCGGCCTGCTGAAAGAAGGTCACCCGATGCCCGCGATCCAGCAAGGTCGTGGCCAACGCCTGAAAGGCCTGGAAATGGCTGTACCAGGCCGACGGCACGACCCCGAAGTGACTCATGAACGAGGCAACGCCTGCGGATACGCGCCGACCAGCCGCGCCTGACGCAAGGCGGCAAGGTTGGCCGAACCGGTGCAGAAACAGGCAATCCGCAACTGGCGGATCATGATTTCGAAATGGGCGATCACGGCCTCCGTCGACACGGTCGCCGCCTGCAACGTGCCGGCCGCCTGACCGACCAGGTCTGCGCCCAGGTGCAGCGCCTTGGCCGCGTCCACGCCATTGCGAATGCCACCGGAGGCCACGATCGTGACCTTCGGAAGCGCTTGTCGCACATTGACCAGGCTGACGGCGGTCGGAATGCCCCAGTCGGCAAAGGCCATGGCGACCTCGCGATCAGCCGGGCTGCGTGCGCGATGCGCCTCGACCGCCGCCCAGCTGGTACCGCCCTGCCCGGCCACATCGATCACCTGCACGCCGGCCTCGACCAGCGCCCGCGCCACTGACGCAGACAGGCCGGCGCCGACTTCCTTGACGATCACCGGCACCTGCAAGCCTTTTACCGTCAGGCTTATGGCGTGCAGCACGCCGCGCCAGTCACGGTCGCCCTCGCCCTGCACCGCTTCCTGCAAGGGATTCAAATGAATGATCAGCGCATCGGCCTGCAGGCTGTCCACCGCGCGGCGTGCCAGGTCGACGCCGTCGCGGCCCAGCAACTGCGCCGCGCCCAGGTTGCCCAGCAACGGAATATCGGGCGCCAGGCGGCGCAATTCAGAGGTCAGGCCCTGATCGCTGCCGCCCTGCAAACCCACACGCTGCGAGCCCACGCCCATGGCAATGCCCAGCGCCTGGGCGGCCTCGGCCAGGTGCCGGTTGATCGCGGTAGAACGCTGTGCGCCGCCGGTCATGGAACTGATCAGCAACGGCGCCTTCAAGGCAATGCCGAGCAGCGCGCTGCTCAGGTCGATATCATCCAGGTTCAGTTCGGGTAATGCACAGTGTTCGAAACGCAATGCGTCAAACCCGGAACCGGCGCCACGGGCGTCGTCCAGGCCGTCGAGCACGATATTCAGGTGATCATCCTTGCGCCGACTCAAATCGTGTTCATTCATGACAGTTGCGTATCCCTGGAATCATTTCGAACGAGGCATTGTCTGTAGATGGATCAAAGTTGTACAAAGCGTAGAGTTTTGCACAACTTACGTACAAGATGTTGCTCTTCAGGCACCCTTGAACGCCAGTCGTTCCATTCCAAGAAACAAGCGAACAAAAACCTTTGCCAAGATGACTCTCCAGGGTTGTCTGCCCCGATCAGGATTCGGCCATGACCACAGCGCAAGCGTGCACACCTCTAGAAAATGGATTTACACAACACCTGGCAAAGGTGCGTGCCAGCGTTGAACAGCGCCTGGATCAATTGCTTCCCGAAAGTGGTAATGAGCGCGACCTGATCGTGCTCGCGATGCGTGAAAGCACCCTCGCCCCCGGCAAGCGCATGCGCCCTATGCTGCTGGTGCTGGCCGCCGAAGGTCTGGGCCAGAGTGGCAATCAGGCACTGGAGCTCGGCTGCGCCGTGGAAATGATCCACGCAGCGTCGCTGGTGCTGGACGACATGCCGTGCATGGACGACGCCAAACTGCGCCGTGGGCTGCCCACCGTGCACCTCAAGTTTGGCCAGGACGTGGCGATTCTCACCGCCATTGCGCTGTTGAGCCGTGCCTTTGCCGTGGTCGCCGCCATCAGCGACCTTGAGGCGACGACCCGCACGCAACTGGTCGAGGTGCTGGCCAACGCGGTGGGCATGCAAGGCTTGGTACGCGGCCAGTTTCAGGACCTGCGCGAAGGCCAGGGCGAACGCTCGGCCGAGCAGATCGCGCGCACCAATACCCTCAAGACCGGCGTGCTGTTCAGCGCGATCATGGACATGGCCTGGATGGTCAGCGACGCCGCACCCGACAAGCGCACAGCCTTGCAAGGCTTTGCGATGGAGCTGGGCCAGGCATTCCAGCTGTACGACGACTTGCAGGACAACAGCCCCGACAACGCCAAGGACCAGGGCAAGGACGAAGGCAAATCAACCTTTATCTCGCTGTACGGCCCGCAGAAAGTCACCCAGCAACTGCACCAGCACCTGCATACCGCACAAGCGCATCTGAATGATGCCTTTGAGGGTGAGCAGCACCTGGCGTGTTACCTGCAAATGATCTTCAACAAGGTTGTGCTGCCAGAGGCGGGTTAATGCAATTCGGCCACGGCCTTGCCCAGCACCTCTGCTTCAGTGAAATGCTTCTCCTGGGTTACCACACCCTTCTCCAGCTTCAGCCATTGCACGCTGTCGCGGTCGCCTGAATAGCGGGCGGCCACGCGGCCGTCCTGATCGAGCAGAATCCGGTATTTGGCCGAGCGCATGGCCGGCACGATCACCGGTTTCATCAGCGCCGGCATCATTTCGATGTCGGCGATATAGATCACCTTGCGTGCCTCCAGATACCCCGCCGGCTGGTCTTCAAGGGCGGCATTGACCATTCTGGCCGCCGACATGCTGCGCGCAACCAGCAACACCTGTGCCTGATCGTCCAGGGTATAGGCCTGCTCGTGCTGGTCGAGCAGGGTCCACCTGACCACCGGTTGCACCGCCGTGTCGGCCAGTACGTTGAAAGAAGTCAGCAGAGCGAACGCGGTAATTGCCAGGCGCATGAATGGTTATCCTCAGTGTCGTAGGGCCACTTTACACATTAAACCGGCCCAGCAGATGACTCTGCTGCTGAACCTGCTCGCCCATCAGCGCACATTGACGCACTTGCTCTTCGGCACCGGCCGCCACTTCATGGCTGATGTCGCGGATGTTGGTGGTGTTGCGGTTGATCTCTTCAGTGGTCGCGCTCTGCTCTTCGGCAGCCGTCGCGATCTGGGTGTTCATGTCGTTGATGTGCACAATCGCCTGGCGAATGCGGGTCAGCATCTCGTTGGCCGCACCGGCATCGACGGCGGTCTTGCTGGCGCTGTCACGGCTCTTTTGCATGCGCGATTCGGCCTGACGCACGCCCGATTGCAACTGATCGATCATCTGGCGGATTTCCTGGGTCGACTTCTGCGTGCGCGACGCCAGGCTGCGCACCTCGTCGGCGACCACGGCAAAGCCGCGCCCGGACTCACCGGCACGCGCCGCTTCAATCGCAGCGTTCAGGGCCAGCAGGTTGGTCTGTTCGGCGATGCTGGTGATCACCGCCAGAATCGACTCGATGTTGTCGCTCAGGCGCGACAGTTCAAGAATCGCTTGCCCTGTGTCTTCCATCTCCACGGCCAGGTGCTTGATCGCCTCGGTGGAACGTAACACCACGCGCTCGCCGCTCTCGGCTTCCTGATTGGCGGCCAGTGCGGCCTGGGCCGCGACCTGGGCGTTGCGCGCCACGTCTTCGGCGGTCGACGACATTTCCTGCATGGCGGTGGCCAGTTGATCAAGCTCCTGCAACTGGCGCTGCAAGCGGCTATCGGCCTGGTTGGCCTCGTGCGAGGTCAACGCCGTGCTCTCGCGCACCTGATTGGAGGTGCCCAGAATCTGGCTGACCAGGCTCTGCAGGCTTTGCAGAAAGTCGTTGAACTCTTTGGAGACGATCGCCACTTCATCGTTGCCATGGGTCGGCAAGCGCCGGGTCAGGTCGCCCTCGCCGCTGTTCACTTCTTTGATCGAACGGTGCAGCAGGTCCAGCGGCTTGAGCAGGTGACGCATGAACGAACCCAGCAGCACCAGGCTGATGATGCCCCCCAGCAACGTGGCAATCGCCGCGCGCCAGCTGAGGCTGTCGGCCTCGGCCATGACGATCTTTTCGTCCAGCACCACGCCGATGTACCACTCGGCACCACGCAGCTGCGTCAGCGGGGTGAACGACACCAGCAAGTTGCTCGCGCCGCTGCTGACCTCTTGCAGGTTGCCGGTCAGCGCCGGCTGCTTGCCGGCGAACAGTTCGCTGTAATGCTTGCCGTTCATCTCAGGCTTCGGGTGAGAGATGATATTGCCGCTCTTGCTCAGCAGAAACGCATAGCCAGCGCCGTTGAAGTCCAGGGTATTGACCGCATCGACCACGGTTTTCAGGCGCAGGTCGCCACCCAGTACGCCACTGAACTGCCCGGCATTGCTCAGCGGCGTCACCGCCGAGATCAGGTTTTCGCCACTGGTCGTATCGACATAGGGTTCGGTCAGCACCGCCTGGCTGGACGCCTTGCCCTGCGCGTACCAGGGCCGGGTGCGGCCGTCATAGTCGGCCTTGGGTTTCCAGGAGTCGAGATTCTTCAACGTGGTACCGTCGCTGGCCAGCGAGCCGAAGATCATGATGAATTCGTCTTTGAGCACCGGGCTGTTGATGCTGCGCTCGATCTGCTCGGGGCTGTAGTTGCTGGCGATGTTCTGCACCGTCAGGTCCATCAGTTTGAGCTTGGCGTTGAGCCAGTTCTCGATCTGCCGCGCCAGCGCGCTGCTTGACTCGCCGATGCTCGCTGCGGTCTGCTTGTACAGCGAGTCGCGCACCTGGCTTATTTGCGTGAGCGACAATAAACCGGTGGTTAGAAACAGCACGGCGGCGGCCGCCAGGCTGACCTTGTGAACAATTTTCAACGGCACGCTCCTGCACAATGGGTTGACCGGTTTTTTATCGGCACCGTAATGGCTATCTGAAGCCGAATCGATTGGATAGCGGCTTTATCTTTTTTTGTACGAATGAACGATCGTCATATTCAAGGAGGCGGCTTGGCCACCAACATCATCACCCGCGAAGGCCATGACAAACTCAAGGCCGAACTGGATCACCTGTGGCGCGTGTACCGTCCGGAAATCACGCAAAAAGTGTCCTGGGCGGCAGCGCTGGGCGACCGCAGCGAGAATGCCGACTACCAGTACAACAAGAAATTGTTGCGCGAAATCGACCGTCGCGTGCGTTATCTGCGCAAGCGTCTGGAAGATGTGAAAGTGGTGGATTATTCGCCGCAGCAGGAAGGCAAAGTGTTCTTTGGCGCCTGGGTCGAAATCGAAAGTGACGAGGGGCAAACCCTGAAGTTGCGCATCGTCGGCCATGACGAGATCTATGGCCGCAACGATTACATCTCCATCGACTCACCCATGGCCCGTGCGCTGCTTAAAAAGCAGAAAGACGATGAGGTGCTGGTGCAGATTCCCGGTGGTCAGGCGACCTGGTACATCAACAGCATCGCCTACCAGCCGGTCGATCAGGCTCAGCCGAGCGTGATCAATCCCTGACGGGCAATGCGCGTCAGGTCGTGGATCACGCTGGCGGCGCTGGCCGAGTCGGGGGCGTGGATCACCGCCAGATCAAACTGATCGTTGCGGTAAGCCGAAAGCGATTGGGTGGTGTCGACAAATTGCAGCAGGAAGGCACTGGCCTTGCCGCCCTTACGTGGCCAGCCATCGAGATAGCGCAGCAGAGTCGGCTGGTGCGTGCCGCCCAGCAAAATGCGCGGGTTCTTGCGGCCGATATAGGTAGTGATGGGCGACAGGCGCAGGGGACGGCGAAGGGAGTGGCGCAGCGATTGGCTCATGGCAAAAATCTCAGCCTCACAGATTCCGCTTGGCAGCGGTGGGAGGCGACACCGAACCAACGTTTTAGCGGTATTTCGGCTTTCGCCAGGCGCCCCGCAAGTAGTTGTTAAATCGGCGCTGGGGGCAATCCTAGAGACGCCCCCAATTATTGTCAAATCAGATCCGGTTGGCGATGACGCGGTCCAGCGACAGCTTGCCGGCCCCTTCGATCAGCACCGCGAGGGCGCCGCCCAGCAAGGCCAGGGCAAACTCGTAACCGTTGTTGGCCATGAACAGGCCATTACTCAGGTGCACCGAGACAATCGCAACCACCAGCAGGAACACCAGCACCGCTGCCGCCGGGCGGGCCAGCAGGCCGAGCAGCAGCGCCAGGCCGCCGAAGAACTCACCGCTGCCGGACAGCAGCGCCATCAGGTAGCCGGGGTTCAGGCCGATGCTGGCCATCCATTGCCCGGTGCCTTCCAGGCCGTAGCCACCGAAGGCGCCAAACAGTTTCTGGCTGCCGTGGGCAATAAAGATAATGCCGACGATGATGCGCACAGCGGTCAGGCCGAAACCTGCGCGGGTGGAGAGGATGTTGTTGATCAGTGCTTTCATTTCGTTGATTCCAAATTAGGTGATGAGCGGGAATGGCGCCATCTTAATCGAATCAACGAATATGAAAATCGCAAAAAACGCGACATTAAGATCGAATTATTCGATCACTTGCGCATTGCATACCGGGCTTGCTGTTGCCCTTCCAGCGATTCGCGCTGGCGGTCGAACGCCAGGTAGTACTTGTTCACGCTGTTGACGAAGCTGACCACGCCCATGCCGTTCTGCTCCATGGCCACCCGCTCGGTCTGGAAAAACCATTTGTCCGGGTTCAGTCCACGGCGGCGTGCTTCCTGGCGCAGCTTCTGCACCCGCTCTGGCCCCAGGTTGTAGGCGGCCAGCACAAAGGCCATGCGCTCGCGGTCATTGATTTTCGGGCTGGCAAAGAATTTGCGCTGGATCAGCGCCATGTAGCGCGACGCCGCCTGCACATTGCCATCGGCGTGCTGGATATTGCTGACCCCGACGCGCCTGGCCGCCGACGGCGTGATCTGCAACAAGCCGGTCGCCCCGCCGCTGCCCTTGGCGGTCGGGTCCAGCTTGGATTCCTTGAAGGCCAGCGCCGCCAGGTCCAGCCAGTCGATGCCCTGGGCATCGCCATGGCGTTGCAGGATGGGACGCAACTGTTCAAGGCGTTGCAGGTTGCTGCGTGCCAGCGGGCTGTTGACCCGGTACAAACTCTTGTAGGCCTTGGCGAAGGCCTGGTTCTGGTTGGCCGGCGCCTTATAAGTGCTCAGGAAGCGGTCGACATCGGCGCGCAACAGGGTCGCGTCCTGGCGCACGAACCAGCTGATGTCGCCTTCGCTGCCAAACTTGAGGTTGCGATCCACGCGCAGTTTGGGCATGACCTGCGCCCAGCGCTCGGCAATCGGCCGTTCGACCAGGGTCAGCGGGTAGATACCGGCCTGGACCATTTCCAGCACGTCTTCCACGGCCAGGCTGGGGTCGGCCCATTCGATGTGCACCGGCGCCAGTTTGCGCAGCGCCAGACGCTGGTTCAGGCGCTGCAGTGCCTCGCCGGCCGCGCTGCCGGCGGGCAGGCTCAGGGTGCGGCCGGACAATTGCTCAAGCTGCTTGAAGGTGCGCTGGCCACGGGCGCCGACCAGCACCAGCGGCACATCGGCGACAATCGCCCGGCTGGCGACGACGCCCTTCACCGCCTGTTCGTCGAGCAGTTCGCTGGGCGCGACCAGATCGCCTTCGCCGCGCAACAGGGCACCGAGCAACTGGTCCTTGGGTTTGGGAATGAATTTGACGGTGAGCTTCTGGCCAGCCTTGGTCTGGCTGTTCAGATAACGCTCGAAGGCTTGCAGGCGGTGGTATTCGACACCGATTTCCTGGCCCTTGACGTCGCCTGAGCTGTTGCGGCTCTGGTTGACCAGCACGCGCAAGACCTTGCTGGTGCGAATGGCCGGCAGGTCGCGGGCCTGGTTACGGGGCTGGGTGTGTTTCTGCACGGCGTGCGGGCCGCTGTTCTGGCGGGTTTCCCGGGCTTCAGCCAAGGGGGCTGTCAGCGACAGGCAGACAATCGACAAAAGCGCGGCTCGGATCATTCGCTCTCCATGGGGTATTCCAGGGTGGTCAGACAGAAAAAAGGACCTTTTTCGCCATCGGTGTCGTGGCCAGGTCCCTTCAGGTGTTGCCAAAAGCGTTGAACCGTTGGGCTCAAGTAATTGAATGCACTGCGTTTTCGGGTCGTTCGGCAGGCTCTGGTATGCTCGTGGGCATTCGGCCTGAGGTAGCACCATGCAATTGATCGACATCGGCGTCAACTTGACCCACTCAAGCTTCGCATCGGAGCGACCAGCGGTATTGCAACGCGCACGCGATGCCGGGGTCAGCCAAATGCTGCTCACCGGCACCAGTTTGCCGGGCAGCGAAGAGAGCCTGCAGCTGTGCCATGAGCTGGACGAAAGCGGTCAGCGGTTGTTTTGCACGGCCGGTGTTCACCCGCATTCGGCGAGCGAATGGAACAGCGACAGCGAGCGCCGTTTGCAGGCCTTGCTCAACGAACCGCGCGTGCGCGCCGTGGGTGAATGCGGGCTGGACTTCAACCGCGACTTCTCGCCGCGCCCGCAGCAAGAGAGCGTGTTGCATGCGCATCTGGCGCTGGCGGTGCAGTTGCAGCGCCCGGTGTTTCTGCATGAGCGCGATGCCAGCGAGCGCTTGCTGGACATCCTGCGCGACTACCGCGATCACCTGCCCGCCGCCGTGGTGCACTGTTTTACCGGCGAGCAACAGACGCTGTATCGCTACCTGGACCTGGACTTGCACATCGGCATCACCGGCTGGATCTGCGACGAGCGCCGTGGTAGCCATTTGCACCCGCTGATGCGCGATATCCCGCGCGGCCGGCTGATGCTTGAAAGCGACGCACCGTGGCTGCTGCCACGCAGCCTGCGGCCCAAACCGAAAAACGGTCGCAACGAGCCGGCGTTTCTCAGCGAAGTGCTGCGCGAAGTGGCGCTGCACCGAGGTGAAAGCGAGCAAGACCTGGCGCAACACAGCACCGCCTGCGCCAGGGCATTTTTCGGTTTGCCGGTACCGGCAGATGAAACTTCCGGTTTTATTGACGCACATCAAGGGTCGAAATAATGGATGAGGCAATGTGATATCACCTTGCCGAATACCTTAACCAAAGAAGACCACTCATGGGCTCATGGCTTAGCAACCTCTCGTTGAAGTACAAGTTCTGGGCCGTGAATACGGTCGCCTTCTTCACCACCCTGATGCTGGTGCTGTATGCCCTGCAACTGGAGCAACACGCGCGTCAGGACAGCGCCCGCGATAACGCGATCAGCCAGGCACGACTATTGACCGCGTGGCCGGCCGCGCAAGCGTTGCCCGCCGATAGCGATGCGCTGACTTACAGCGCCGGCCAGACGCCGTCGCTGGCTGGCCTGCCCTTGCCGGCGCTGGCCTCGGCGCGCGGCTGGGTTGAACTCGATACGCCCCTCAAAGACCGTCAGTTGTCGGGTGCCCAGGTCATTGAGCGCAATGATGGCCAGCGCATCGCCGTCCTGGCCTACGCGCCGACCTTCGTTCAGTTGCTGGCCGAACGCTTCGCTCAATACGCCCTGGCCGTGGGCGTGCTGATGGTGCTGATGCTCTGCGCTTCGCAATTGCTGATCCGCTTTCTGCTCAGCCAGCTCAATGCCCTTAAAGACGTGATGCTGCATGTTGAACGCAGCGGCGACCTGTCGGCCCGGGCGCCACAAGGCAGCCGGGATGAAGTCGGGCAAATGGCCAATGCCTTCAACGCCATGCAGGCCGGCTACCAGCGGGTGGTCAATACCGTTTCGCAAACCGCCGCACGCCTGGACAGCGGCGCTGCCAACCTGGCCGCCGGCATGAGCGATGTGCGCCAGGGCATGCTCGGCCAGCAGAGCGAAACCGATCAGGTCGCCACCGCCATCAACGAGATGTCGGCCACCGTCTACCACATCGCCCAGCACGCCAGTACCACCCGCGACCAGTCGCAGACTGCTGACACCCTGGCCGGCAGCGGCAAGGTGGTGGTCGACCGGGTGCAGCTGTCGATTGCCGGGCTGTCCAGCGGCGTGCAGCAGACCGCCGAGATGATCCAGCGCCTGGCCGAAGACAGCCAGAAGATCAATGGCGTGGTCAACGTGATCCACAGCATCGCCGAACAGACCAATCTGCTGGCTCTCAACGCTGCCATCGAAGCGGCTCGCGCCGGTGAAATGGGCCGTGGCTTTGCCGTGGTTGCCGATGAAGTGCGCAACCTGGCCAAGCGCGTGCAGACCTCCACCGACGAAATCACCAGCATGATCGGCGACCTGCAGGCCGGCACCCGCGATGCCGTGGACTTTATGCAGGACAGCTCGAACAAGGCCGACGAATGCGTGCAACAGGCGCAGGAAGCCGGCGAAGCGCTGGCAGCGATTGCCCATGCCGTGGCGCAGATGCGCGAGAGCAACACGCAGATCGCCGTGGCCGCGCAACAGCAAAGCCAGGTGGCCGAAGAAATGAACCGCGCCGTGGTGAGTATTCGTGACGTGACCGACCGCACCGTGTCGCAGACGGTGGACTCGGCGGCGACCAGTAGCGATCTGGCTACGTTGGCTGGCGAACTTAACCGCTCGATTGGGCAATTGCGGTTGGGTTGAGTGTGTCGACTGCCGACTGATCTGACTACAAAATCTTGGAAAGGCTGAAAATTTACGACTGCTAACGCAGCCGGTCGCGGGCAAGCGCGCTCCTACTATCAAGCCAATAGCCAGCTTCGATTCGCGCACTTGCTTGCCCAGGCCTAGACTTCAGGCATTGCAGCGCAATCTTGAGTCGAGGATCGAAGTATGGCCAAGCGCATTTCCAATCTGTCTGTCTGGCACTGGCATGAACATAACCCCGAGCAGCCGCATTCGACCTTGCGCCTGATCGCGGTGCCGATTTTTATCCTGGCGGCGCTGTTGCTGCTCGACGGTGTGGTTTCGGCCAGCCTGACCTCGCTGGGCGTGGGTGTCATCGGCCTGGTGGCGGCCGTGGGCCTGCAGCGTCACGGCCAGGACACTAAACGTTAGCCAAACACGGTGACCGTCTGCCGGCTGATCGCGATCAAGGCGCCATCCGGGGCGCGCAAGGTGGCGGCGGTATGGCCGTAACCGTCACGGGCGTGCTCGATTTCGGCGCGGTAGCTGCACCAGTCGTGGGTGGTCAAGGCAGGCTGCGGGTGGATGAATTCGATGGTCCAGGTCAGCGAGCTGGCCGGGATCGGTTTGTTCATCCAGGTCAGCAGCCCGGTCGGCCAGGCATCGACCAGCGCCAGCACATGCGCTTCGCTCAAGGGTTGCTGCTCGGCATCGCGCAGGCGCACATAACCGCCAATCACCGGCGACGGGGTATTGCTGAACGGCAAGCCGCCCAGCGCCCAGTTCACTTGCATATGCTGAAGAAAGTCCGGCATCGCGCCTTTGACGAAGGGCAAGGTGAAGCTGTGCTCTACAGGCTTCAGGTCGGTGGGGCCCACTGGCAATTCATAACGGGCCACCGACTCGCGCGGCGCGCCGAAGCTGCCTTGCACCAGCGCCATGGTCTGGCCATTCTGTACGGCACGACCCAGCACCTGGGTCACCGCTGAACCCTCACGCAAGATCTCGACCTCGAACGCCACCGGCACATCCGGCGCCACCGGCCCGACAAAGGTAATCGCCAGCGAGCGAACCGGGCGGTCCTCAGCCACCTGCGCACGCATCGCCAGGTATTGCAGGGCAGCCACCAGGCCACCAAAACTGGCCCGGCCTTGCGCCCAGTGTGCGGGGATCACGACTGAACGCGGATTATCGGTGACCGCAGCAATCAGCTCGGCAAAGTTCATGATGGCTCCCTGGGTTTTCAATGCTGAAGTAACGCGATGTTACCCAGCCTGATCGACAGACCATGAAGCCATACACGCCATAAATGCGGCCAAAATGTCTTATTTACCGAAGCACGCCTTGCCAAGCCGCTCCAGAGCAACGTCGCTCTGCTCCTCGGCACGCACGATGCCTGACTGCCAAAGGACAATGCACGGTGAAAGGTCGGCGTGCTGATCAGCGAGCGCCAGCCATTGCAAATGGTCGTGCCAGTCGCCCAGCGCGCCTTGCGCCTCCTTGAGCCGGGCGCGCATGCCTTTGGGCTGGTGGCTGAGTTCGGGATAGGCTTCAGCGGCGTAGCGCACCCGCTTGATCAACAACCGCAGGCGATGGCGGTCGTGTTCGGGGTCGGCCATGGCCTCGCGCAGTTTTTTCCATTGCTTGTCCATCTGCTTCTCGATGCGCTTGCGCAGCCCGCGCAATTGCCCACCGCGCTGCTGGTCTCGCAGGCGCGCCGGCAATTGTTCGAGCAGCTTGAGCAAGTGCTTGAGTTCAGCGCTGTTGGCCACCGGCGGGCAAACCCGCTCCAGGTATTCGTCGCGCGGTCGGGCCAGCGCGTGCCGGCCCTGCTCGTGCAGGTACTCGCTGAGCACCTGCAGGTCGCGCAACGGCGTGGTCAGTTGCCCGATGTCACGGGCGGCCTGTTCCAGCGCATCGACCCCGCTCAAGCCGCGTAGCGGTCGCAACAGGCTGCGCAGCCGCCGCACCGTGGTACGCAGGTCGTGCAGCGCTTCGCTGTCGGTCGATACGGCAAGGCGTGCCTGACACGCCAGCAGCTTGACTTCCAGCACCAGTAATTCGGCAATCAGATGACCCACCATCGATGACATATATCCCCCACTGGGCTTATTGATTTTTGTCCTTGATGGTCGCCCGCCGCCACGGCAAATCGCGGCGCAGGCGTTTCAGGGCGCGGCGCAGGCCGTGCAACGAAGAGGCAGAAGCGGCATAACGCAACAGCATGAACTGCGCGATAAACGCCTCGATGGCTTCGCTCTGTTGCGGCATCGCCAACCTGGCGCGGTCGCCAAAGGCTTGCGCGCCCTCGCCCGGCAGACGCCGCAGTCCATGCCGCGCCAACAAGCGTTCGAACGCATTGAACAGGCGAAGTTGCGCATCGTTTTCACGCTGCCAGGGCTTGAAGATCCACAGGGCAACCAGGCTCAGGGCCAGGCCAAGGCCGGCCACGAACGCCGGCACCTGCCAGCCGGAGAACCAGCGGTCGAGCACCTGCAACTGCTGCTGGCCCTGATAACCCAGCACCCAGCGCTGCCAGCCATAGTTGAGGTTATCCCAGCTCAGGCGCACAGCGTTGATCCACGGCACATGGCGATAGCGCAAGGCCGACATCGGCGAGTCGGCCAGAAACGCCTCGTCGGCCGACAACGCCTGCTCAAGCCCCTGTTCGATGCGTTGCGGCGCCACGGCGGCGGTCGGGTCGACACTGCGCCAGCCGGTCTGCGGCTGCCAGTATTCGACCCAGGCATGCGCATCGAACTGGCGCACGGTCAGGTAGTCGCCTTCGGGGTTGAACTCGCCGCCCTGATAGCCGGCCACTACCCGCGCCGGGATGCCGGCGGCGCGCAACACAAAGACCATGGCCCCGGCGTAATGCGCGCAGAAGCCCTGGCGGCTGGTAAACAGGAAATCGTCGATGCTGTCCGGCCCCAGCGTCGGCGGCTTGAGGGTGTAATGAAACGGTTGCTCGGCAAACCAGCCCAGCAGCGCTTCGACCAGCCGGTCCGGCTGCGGGTAGCGGCGCTTCAGATCGGCCGCCCACTGCCGCGCTTCCGGGTTGCCACGCGCCGGCAGTTGCAGCGCCTGGTGCTGAATGTTGTCGGTGATTTGCGTGTCGCGCAGCGCTTGCGGCCAGGACTGCGCGGCGTACAGCAATGCCTGAGAGACCGGGCGACGACGCTGCAAACGGAAATCGCTCATCAGGCGCACTTCTTCAGCGCGGGTTTCGGCGACGTCGAGGCTGGGCAGCCATGGCCGGCCGCTGGGCTCCAGCACGATGCTGTAGGCCAGCGGTTCACCCTGCTTGCTCCACTGCGCCAGTTGCACCGACTGGCTGCGCCCCGATTGCGACCAGCGCCGGCCATCGAACTGATCCAGGGTCAGGCTGCGCCAGTACAACTGGTTGCGCGCCGGCGCAGGTCCCTCGAAGCTTGCCCGGAACACCAGCGCGGCCGAGCGGCTCAGCTCGGCCATGTCGCCCGGCGCCATGCTGTCGGACAAACCGGTGACGCCCTTGTTGCTCGGTTGCGGCAATGACCAGAGCGGGTCCAGGCGCGGGAAAAACAGAAACAGGATGAGCATCAGCGGCAGCGCTTGCAGCATCAGCTTGAGCGACAGGCGCAAGGTCGCCTCCGGCTTGCTGGCCACATCGACCTGCTGCAAGCCGATCAAGGCTGCCAGTAACGTACCGATCGGCAACAGGGTAAACAGCGCCCACACCAGGCTGTCTTCGAACAGATAGCCGACGACCACGCAGAAGAAACCGAGAAAGATCAGCACCAGCGCATCGCGACGGGTGTGCATTTCAAGCATTTTCAGGATAAAGGCCGCAATCAATAGCGCAGCGCCCGCCTCCAGGCCCACCAGGCTGCCGCGTGCGAGGTACACGCCGCCGGCCGTGCCCACCAGCAGACCAGCCTTGACCCAGGTGCCCGGCAAACGCGCGCGCATGCGAAAAATCTGGATGCGCCACAGGGTACACACCAGCCACAGCATGATCAGCGGCGGCGGAATGTGCAGCGCAAACGGCACGATGACCAGCGCCTGGGCCAGCAGCAGCCAGGTCAGGCAGATACGCGGAATCGGCAGCGTCTGGCGCGCCTGTTCATTCATGACCGGCATCGACGGGGCCTGCTCGCTCATGGCCGGCTCCCGTACAACGCCAGCGCCCGCAGGCAGACTTCGCGGTGCCCTTCGCCGCTGTCCATGGCCACCTCGAAACCCGGCAGGCGCAGGGCAAACGGCTGCTGGCGCTGCGACAGTTCGAGCACCCAGTAGCACAGCCGCGACAAGCGCTCTTCGATATCGCCCTCAAGCACCATGAAGTCCAGGCACAGGTCATGGCCGCTCAAGTCCGTGAAGTCCTTGACCAGCAAGCCTTGCCCGCGCGACCAGGCTTTCCAGTGCACCCGCCGGCGATTGTCGCCGGGCTGGTAATGGCGCAGGCCCTGATAATCGTCGACGCCCTGGCCGCGTGTGGCCTGGCCGTCATCCTCGGCATGCGGTTGTACACCGGCCAGCAAAGGCATGGTGCCCGGCACAGGCCGCGGGTAAATCAGTACCGTCTGTTCCAGGTCAAGCCAGGTCCAGGCACGCAGAATCCCCAGCGGGAACACGCTCTCGATGCGCAGCCGTGGTGCGCGTAACCAGCCTCGGGCATCGGCCGGGCGGCTGAGTTCGACCTCGCTGTTGCCGGCCGCCAGCACGTCGTACTGCTGCATGTGCTGCGCACTCCAGCCCACGCCGATGGCCTGATGGGCGGCGCCGATGCTTTCCAGGCGCAGGCGCAGTTGCACCGACTCGCCGACAAACACGGCCCGCGTGGTGCCGGCACTGATCACCATGCCGCTGAGGTTGCGATAGGTGTGCAGGATGCCCAGCACGCCCACCGAACCGAGCAGAAAGGTCAGGCCATAGGCCAGGCTGTTCTGGTAATTGATCGCCACCAGCAGCATCAGCACCAACACCAGCAGGAACACCGCGCCGCTGCGGGTGGGCAAAATGAAGATGCGCCGATGATCCAGCGCAATGCTCGCCGCCGGCGGAATGCGCCGCACCAGCCAGCGCTGCCAGTGCGGCTTGAACCGGCTGATCACAATACCGCCACATCGCGCAGCAAGCCCTGCACCAGCACGCTGCCGCCATGCCCGGTCGGGTCGTTGCGGTCACGCAGGCGATGGCCGATGACCGCAGGCAAGACCGCCTGGACATCTTCGGGAATCACATAATCGCGGCCCAGCAACATGGCCCACGCACGCGCCGCGGCCAGAATCGCCAAGCTGGCGCGTGGCGACAAGCCATAGGCGAACTGCGCCTGGCTGCGTGTGGCATCGACCAGGCGCAGCACATAATCGACCAGCGGATCGCTGACCCGCACCTGCCGCGCCTGGGCTTGCAGCAGGCCCAATTGGGCGTGGTCGAGAAGCGGCTTGATCTGCGGTAACAGCTGGCGCCGCGACTGGCCCAGCAGCAGGGCTTTCTCGGCGGCCCGCGCCGGGTAACCCATGGAGATGCGCATCAGAAAGCGGTCGAGCTGCGATTCGGGCAGCGCAAAGGTGCCGCCGGAACTGAACGGGTTCTGGGTCGCAATCACGAAAAACGGATCGGGCAGCAGGCGCGTGGCGCCTTCGATGGACACCTGCCCTTCTTCCATGGCCTCCAGCAAGGCGCTCTGGCTTTTCGGCGTGGCGCGGTTGATTTCGTCGGCCAGCACCAGCTCGGCGAAGATCGGCCCCGGATGAAAGGTGAACTGCCCGGTGTCGCGGTCGAACACCGAGGTGCCGAGGATATCCCCCGGCAACAGGTCAGACGTGAATTGAATCCGCTGATAACTCAGGCCCAGCACCCGGGCCAGAGTATGGCTGAGGGTGGTCTTGCCCATCCCCGGCAAGTCTTCGATCAGCAAATGACCGCCCGCCAGCAGGCAGGTCATGGCCTGACGAACCTGCGTTTCCTTGCCCAGTACCACCTCGTTGATCGCACTCAGGCATGCATCCAGCTTTGTGCCCATATAAAGCCTCTCCACGACTACTTAAGGCCATTACCCGGCCACACGTATGAACACTGTAGTTTTAGCGTAGGCTTTTTCGTCAGGGAGGCCGCTGTAATTAGCGACGTAATTAACGACCGGCGCGCGATTCGCGAATATAGAAACGTGCCTTTTCAGCTTTTTCGGTGCAGCCTTCAAAGGCTTCGAACTGTTGCTGTGTCTTGGCCCCGGTCAACAAAGACAGCGCTTTGGAATAACTGACGGTGCCGGCAAAGCCTTCGGCCTTGGCCAGATCGAGCTCTTTCCAGGCGCTGTCGAGCTGATTGCCGCAACTGGCGCGATAGCTGGTCTTGCCAGCGCAGCCTGCGAGAACCACGATGATCAATGGCAGACAGATCCAGGCTTTCATGGGGTGTTTCCTCAAGATAACGGGGGGAGATGCGCGTTTGACGATCCGGTGCATTGAAAGTGCCATGATCGCGGGCGGCAAGCGTAACTGTTTTTGTCGCCTGATCTTTGCGCTGCGCGATCAATTAATTCGAACAAGGACCCGCAGATGAGCAAACGAATAGCATTGGTGTTGGGTTCCGGCGGGGCTCGTGGTTATGCGCATATCGGCGTGATCGAAGAACTGGAACGCCGTGGCTATGAAATTGCCTGTATCGCCGGCTGCTCCATGGGCGCGGTGGTCGGCGGCGTCTATGCGGCCGGCAAGCTGGACCACTACCGGCAGTGGATCGAAAGCCTGGATTACCTCGATGTGCTGCGCCTGGTCGACGTGAGCTTTCGCCTGGGCGCCATTCGCGGCGAGAAAGTCTTCGGCAAGATTCGTGAAATCGTCGGTGAAATCAATATCGAAGACCTGGCCATTCCCTACACGGCGGTGGCCACCGACCTGACCAACCAGCAGGAAATCTGGTTTCAGGAAGGCTGCCTGCACCAGGCAATGCGCGCCTCGGCGGCGATTCCCAGCCTGTTCACCCCGGTATTGCAGGGCGGGCGCATGCTGGTCGACGGTGGCCTGCTCAACCCCTTGCCCATCGTGCCGGTGGTGTCCAGCCACTGCGACCTGATCGTGGCGGTCAACCTCAATGCGACCCAGGCGCAAAACTACAGCTTGCCGGTGATCGAGCGGCCGCCAGCGGTCAAGAAACGCTTCGACCTGCTGATCGACTCGCTGGGCTCGCGCCTGCCGTTTCGGCGCAAGCTTGAACCCGGCGAGACCCGACCCGCCAGTGCCCGGCTCGACAGCCCGCAGATCGACAACCCGTGGCTCAGCGAACAAGCCGCCGCCAGCCCGCAAAGCCCTGGCGCTCCGAAGTCGGCCACCGGTGCGGTGATCGTCGATAACGTCGGCCCCGCCTCGTTGCTGGACCTGATCAACCAGAGTTTCGAGGTGATGCAAACCTCGCTGGCGCAATACAAGATCGCCGGCTACCCGCCGGATATCCTGATCAACGTGCCCAAGCGCGTGTGCCGTTTTTTCGAGTTCTACAAAGCCCCGGAACTGATCGCCCTGGGCCGCGAAATCGCCCGCGACACACTGGACCGGTATGAAAGCAAATAACCCTGTTGATCCGCACCTCAACCTGTGCAAGGCAGCAACTGTTTTTGACCATGCCGGCCTCATCGCCTGCAGAGCAGCCTCCCACAGGTTATGTGTCCAGCCTTGAAGAAGAGTCGACGCTGGTCTGTGGGAGGCAGATGCGCAAAGCCTCATCGCCTGCAGATCAGTCTCCCACAGGTTATGTGTCCAGCCTTGAAGAAGAGTCGACGCTGGTCTGTGGGAAGCAGATGCGCAAAGCCTCATCGCCTGCAGAGCAGCCTCCCACAGCTTATGCGTCCAGCCTTGAGGAAGAGTCGACGCTGGTCTGTGGGAGGCAGATGCGCAAAGCCTCATCGCCTGCAGAGCAGCCTCCCACAGGTTATGTGTCCAGCCTTGAAGAAGAGTCGACGCTGGTCTGTGGGAGGCAGATGCGCAAAGCCTCATCGCCTGCAGAGCAGCCTCCCACAGGTTATGTGTCCAGCCTTGAAGAAGGGTCGACGCTGGTCTGTGGGAAGCAGATGCGCAAGGCCTCATCGCCTGCAGAGCAGCCTCCCACAGCTTATGTGTCCAGCCTTGAGGAAGGGTCGACGCTGGTCTGTGGGAGGCAGCTTGCTGGCGATTGACCTCATGGTCGCCATGCCGCCCAGAGCAGAGCGCCTCTCGAAGGTCAGTGAAACCTCTAGTCCTGCGCCGCCAGGCGATAGCCCACGCCGGCTTCGGTGATGATGAATCGTGGCGCCGTCGGGTCGTCGGCGAGTTTCTGACGCAGATGGCCGATGACGATGCGCAAATAGTGGCTGTCGTGGGTGTGGGTCGGGCCCCAGATTTCGCGCAGCAGGTGTTGCTGGGTGATGACCCGGCCGGGGTAGCGCGCCAGTTGCGCCAGCACCGCGTATTCCTTGCGGGTCAGGGCCACGTCCGTGCCGTCGAGCTGCACCCGGCGGGCGGCCAGGTCGATACTCAGCGGACCCAGTTGCAGCGCCGCTTGCGCTTGCTGGCCTTCAGGGGCCTGGCGCAGCAGGGCACGCACCCGTGCCAGGAATTCCTGAATGCCGAACGGTTTGGTCACGTAGTCGTTGGCGCCGGCGTCCAGTGCCTGGACTTTCTGTGCTTCGCTGGCGCGCACCGACAGCACCATCACCGGCACGCGCAGCCATTCGCGCAGGTCGCGCAGCACCTGCTGGCCGTCCATGTCCGGCAGGCCCAGGTCGAGCACGATCAGGTCCGGGCGATTCAGCGCCGCCTGGTTCAGGCCTTCGGCGCCGTCGGCCGCTTCCAGCACCTTGTAGCCCTGCGAGGCGAGGCTGATGCGCAGGAATTTGCGGATCTGCGGTTCATCGTCGATGACCAGAATGGTCGAGGTCTGGCTCATGATTGCCTTGCGCCTTGCATGCCGAAACAGGCTGCCAGCCTAACGTAAACCTGCCAGCGAGCCATCATTCGATCTCCAGCGGTGGCTGGGTCGGCAACGGCAGGTGCAGGGTCATGCAGGTGCCTTTGCCTTCGCGACCCGACGTCACGCTGACCCGGCCGCCATGCGCACCGACCATGCCCTGACAGATCGCCAGGCCCAGCCCTGTGCCCTGCCCGCCGCGATCGCCACGGGCGGCGGTGTAGAACATGTCGAAAATCTTGCTGCGCTCGGCCTCGGGAATGCCCGGGCCCTGATCGCTGACGGCAAAGCACAGCGCGCCCTCATGCACAGAGGCATCGACCTCCAGCAACGCGCCGGCAGGCGAAAAGCGCGCGGCATTTTCCAGCACATTGACCAGTGCCTGCTCGATCAGCGCGGCGTGCACGTACAGCAGCGGCAACTCATCCGCCACCTGCACGCGCACCTGCAACGGCGCGAGCACCGCACGCAGGCGGTTCAACGCGCTGCCGACAATGTCGGCCGGCGCCACCCAGTCGCGGGCCAGTTTCAGCGCGCCATGCCCCAGCCGGGTCATGTCCAGCAGGTTCTGGATATAGCGGTCCAGGCGCTCGGCCTCGTCGCGTGTGCCTTCGAGCAATTCATAGCGGTCGGCAACCGGAATGGCCTCACCGAGGGCCAGCAGGCTGTCGATGCTGCCGCGCATCGCCGTCAGCGGCGTGCGCAAATCATGGGACACCGAGGCCAGCAAGGCACTGCGCAGTTGTTCGGTTTCACCCTGCAAGCGCGCTGCCTCCAGGTCCTGAGCCAGTTGCGCACGGGCCAGCGCCTGAGCCAGCGGCTGGCTGAGGGCGCTGAGCAAACGCCGCTGTTGGGCGCTGAAGGCATGGCCTTCTTGCGGGCACACGCCCAGCAACGCCAGCGGCCCGTCTTCGGCCGACACCGGCCACCACCACCAGCGCCCGGACGGCAAGGTGCCGGTGCCATGCCCGGCCGGCTGGTCGTGTTGCCAGGCCCAATCGGCCGCCACGCGCTCGGCTTCGCTGAAGGTCAGCGGCCCCCCGATTTCCACTTGCCAGCCGGCCTCGGCATCACGGCCCAACAGGCACAACTGCAGGCCGGGCCAGCCGCTCAGATGCTGTTCGGCGGCGCGCAGCACCGCTTGCCGGTCGGTGGCGGCGGTGAGCTTGCGCGACAGGTCGAGCAAGGCGCTGGTTTCCTCCTGCGTACCGCGCAGGGCATTGAACTGCCGACGCTGGCGGCTGGCGAGCTGGCCGGTCAGGGCCGCCATCAGCAGGAAGAACACCAGGGTCAGCACATCTTCTTCGCGTTGAATGCTCAACGAGAAACTGGGCGCGATAAACAAGAAGTCATAGGCCAGAAACGACAGCACCGCACACACCAGCGCCGGGCCCATGCTGCTGCGCACCGCCACCAGCAGCACGGCCATCAGAAAAATCAGCGAGATATTGGGCAGCTCGAGCAGCCCGGCAATGCCCCAGGCCACACCACTGGCCAGCGCCGTGGCCAGCACCGCCAGTGCATAGTCGAAGCGTTTGGCCGGATAACGCAACGCGCGGCGTGGCGGCGGCGGCACGCTGTCATTGTCGAACACGCTGATTTCCAGCCCGTGCGCCTCGCGCAGCAAACGCCCGGCCACGCCGGCGCCAAACAGCCGACGCCGCCAGCGATGCCGCGACTGGCCGACCATCACCACGCTGGCGCGGCGCTGGCTGGCGTGCTGCAACAGGGTGCGCGCCACCTCGCCGGCGCGCAGGCTGACCACCTCGCCGCCCAGGCGCTCGGCCAGTTGCTGCGCGCTTTGCAGGTAACTGCGGCCCTGCTCGTCGAGCGGCTGGCCTGCATCGACATGCACCAGGCTCCAGGGCAAATGCCGCCGTTGGGCGACGCGGCTGGCATGGCGCACCAGTTGTTCGGCCTGGGCATCGCCGTCGACGCCGACCAGCAAGCGCCCACGCAAGGCCGGCGCCGTCTGGCCGCGCTGGCGGTAGCCTTGCGCCAGATCGTTGTCGACCTGGGCGGCGGCGGTCTGCATCGCCAGCTCGCGCAGGGCGCTGAGGTTGGTCTGGCTGAAAAAGGCATCGATGGCCGCCCGCGCCTGCTCCGGCACATAGACCTTGCCGTCGCGCAGCCGCTCCAGCAACTCGCGCGGCGGCAGGTCGATCAGCACCAGCTCGAAGGCTTCCTGCAACACCCAGTCGGGCAGGGTTTCACGCACCTGCACGCCGGTGATGCCACGAATCTGGTCATTGAGGCTTTCCAGGTGCTGGACGTTGACCGTGGTGTAAACGTCGATGCCCGCCGCCAGCAGTTCCTGAACGTCCTGCCAGCGTTTGGCGTGACGGCTGCCGGGCGCGTTGCTGTGCGCCAGCTCGTCGACCAGTGCCAGCGCCGGTGCCGCCTGCAACAGGCCGTCGAGGTCCATTTCTTCCAGGGTCATGTCGCGGTACTGCGAGCGGCGCATCGGCAGCTGCGGCACGCCGGCCAGCAGCGCCTCGGTTTCAGCCCGGCCATGGGTCTGCACCACGCCGGCCAGCACATTGACGCCCTGGCGCAACTGGCTGTGCGCGGCTTGCAGCATGGCGTAGGTCTTGCCGACGCCGGGGGCGGCACCGAGAAAGACTTTCAAACGGCCCCGGCCTGCGCGGGGCAGTTGGGCCAGGAGGGCATCGGCTAGACCTGGGTTGCTCACGTTCTGGGGCGCTCTCGGGTTATAGAGTGTTAAGGCTGCGATTCAAGGCCAGCACATTGACCACTGGCGGCCCGAACAACGGACGTTCGGTGTGCGCGGCGATCAGCGCCCTGACCTGCTCGACCGGCACCTTGCGCGCGCCGGCGATGCGTGCAGCCTGCCAGTCGGCGGCCTGTGGCGGCAAGTGCGGGTCAAGGCCGCTGCCGGAGGTGGTCAGCAGCGCCAGCGGCACAACGCCCTGCCCGGCCTGCGCCAGACGGGCGGCGTCTTCGCCAACGCGCTGCGCCAGTGCCGGGTTGCCGGGCGCCAGATTGCTCGCGCCACTGGCCACCGTGGCATACGCGGCCGCCGAAGGGCGTGGCTGAAACCACTGCTCGCCGTTCAAGGGCTGAGCGATCAGTTGCGAGCCACGGACCTGGCCGTCGGCGTCGCGGATCAGGCTGCCATTGGCCTGATCGTTAAAGGCCAGTTGCGCCACACCGGTGACCGCCAGCGGGTAAGCCACGCCGGTGATCAGGGTCAACAGCGTCAGCAAGGTCAGGGCCGGGCGTAAGGTAGAAAACATCAGTCAATCCTCTGGATCGTTCGGGTACATCACGGTTTACGCGGGCCTGCGGGATCGGCGAAAAGCCGTCACACCAGGCCCAGGCCAACGAGCATCAGGTCAATCGCCTTGATCCCCACAAACGGCACCACCAGGCCGCCGACGCCATAGATCAGCAGGTTGCGGCGCAGCAGGTGCGCGGCGCTGGCGGCCTGGACCTTGACCCCGCGCAGGGCCAGCGGAATCAGCACCACGATGATCAGCGCGTTGAACACGATCGCCGAGACAATCGCGCTTTGCGGGCTGGCCAGTTGCATCAGGTTCAAGGCGCCGAGTTGCGGATGGATCGAGGCGAACAGCGCCGGCAGCACGGCAAAATATTTGGCCACGTCGTTGGCAATGGAAAACGTTGTCAGCGCGCCACGGGTGACCAGCAATTCCTTGCCGACCTGCACCACGTCCAGCAGCTTGGTCGGGTCGCTGTCCAGATCGACCATGTTGGCCGCTTCGCGGGCAGCCTGTGTACCGTCGTTCATGGCCACGCCGACATCGGCCTGGGCCAGCGCCGGGGCGTCGTTGGCGCCGTCGCCGCACATGGCGACCAGCCGGCCCTGGCCTTGCTCGAAGCGGATGCGCTCCAGCTTTTTCTCCGGCGTCGCTTCGGCCAGCACATCGTCGACCCCGGCTTCAGCGGCAATCGCCGCCGCCGTCAGCGGGTTATCGCCGGTGACCATCACCGTGCGGATGCCCAGTTTGCGCAGCTCTTCAAAGCGCTCGCGAATCCCCGGCTTGACCACGTCCTTGAGCTGGATCGCGCCCAGCAGCCGGCCTTCGCCAGACACCAGCAGCGGTGTGCCGCCGGATTTGGCGATGCGTTCGATTTCGCGCTGCAGCGGCGCGGGCAGGTCTTCACGGCTCAGGCCGATAAACGCCAGCAGCGAATCCACCGCGCCCTTGCGGTACACCCGGCCCTGATAGTCGACGCCCGACAGCCGCGTCTCGGCGCTGAACGGCACGCCGGTCACCGCGCTCAGTGCAGGCTCCTGAAACGGGTGCAGGTTGCGCAGGTACTCGACGATGGATTTACCCTCGGCGGTGTCGTCGGTCAGCGAGGCCAGCAAGGCGCCCTCGCTCAATTGCTGCGCGCTGATACCGGGCGCGGCGTAGAGGCCGGCGCAGCGGCGGTTGCCGAACGTGATGGTGCCGGTCTTGTCGAGCAGCAGCACGTGCACATCCCCCGCCGCTTCCACCGCGCGGCCCGAGCGGGCAATCACATTCAGGCGCACCAGGCGGTCCATGCCGGCAATGCCGATGGCCGACAGCAGCCCGCCGATGGTGGTCGGAATCAGGGTCACCAGCAGCGCCACCAGAAACACCAGCGGCAGGCTGCCACCGGCGAAGCGGGCAAACGGCTGCAAGGTGATGACCACCAGCAAGAAGATCAGGGTCAGGCCGATCAACAGGATGTCCAGCGCCACCTCATTAGGGGTTTTCTGGCGCTTGGCGCCTTCGACCAGCGCGATCATCCGGTCCAGGGTCGACTCGCCGGGGTTGCTGCCGATGCGCACCAGCAGCCAGTCGGACACCAGCCGCGTGTTGCCGGTGACCGCCGAACGGTCGCCGCCGGACTCGCGGATCACCGGCGCCGATTCACCGGTAATCGCCGCCTCGTTGACCGCCGCGATGCCGGCGATGACTTCGCCGTCGCCGGGGATCATTTCACCGGCCTCGACGCGCACTACGTCGCCCTTGCGCAAGGCCGTGGCGTCGACCACGCGAAACGTGCCATCGGCGTCACGCAGGCGCGCTTTCAGGCCTTCACTGCCGGCCTTGAGGCTGTCGGCGCGGGCCTTGCCACGGCCTTCGGCCAGCGCCTCGGCAAAGTTGGCGAACAACACGGTAAACCACAACCACAACGCGATCTGCACGGCGATGCCGGTCGGCACCCGCGGGTCGGGGATCACGCACAGCACGGTGGTCAGAATGGCGGTCAGTTCGACCACCAGCATCACCGGCGAACGCACCAGTTGCCGTGGGTCCAGCTTGATGAACGCCTGCAGCAGCGCCGGGCGCCACAGTGCTGCAAAACGGGTCGAAGCCTGAGCAGGCGTGGCGTCAGCGCCGGCCTGCGCGGGTGTATCGGTTACGGGCATGTTCATGATCGGCTCCTTAAAAACCCAGGCTCAGATGATCGGCAATCGGCCCCAGGGCCAGGGTTGGCAGAAAGGTCAGGCCGCCCACCAGCACGATGGTCACGGTCAACAAGGCGACAAACAGCGGGCCATGCGTCGGGAAGCTGTCGCTGCCTTGCGGCGCGGCGTGCTTGCTCGCAAGACTCCCGGCCAGGGCCAGCACGGGCAGGATGTAGCCGAAGCGCCCGAGCAACATCGCCAGGCTCAGCATCAGGTTATGAAACGGCGTGTTGGCGGCAAAACCGCCGAACGCCGAGCCGTTGTTGGCCGTGGCCGAGGTGTAGGCGTACAGCAACTGGCTGAAGCCATGCGCGCCGGGGTTGCTGACCGAGGCCACCGGGCCCGGCAGGCTGGCGGCGATGGCGCCGAGCACCAGCACGCCCAGCGGCATCACCAGCAAGGTCGCGACCAGCAGCTTGACCTCGCGGGCCTGGAGTTTCTTGCCCAGGTATTCCGGGGTGCGGCCGATCATCAGGCCTGCGAGAAACACCGCGATCAGCACGTTAAGCAGCATGCCGTTGAGGCCCACGCCGACGCCGCCGAAGATCACCTCGCCGACCATCATGTTGACCAGCGCGATCATGCCGGTCAGCGGGTTAAGGCTGTCGTGCATGCCGTTCACAGAGCCGTTGGAGGCCGCCGTGGTGGCCACTGCCCACAGCGTGGTGCCGGTCACGCCGAAGCGCGCTTCCTTGCCCTCCAGCGAAGCGGTCTGCTCGACACCGGCGATGGCCAGCGTCGGATTCGGTGCGTACTCGGCCCACAACGCCAGCCCGGCGCCGAGGCTCAGCAGCAACAGCATGCAGCCCAGAATCGCCCGGCTCTGGCGCAGGTCCTTGACGTAGTGACCGAAGCTGAACACCAGGGCGGCCGGAATCAGCAGGATCGCCACCAGCTCCAGCAGGTTGCTGAGCGCCGTGGGGTTTTCGAACGGGTGCGCCGAGTTGACGCCAAAGAAGCCGCCGCCATTGGTGCCCAGTTGCTTGATCGCAATCTGACTGGCCGCAGGGCCCATCGGCAGGCTTTGCGGGTCGCCTTGCAGGGTCAGCGCATCGACGTAGTGGGCAAAATTTTGCGGTACGCCCTGCCATACCAGTAACAGCGCCAGCACGATGCACACCGGCAGCAGGCCGTAGAGCGTGGCGCGGGTCAGGTCGACCCAGAAGTTGCCCAGTTGCGTGGTCGAACGCCGGGCAATGCCACGGCACAGGACCGCCAGCACGGCGATGCCGGTGGCGGCACTGACGAAGTTCTGCACGGTGAGGCCGAGCATCTGGCTCAGGTAACTCAGCGAGGCTTCGCCGCTGTAGGCCTGCCAGTTGGTGTTGGTGACGAAGCTGACGGCGGTGTTGAACGCCAGCGTCCATTCCAGACCCGGCAATTGCTGCGGGTTAAGCGGCAGCACGCCTTGCAGCATCAACAAGGCGAACAGCAGCACGAAACCGGCCAGATTGAAGGCCAGCAGCGCCACGGCGTAGGTTTTCCAGCTGTGCCCGGCCTGCGGATCGACACCGCTCAGGCGATAACACCCGCGCTCGACCGGCCCCAGCAATGGCGTCAGCCAGGTGCGCTCGCCCTCCATCACCCGGTACCAGAAACGCCCCAGCAACGGCGCGCCGCCCAGCAACAACAGGGCAAAGGCGCCTATCAACAGAAAGTCATGAATGTTCATGCTCACTCCTGTTGGTGATCGGCGCGCAACAGCGCAACCAACAGGTAAATGAACAGCCCGATACCGAGCAACAGTGACACCCCATCCAGCACGCTCATTGAAATCCCCTAGCTGATCAGATCAGTACGGCGACCGCCGTGTGTCAGGGATTGTCAGCAAGATGGGCGTAAAGGAACGAGAGCACGAGTGCGGCTCTCGCATAAAGAAAGTGTAAAAGATCAATAATCTGTATGTGGGCCCTTGTAGGAGCGCGCTTGCCCGCGACCGAGTGCGCAGCGCTCGCAAAATTTCGGAAACGCTGAGAATTTACGACTGCTAACGCAGCCGGTCGCGGGCAAGCGCGCTCCTACTGGGGGTAAGTTCAGTAACCGAGTGACAATCCGGTGTTGCGCCGTGGGTCGTTGGCGCCGTAGTACTTGTTATTGCCCACCGGTGTGCCGTTCAGCGCAGGCGCGCCGACCAGAATCGCGGCCAGGTGGTTGGGGTCTTGCGGGCCTGCAAATTTATGCCCCCAGCCTTCGAGGATTTTGCGCGTGTCGGGGCTTACGGCGAAGTTTTCCAGGTTGGTTTCCTCAGGCAGCCATTGCTGATGGAATTTCGGCGCGTCCACCGCTTCCTGAATGTTCATGCCGTAGTCGATGACATTGAGCATGGTCAGCAAGGTCGCGGTAATGATCCGGCTGCCGCCCGGCGTGCCGAGCACCATCACGGTCTTGCCATCCTTGGTGACGATGGTCGGGCTCATCGACGAAAGCGGCGCCTTGCCGGGCGCGATGGCGTTGGCTTCGCCCTGCACCAGGCCATACATGTTGGGCACGCCGACCTTGACGGTGAAGTCGTCCATCTCGTCGTTGAGGATAACGCCGGTCTTGCTGGCCATGACCCCGGCACCGAACCAGTCGTTGAGGGTGTAAGTCACCGACACCGCGTTGCCCCATTTGTCGACGATCGAATAATGCGTGGTGTTGTTGCCTTCATGCGGTGCGATGCCCGGCGCCAGGTCCTTGGAAATCGCCGCCTTTTGCGGGTCGATGGCCTCGCGCAGTCTGGCTGCGTATTTTTTGTCCAGCAGATGCTCGACCGGGTTTTTCACGAAATCCGGGTCACCCAGGTAACTGTTGCGGTCGACATAGGCGTGACGCATCGCCTCGATCTGATAATGCGTGCCCTGGGCCGAACGGAAGCCCAGGTCCTGCATCGGATAGCCTTCGAGAATGTTCAGAATCTGGCAGATCACCACACCGCCCGAGCTGGGCGGCGGCGCGGAAACCACGTGGTAGCCACGGTAATCGCACTCAACCGGCGCCAGCTCGCGGGTCTTGTAGCGATCAAGGTCGGCCTGGACGATGATGCCCTTGCCGGCCTTGCTGGAACTGACAATGGCATCGGCCACCCAGCCCTTGTAGAAACCGTCCTGACCCTTGCTGGAGATCTCGCGCAGGGTCCTGGCCAGGTCCTTCTGCACCAGCTTCTGGCCGACCTGCATCGGCTTGCCGTCCGAGAGAAAGATCGAGCCTGAGTCCTTCATGTCCTTCTTGAAGTCTTCGGTGGCGGTCCACAGCAAGTCGACGTCGCCCTGCTCCAGCACAAAGCCTTCTTCAGCCAGCTTGACCGCCGGCGCAATCAGCTCGGCGCGGGGTTTGCTGCCGTACTTTTCACGCGCGTATTCCATGCCCGACACCGTGCCCGGCACACCGACCGCCAGGTGCCCGCGCGAGCTGAGCCCGGGGATCACGTTGCCGTCCTTGTCCAGGTACATGTCGGCGGTGGCGGCCAACGGGGCTTTTTCGCGGAAATCGAGAAAGGTCTTCTTGCCGTCCGCCATCTGCACGGTCATGAAGCCGCCACCGCCCAGATTACCGGCAGCCGGGTAAACCACCGCCAGCGCGTAACCCACCGCCACGGCGGCATCCACCGCATTGCCGCCGGCCTTGAGCACATCGACGCCGACGTGGCTGGCCAGGTGCTGAGCGGTGACCACCATGCCGTTTTCGGCAGCGACCGGCGCGGTTGAGGCGGCGAGAATAAAGGGGCTTTCTGTCAGTGCGAAGGAAACTACAAAAAATGCAGTCAAGGTGCGGTACATCATGGGCGAGTCATCCTTGTCCAAGGTCTGATTGTTCTTGTTCTGCTGCCCCACTGTCCGTGGCCAGCCTTGCAAAAGCATAGCGGCAAATTGCATACAAGCTGATCACGCAGGCGCTTGCATAATCTCCTTGCTGGCAGAGATGCCCGAGGTTTCCGGCATCAGCAGCAGGTACAGCACAAACCCGACTCCTGCCACCGCCGCCAGGGTCAGAAAGGCATGGGCGTAGCTGAACTGCACAATGATCACCCCGGCGACCGTGGCGCTGATCGATGCGCCCACGCCTTGCGCCGTCGCAATCGCGCCCTGGCTGATATTGAAACGGCCCGTGCCGCGGGTGAGGTCGGCCACGACCACCGGGATCAGCGCGCCATAAATACCGGCACCGATGCCGTCCAGGCATTGCACCGCGACCAGGTAATACGGGTTATCGGAAAAGGTGTAGAGCACGCCGCGAATCGCCAGCACTGCGAACGCCAGCAGGAAGATCGGCTTGCGCCCGAAGCGGTCGGCCGTCCGGCCCACCACAATGGCCACCGGCACCATCACGCACTGGGCCGCGACGATGCACAGCGCAACCAGCGAGGTGGCGCTGTCCTTGCCGACGATGTGGGTGAGTTGCTGGCCGATCGAGGTCAGCATCGCTGCGTTGGCCAAGTGAAAGATCGCCGCCAGCAGCGCCAGCAGCATCAGGTGCCGGTTCGACAGCAACACCTTCCAGGCCGACACCGGAGGGTGTTGGGGATCATGCGCTGTGCCCTCTTCCAGCCCACGCGCCAGATCGTTGTCGATCTCGTGCGCGGGCACGCGCCACAAGGCCGCGATCGAGGCGACCGCCATCACCGCCATCAGCCAGAACACCACCATCGGCCCGAACGCATAGCCCAGCATGGCCGCCAGTGCGGCCGAAAACGCATTGCCGGCATGGTTGAAGCCTTCGTTGCGACCGATGTGCCGGGTGAAGGCCGCAGGGCCGACGATGCCCAAGGTAATGGCCGCCAGCGCCGGGGCAAAGATCGCCGCCGCCACCTGCGCCATGGACTGGGTGAGCGCCACGGCATAGAAGTTGGAAATCAGCGGCAGCACCAGGCAGCACAGCGTGACCACCAGTGCCGCGATACCGATCATTGCGCGTTTGTTGCGCGTGCGGTCGATCAGCGCGCCCATCGGTGTTTGCGCCAGCAACCCGGCAAGGCCTGCCAGGGTCATGACGAAACCGACAGTGGCCTCGTTCCAGCCTTCACCCGGACCGCGCACCGCAATCAGGTAAATGGCCAGATACGGTCCCAGGCCGTCGCGCACATCGGCCAGGGTGAAGTTGAGTGCGTCCAGACCGCGGCGGGTGCGCCGTGAGGGCTCACCGCGCGTGGCGGCGACAGAAGAAGGAATGGCTGACATGGAAAGCTTCCAGGCAATGGAGTGAAAACTCCCCTTGCCCAGCGGCGCCAGCAAAGGTTACGAAATATGACCAAGGCCAATCGGCGCAGTGCGGGTGTCGGCGCAAAGAAATATTGCGTTCCCGCCTACCCGCTCAATACATCCACTTCTGCACGATCTCATCGCCCAGGTGCTCGCGCAGCAGGTCTTCATTGTCTTCTTCGCCATGGGCTTCGAGCAGGCACTTGAACATCAACACATCGAGGTACTGACCCACGTCGGTGAAGATTTGCGTGAGCATGGGCGCGTCGTCGTGATCGAAGTACCAGACCTCACCGGTTTCGCGGTGAAAACACCACAGGTTGCCGTTGCCCAGATAGTCGCCGAAAGCGATCAAGGCGTTGACCAGCGCCCATTGCTGATCGGCATCGGGGGCATCTTCAAGAATGTCGGTAATGCCGGGATAGGCCTCACGCAGCGGCTCGATGCTGGCGTATTTGGCCGGCGTCACGCTGCACAGCGTCTCGGCCAGGTTCAGTGTGCCTATGTGCTCGTGATAGGTGCGAAGCAACGGCGGCAGCGAACATCCCAGCCGCTGTTCGAGTGCCTCCAGCGCCTGAGTACTGACCGGGCTGAGGGGATCGGGTTTTTCCCACAGCGAGAGATAGGCCTGCACGCAAGAACGCCACCACTCCAGTCGTGCGTTGTCATCGGTAAATTGCGGCCAGGCCAGGGGCGGAAGTTCGCTGGCAAGCTCCGGTGTATCGTTGGTTGTATTCATTTGAAACCCATCAATTCAAAGCGCTACCCATTCGAGACGCTATCGATTCAAAACACTATCGACGCCAGGTCATCGTCGAAAACACGCCATCGCGGTACACCCAGGCATGCAGCAGTGCCGCCGACAAATGCGCCAGCACGGTGGCAAACAGGGTCCAGGCCAGCAGGCCGTGGGCATCGCGCAGCCAGGCATAGGCTTGCGGGCTGGCCGGCACGATGGCGGGCAGGTTCCAGCCGCTGAACACCGTGACCGGATAACCACCGGCCGACAGCAGCGCCCAGCCAAGTACCGGCAGTGTCAGCATCAGGGCATAAAGCATAACGTGCGAGGCCTTGGCCAGGAACGCCTGCCAGCCCGGCACGCTGGCCGGCAACGGTGGCGGCTTGTGGGTCAGGCGATTGATCAGGCGCACCAGCGCCAGCAGCAGAATCGCCAGGCCCAGCGGACGGTGCAGGTCGATCAGGAAAATCCGGTGGTGCACCGAACTGACCATGCCGACGCCGATAAACAGCATGGCCAGAATCATGAATGCCATCAGCCAGTGCAGCACGCGCGCCAGGGTATTGAAGTGGCGTGGCGATTGTTCAGTGGACGGCTTCATGGCGCGCTCCTTTTTTCGGCCGGATTGCCGACTGCATCCGTGGCTTTGCCATAACCGATCTCCCGTTCGCGCGCATTGAACGAGCGTGAATAGGCGGCCGAGCGGGCAACAAGAATCGGGTCGTTGGACAGGTCGACGCCGACCGGCACGATGGTCGGGTCAAAATTGATGTCTCGGCAGGCGCCGGTGGCCTGATCGGCAACCTGGGTGACTTCCAGCGTGCCGGCTACCACTTGCTGGCGGTCGGCGGGCCATGGCTGCGACGGGTCATCGACCGGGTCACCGGGCTGCGCCACTTGCATGACAAAGTCCCAGTACAGCGGCTTGTCGGCCAGCTTGTTTTTCAGGTCCTGGAACAGAAAGTCCTGGCCGGCCTGTGCGCTGCGCTCGACAAAGGCGTCGTGCGCGCGCATGTGCCAGCGCACCGGCACGCGCTTGCCCTGCTCCGAGGTCAGGATAAAGGCGTTGATGCCGTGGAAATCCACCCCGGAATAACTGCCCGGTGCCGGTGCCGCCTTGGCGCGGTCGAGAAACTTCTGCGCCTCGGGGTACTGCTGCAGAAACTGCGCAACCTGCTCAGGAACCGGCTTGCCGGTGGCCGGATCGGGCGCCATGGCTTTTTGCAGGGCCAGAAAGCCTTCGGCGTCATGGGTGGCGAAGTACGGCTGGTTGTTCATCGCCATGCGCCACTGCTGGTGATCGTCGGTGGTCATCAACAGCGCCATGCTGATGGTCTTGGTCGAGTCATCTCCGGCAAACGGGCTGCCAGCCCCTACCGAGAAGCGCCCCACGATGGGTGTTTGCGGCTGCGCAAAGGCTCGCGCCTTCGACAGTGCCCGGCCTTCTTCGGTCGGACGAAAGGTCGCGGCAAAGCACAGGCCCTTGCCATGCGCACGACGAAAGCCTGGCGGGAAGGTCGGGGATGCATTGACGAACGCTTTGCTGGTGACCCGCTCGCCGATCCAGCCCGCGCTCCAGGCAAAGGCCAGCGCCAGGGAGCCGGCAATAACGCCGATGACCGCTAGCGGCCACCATCGGCGGATTAAGGCGTACTGTGTTTTCGACATGGGATGAACAATTCCGGATAAGGGTTGCCGCACACCGAGTACGGCATCAGTTTGAGATCACAGGCTGATAACGCTAGTTCAATACACCGGCACGCCTGAACCTTGACTGATCGGCGTGCTGATTCAGCCGACAAACAGAGTTTTTTGGAAACTTGAGCGCTCAGGCGACTCAAACAGACATCAAGGCCGCTTTACGCTTGAGCAGACACTCACGGAATGCCCACCCACACGAGGCAATTTGCAATGAAAGTACTGATGGTTCTGACCTCCCACGATCAACTCGGCGACACCGGCAAGAAAACCGGCTTCTGGCTGGAGGAGTTCGCGGCACCCTACTACGTGTTCAAGGATGCCGGTGCGCAGGTGGTGCTGGCTTCACCGGCCGGCGGTCAGCCGCCGCTGGACCCGAAAAGCGATGAGCCTGATGCGCAGACCGAAGCGACGCATCGCTTCAAGGCCGACGGCGCCGCCCAGGACGCGCTGGCCAGCACGGTGAAACTCGACACGGTCAAGGTCGAGGACTTCGACACCGTGTTTTATCCCGGTGGTCATGGCCCGCTGTGGGATCTGGCCGAGTCGCAGACCTCGATCGGCCTGATCGAAAGCTTCCTGCGCACCGGCAAGCCGATCGGTTTTGTCTGCCACGCGCCTGGCGTGCTGCGCCATGTCAAAACCTTCGATGGCGCGCTATTGATCGAAGGCCGTCGGGTGACCGGCTTTACCAACAGTGAAGAAGAGGCCGTCGGCCTGACCGATGTGGTGCCGTTTCTGATCGAGGATGAATTCAAGAAGGCCGGCGCGCTGTATGAGAAAGGCCCGGACTGGGGCGTGTTCGTGGTCGAGGATGATCGGCTGGTTACCGGGCAGAACCCGGCCAGTTCAGAGGCGGTGGCCGAGAAGCTGATCGAGCTGGTCAAGGAATATCGCTAAAGCGTGTGCCGTCGTAGGGGCCAGCCGGATCGCTATCTGTTGTCGAATGGACTTGCGGTGATGGGCTGTTAGAGGGGTTCCGGCCCTCTTCGGGCCGGGTTACTTTGTCATGGCAAAGTAACCAAACCGTTTGCTCCTGGCTGGGCCCCTTCGGGGTACCCTCACTCCGGCGCCACTCCATCGGGC
>NZ_JBTOQC010000016.1:0-114178 GCF_055284095.1 Pseudomonas sp. HP_08 | reverse complement strand
CAACATGGGTACCCGCATCACCGGCAAGATCATGGACCCCAAAGACACCCTGGAAATCCTGCAGTTGATGGCCGGCAAGGAGTACCAGGCCGAGGTCAGCGGTATGGTCCACGAAGGTGGTCTGCTGGGAGGCAGCTGGGAGGAATCCGGCTCCCTGAACCTGCGCGAGCAGCAAAAAGTCACCGTCGAGGAAGTCCAGCAACTCCAAGAGGGTGAAAACATCACGCTGTTCAAAGGTGAGGTCATACGCGGCAGTTCGATGTACATCGCTGACGTGGATAAGCTTTCCAAGGAAGCCATCCGTATCAACCGGTTCATCGAGGTAAATCCGCCCGAGCTGGAGGAACTGCTGGCCGCTGCACCGCCGAATGTTCAGCGCAGTTACCCTCGGGCCGATCGTATCCAGAAGATCCTGCGCACCCTGAAAATGAAGCCTGGCCATGCCGAGCTGAGCAACCTGGTACTGATCGATCCGGCTCTGGCCACGTTGATCGACCTGCAGCAGGAATGGCAGCAGGTCTGGTGCCGGCAACCCGGTGCTGCCGTGCGCAGCACCTTGCTCTGGCACACAGCGTTGAATTCAATTCCTGTCAAAGGCAAGGGCTACACCGTTCAGGTCAGCCAGGCGCACGAACTGGCGGTAGGCCGGCAGCGTCTGGAGGACTATGCCGCGCAGCATGTAAAGGCGCCCGAAGAAAAGCCAGGCTCTGGAAAATCGGACCGATACACACCCGCGCAGCCCCCTGTACCAGACGACAGATTTGGCCCTGCCTGGGGCCAATAACAACGTTCAGCCAAACCACACATCACCAGCAGGCCCAGCGCGGCGGGTATTTACCTGTCTGCGCGTAATTCCCTGCCTCATTTAAAGCACTTCGGAGAGATCCCTATGGCACGCGGCGTAAACAAAGTCATCCTAGTCGGCTCTTGCGGTCAGGATCCAGAGGTCCGGTACATGCCCAACGGCAATGCCGTGACCACCCTCAGCCTGGCCACCAGTGAGCAGTGGACCGACAAGCAGAGCGGTCAGAAAGTAGAGAAGACCGAATGGCACCGTGTAGTGCTGTTCGGCAAGGTCGCTGAAATCGCCGGCGAATACCTGCGCAAAGGCTCGCAGGCCTACATCGAGGGCAAGCTGCACACGCGCGAATGGGAAAAGGACGGGATCAAGCGCTATACGACAGAAATTGTCGTCGACATGCAGGGCACCCTGCAGCTGCTGGGCGGAAGACCTCAGAACGAGAACCAGAATCAGGGTGGGCAATACGCCCAGTCGGCACCGCGTCCACAGCAAGCGCGACCGGCGTCTGCACCTCAGCAACAACCTCAGCGTGAGTCACGTCCTGCATCGCAACAGACCGCTCAGCCTGCCGCCGATTTCGACAGTTTCGACGATGACATCCCGTTCATGGACCCTTATCGCTTCACCTGGCAATTGGTGTAAGTCCTTGATAAGCCCTGCAGCATTTTGTTGCGGGGCTTGCCTTGCTGTATATGTATACAGTGGATTTTAAAGACCTAAGGGGAACTTTGGCGTGATACTATCCGGCGAAGCTTTATCCACGAGAAAAACACGATGTAGATTCATGAAATGCAGAAACCAAAAAGCCCCGCTTGCAGGCGGGGCTTTTTGGAAAATCTTGAACAGGCCGTTTGCGAACCGGATACCTGCTCAACACACATCAACGTGAGCTGATTATGGCGTTCACAGTGGCTTCTTGCAAGCCGCAAAATGTGAAGCCATCAGTTCACCGCTAAGACGCGGACTATGGAAATGATTTCCTCAACCCCCTTTGCTTCATGCTGGGCTGAAATCGGTGGCCGCCCTGGCCAGGATGTTCAGCCATGAGCCGGCTCAAAGCCGTACGGCTCGCCCCCTCAGATCCTCACTCGGCCTTGCGCCGATCGGCACGGGCTCTGCCCGATCAATATGCCGCACCTCGTTACCTCTCTGAGCAACAGCTCAAAAACCCCCTGATTCGCCAGGCGCATGATCGTCTGGGCCATATGCTGGACAATCGTGGCAAGTACCTGCGCCGCCTGGACCGGGTACACGGTGACCGCCGTACGCGCCGGGAAAAATTTGCAGCCCTGCAGCAGGTGTCCGAGCAGTTGCTGGTTCGCCTGGACCTGGCGACCAGCGTGCTGGGCTACATCGATCCGGCCAATGGGCGCTACGTGCTCAATACCCAGTGCAATATCGCCAAGGATGCCGGCCTGTCGGCGCCGGCGTTGTGCCGGCTGTTCAAGACCCTGGACGCTGCCGGCTACGTGTACCGCCGGATCGAGCGCGTGCGCCTGGATGAAACCGACGACAACGGTCTGCACCTGGTGCGTACTCGCGTGTTGATCCGGTTTACCAAACTGTTCTGGAACGACCTGGGCCTGGGCTATGTCTTCGAGCGCGTGCAGAAGGCAGCGAAGAAACGTCGCGACGAGCAACTGCGCGAGATCGGCCAGGCGCGTCTGAGCGAAATGGAGCGGCACTCGAAAGAGCAGCTGCGCCGTGACGTGTCCAGAAAACGCTGGCAAGCCAAGGAAGCGCTGGAGGCTGCTCCAGTGGCCAAGGCCGCAGGGCTGCCGGCTGTGGCCAGCCCACAGCCTATAGCCTTCAGGACCAAGACCGGCGCGGACGTCTCCAGCTCGCTGGATGCGTTGCTGGCCAAGGTCGCGCAAAAAACCAGGTAATCCCTTTGTAGGGAATTTTTAATTGCATCCGCTCACGCGGAGGCTTTCGCTCGCCTGCGATTTGACTGATTTTTCACGGCACCAGGGTGAGGTATGACAGAACCACGCCGACGGCAGATTTTGAGCCTAAATCACCGCCAAATGACCTTGCTGGTACAGCAGCGGCCGTGGGTGTTGAAATAAATGAAATTTTATACCCGAGTCAGTATTCCCCTTCGGGTAAAAACAAGGATTTACGAGGTGTAGAACCCCTCGTAGAGCATAAATGCCCGCGCACTTCGTACCTTCGGTACGGCGCGGAACGTGTGTGCTTGAAATCGCGGTACAACCCCGTCTAGGCGGGCCAGGGCGATGAAGCTGCCCTGTCCTGGCTTCGCCACCCTAACGGGCGCCAAGACCCGGATAAATCGCCCCCAGGCGGCTGCGCCACCTGCCGGCTCAACCGGGCGCGCGTGCGCGCGGGGCTTCGAATGTATCTGCGCTTAATCGATCGCCCAGTGCCTTCGGTGGAGGCATGCATTTTGAGATATTTGTCTTGTCTGCCAGGACTTTGCTGAATATGAAATTGCGGTGGCTAAACTGTATTTATAAACAGTAATATCAAGCTCGGCTCCCCTGCATCGAGGTTCGTCATGTACCCGTACCCATCGTCCCGTGGCTCGGCGGTAAACGTCGGCTGGCTGATCGCATCTTTTCGCTATTCCTTCAGCACAGCTGCTATGTCGAACCCTTTGCGGGATGTATTACGACAAAGTGCGCCTATGTCTACGAATGACAGGACCTGTACGAAATGGCGGAAGCCGACGAGCCATTGGAGCGCGCTGGAACGGTTCGTGTTCCAGGATCTGTGGTAGACCGATCCGACCGGTGCTGCGATGAGCATATTGTGATTGATGCGCGAGCCGAGATCCCGCTCTATCTATTTACAAACATAGAAGAATCACACCCACACTCGAGTATGCCGACAATTCGCTACCACTACAGTTGAGTTCAGATTTCAGGGTAGCGCGCAGATCTGGTAGGCAGCCGATCCTATTCACTGAAATCTCCAGATATGGACCGAATCGCCGACCTCTGTCTGTTTATTGAGTCGATAGCCGCTTTAGTCGCCGCAGTTGGTCAAAAGCAGACGTCCCTTGCCTCTGATGGATCAAAAGAAAAATCTAAAGGCTCCAGCGGCAAAAAATACCGTCAGCGCGATTTTTGCCGACATCGCGACCAGGCGCGGCACGTACGACAGCGCGATAGTGCTTATACAGCTCATAATAGCGAACATGCAGAACCACAATACCCATGACTCGCCGCCGGGTGCGCTCATCAAACAAATGATCAGAGATCCCGCAATGCCCACGAACCCTAGCCACCGCGATAGGCGTTTACCCGGGCGTGTCTGTCGGTCCTTGAAAACGTCACGACGGTGTCTGTCAAACGACAGTGATAGAGATACCAGGGCCGCGTACAGCAAAGCGCTCCATATGACTGCGCTCATGAGTAGGGTCCACGCTGACGCGGTGCTGCGGCAGGCAACCGATCTGCCGGTTTATGCGTTTTCTCATCTCGATAAAGCCGCCAGGATACGTATGCGAAGGCGGTGGCCAGCAGACCGCAAACCAGGTTTAGCCCATTCATCGAGTCCGGACCGGTGAGAGCATCGAGCACAGGCAATCCAGCACACGTCAGCGCGCACAGCAGCGCCTGCTCACGCCAGGCGTTTCGAGGCGAGCGCAGTTGAGCGTACACCAGCGTGAGCAGCCAGACGCCGAAGAATACCTGTATCTCGCCAATGTCACGGGCGGGCATTTTGTCGGGCAGCAGCCTGTTCGCCCAGAGAAATGCCACCATGGCCATCGGTAGACCGAGAATCGTCGCGATATTCAGTCCCTCGATTTGCCTATAGACCCTACGTGTAGAAGTCCCTCTGCGCTTGACCACCCACAGCTGCAAGCCGGTGGCGATCATCGCACTGCCGCCCAGCCCGCTAAGAAATAACAGCGCTCGCAGCAATGGTTCGGCGAAGTGTGCCAGGTGCAGTCCGTACATCACGCCATAGAACGCCTTGACCGGCCCTGTCACGCCTGTCTGCACCCACTGACCTTGAGCCCCATCAAGTAACAGCCGTTGAGGCTGCGACGAAATCTGATCCTGTGTATCCCTGAATAATTCGATTCGCATATTGATGGCCCCCGGCGCGCTAATCGATACTCGCGAGATATGGCCCTGTCCCCAATGTAGCCAGGCGTGTTCGACGAGGATGGCGGACGAAGGCAGAGCATCCCTTTGCGGGGCTCGCGCCAAAGGCGGGCTGAAGTCGCGAACGTCACTCAAGAACGCTGCACGGTCAGGTCCATACAGCAATTCGACGCCCCACGGGATATACATGAACATCAGGGTGACCAGCCCGGTGTAAGTGATCAGGGTATGGAACGGCAGTGCCAACACGCTCAGGGTATTGTGCGCGTCCAGCCAGGAGCGTTGGCCTTTCCCGGGGCGAAAGGTGAAGAAATCCTTGAAGATACGCCGATGGATAATGACCCCGCTGACAATGGCAATGAGCATCGCCATGCTGGCCACACCAACGATCCAGCGACCGATTTGTGACGGCAGGCTCAGCTGGAAATGAAAGCCGTAGAAGAAATCTCCTCCGAATGTTTTGTGCGTGGTGAAAGGCTGTCCCGAAGCTGGATCAAGCCATTGAGTGTCGTAGCGTCGTTGACCTGCGTCTTGCCACATTATTTGCGTCACGGGCAGCCGCTCCGCTGGCAGATCGATCAACCATGACGTGGCATCTGGAGCGTTCTGAGCCAGCCAGTCCATTGCCTGCTTAAGCGCAACAGATTCACTGAGCGGCTCGGATGTACGAATTTCCGGATGCATCCACACGGTGATTTCACTGCGGTAGTAGCTAGCGGTACCTGTCAGGAAAATCGCCAGTAACAACCAGCCAACGATCAGTCCTGACCAGGTATGTAGCCAGGCCATGCTTTGTCTGAAGCCCTGCTTCATCGCGCAACGCTCCACAGCCATGTTTCTGAGAGCGATACGTAGCCTAGAGCCAATAGCAGACACGTCACAGACAGCCCCAGCCAGGCACGCCATGCCGAGCGCGCCGCGAACGCCCAAACCACGGCAACGCATAGAATCAGGAATGCCGGCAGCGTTGCGGCCAGAACAGTCTCGCCGCGAGGCTGTGACACGATAAGAGGTAAAAAAAGCGTCAGGCAGGCAGTAAATAGAGTGACGAGTAAATATCCGCCAATCACTGCCGCCAAGACTCGTGAGAGCACTGCAACCCTGTAACGACCGGACAGTGAGGCTTTGCTGCGACCTACCACTGGTAGCTCACAGAACCAATGACACTGCGTTGATCGCCGTAACGGCACGATGTGGTGCACGACAGGTAGGACTCATTGGTCAGGTTCTGTGCTTTCGCGGCCAACTGCCAATTTTCGTCGATGTCGTAACTGATCCGTGCATCGAAGCGCGTATAAGCTGGAATCTTGCGATCAGTAATGGTCGGTGTGGTCCGGGTAGTGCCGGTGTATAGCGCACCCAGGCCGACCTTGATCTTTGGCAGCCCGAACGTCGCCAGACGATAATCCGTCCATAGCGAAGCGTTGTGGTACGGCACCCCTTCAAGGCGTTTGCCGACGTTGGTGACGACGTTGTCTTCCAGTACGTGAGCGTCCGTGTAGGTGTAACCCGCCGTGATGCCGAGGTTCTCGTTCAGCTCGGTCTTGGCTTCGAGTTCGAGTCCCTTGGAACGACTCTTGCCGTATTGCTCATAGTGTGCGGATAAGGCGTCATAGGTGATCGCGTTGGTCTGGGTCAGCTCGTAGACTGCCGCACTAAGCATCGTATTACTGCCCGGCGGCTGATAGCGAATACCTACCTCGTACTGCTCGCCTTCGATCGGATCGAACGTCTCCGCCACGCCTGGGTTGGCTACATCGGCAGGCTGGAATGACTGGCTGTAGCTGACATAGGGCGCCACGCCGTTATCGAACAGGTACAGCAACGCTATGCGCCCCGTGGGTTTCTGATCACTTCGCGGCGTACGGTTGCCATTGACGAAGGAGTAATTGCGGCTTTCCGCCCAGTCTTGGCGGCTACCCAGCAAGAACACCCAACGGTCGTCAAAGGTGATCTGGTCTTGCAGATAAACGCCTGCCTGACGGCTGTGAATATCCCAGCCCGACTCTGGTGCCGTATTAGCCCCCACCCCGGTATAGGCAAAGGTGGACAGGTCCAGACTGGGCGCCAGTTGAGCAACCGTCGCGCTGATATGACGATGAGTGTCGTAAGTCTTATGGTAGTAGTCCGCACCCGCCAACAGCGTGTGGTGCCAGCGGCCTGAGTCGATCGTCCACTCGACGTTGTTGTCGCTGGTCCAGCCGGTGGAGCGCTCTTCACGTTCGCTGTAGCGACGGTTCAGCGTGTTGCCCGAAATGCTGAACGGCAGCAGATAATTCCATGACACGTTGGACTGGTAATAGCGCAGGGCATGGCGGACTTTCAGAGCGTCACTGAAGCGATGCTCGAAAATATAACCCAGGGTGTCGATGCGGCTGTTGAAGTGATCGTAACCTGGCTCGCCGACGAAATCCTCACGGCCGATTTTGCGACCCGGGATCGGACTGTAAGTGGTCATGGCATACGTGAGTGGTGGCGTCAGGCCGGTTAACGCCTCTGTATGGCTAGCAAGCAAGGTCAGCGAGGTGTCGTCATTCGGTTTCCAGGTGAACGAAGGGGCGATGTAGCGTTTGTCATCGCGGATGTGGTCCACCTGAGTGTCGGCGTCTCGCCACAAGCCATCGAGTCGATAGGAGAACTCGCCCTGCTCGTCAAGCGGGCCGCTCAGGTCGAAGGTGTACTGCTTGCGATCATGGCTACCGTACTCGGCACTCACTCGGTGCAACGGGGTATCAGTGGGGCGTTTGCTCACGGCGTTGATCAAGCCACCCGGCGACAGTTGGCCATACAGGACCGAGGACGCACCCTTGAGTACTTCGGCGCGCTCCAGCCCGAAGGGCTCGATGCCACCATCATAGACGCTGGACTGCAGTTTCATGCCGTCTAGCAGAATACCGCCAGTCCCGGAACCGACGTTGAAACCACGCAAAGTGTAATCGTCCGCCACCCGGCTGAAGCCATTGGGTTGGCTGACAAATCCTGGGGTATAACCCAGAGCGTCGGCCAGAGTGTCACTCTTACGATCATCCATTTCAGCGCGGGTAACCACGGATATCGACTGTGGCGTTTCGATCAGGGGAGTGTCAGTCTTGGTGGCACTGGCCGCGCGTTTGGCTACATAGTTATAGACTGGGCCGTAAGCCGATTCCTGGTCGGACACTGCGTTAATTGTCGACACCCCCAGGGTCAGCGTTCCTGTCTCAGGCTGTACGCTCAAAGCACCGCTGCCACTGATCATTAACGATAGGCCGGTGCCCTGCAATGCTTGCTCGACAGCCTGCTCCGCCGTTAACTCGCCAGATACCGCGTGGGCCTGCCGTCCTTTGACGTCATCGGGCAGCATCACCACCCGATGGCCGCTGCGCTGACCGATCGTAATCAACGTTGTTTCCAGGGGACCTGCTGGCAATGCATACATTTGCCGCGCAAGGGTGCTAGCCGAGTCTGCAGCGAAGGTAATGTTTACAGGCATAACAACAACGCTGACGGCAATGGCCAACGGGCAAAAAAGCTGGGGACGCATGAATGACTCTCCGGTGTCAGGACATAACAGCTGCAAATAGCACAGCACTGTCTTCCTTGAGCGATGAGCCAACGAAATATTAAGAGCCGGAGCTAGAATATTTTCTGAACGATCTCAGCCGACGTCTATGCGAGTCCAGAGTCCCAGGAAATGCTCAATACGCAAGGGCAGAACATCGGCCATTGCAGCCAGCGCCTCGTCACTTTGATCAAGACTGAACACACCGGAGATCTTCAAACGTGCAGCTTCGGGGCTGATCGTTAGCACGCCTCGGTGATAGGGTCGCAGTGCGTCTACAACTGTCTTAAGCGTCTGGTTATGTGCCTCCAGCATGCCCTGCGACCAGGCTGACGAACTGCTCGCGGACGTCCCGAGCGGCTCAACGCTATTAGCGGTCAGGCGAACGCCTTGTCCTTGCTTAAGCGTCAGGCCCAAGCCATTTTGGTAGGTCACCCAAAGATTTTTGTGCAACGCCCAGATATGGGTTTCATCTGCGAGCAGCATCATCATGCAGCGCCCCTCGGCCATGCTCGTGACGCCTTGAGGAGAACGCAGGCGCAGGGCCTCCCGCTCACTGGCGCGGACATCGGCGATAACACCTCCGTCGAGCAATTCAACGTCGCGCTTGCGCCCCTCGAAATGCAGCTTCACCGCGCTTTGCGCGTTGAGAAGCAGAGAGGAACCATCTAGTAAAACGATGCGCTCACGCTGGGCGGTGCCGGTACTCATGTCAGAGCGTAGCTGCGCCAGTTGCCAGCCCGGGCGGGTCAGGCAATAACCGCCGGCAGCCAACCCGGTCAACCCCAACGCTCCATTCAGGAAGACACGACGACGTATCGCTCGGTCCTTGACCAACATCCGGCCCGATAAGCCATCGACACCGGCAAAAGTTGCCTGCAAGTGCTGTTGCAACTGTTGCCAAGCCTCCTGATGCTGCCGGTCTGCCGTGAGCCACTGCTCGAAAGACTGTTGCTGTTGCGCATCGAAACAGCCGGAACGCTGACACGCCATCCAGTCAATGGCCTCCTCCAGGGCAGCAGGTAAATCATCCTTCATGAGTGCACCTTCAAACAGGCACGTAACCCCTGGACGATATACTGATGAACCCGTGGTGCAGACACGCCCAGTTCTTGGGCAATCTCGGCATATGTCAGGTTATCGAGTTGACTGTATAAAAAGGCTGCACGGGCACGGGAAGACAAGCCTTCAAGCAAACGATCGATTTCGACCAGCGTTTCGATGGCCAACGCTTGTTGTTCTGCTGAAGGGGCAAACTGTTCAGGCTCGCAAGCCAACGCTTCCACATAGGCGCGTTCCAGTTCATGCCGTCGCCAACTGGCATACATCAACCGTTTGGCGATGGTCGTCAACAGCGCTCGCGGCTCGCGAATCGAATGAGGGTCATCCAGTGCCACCACTCGGGCAAAGGTTTCCGAGGCCATGTCGGCTGCATCGCTCGGACAGCCCAATCTTGCCCGCAGGCGCTGATACAACCACCCATGGTGGTCGCCGAACAGCTGATGCAGCAGGTTATGCCGGGCAGTTAGTTTGGAGCAGGCGATACCAGAATGGGCTGCCATTGCGAGAATCACTAATGTAAATAATTCTCAATTCTTGCAAAAACTTACTTTATTCGCAATGGAAGCCAGTGGTGGTGACTAAAAGACTTTTTAGAGAGGCGACACTCCGACCCTGAGTGCTTTGAGACCATTTTCAAAGCGGGTTATGACTAAACATGGTTTTCGAGCACTTTGAGCTAGCCGATGCGAGCGATAGACAGATGAGATTTTCAAAGCCTAAAGCGACTCACCAAGTCATTGAATGAAACTGCCAGGCGAGAGAGGTCTTGAGTCGATGCGCTGGTTTGATGGGCTCCTGCGGCCGTCTGCGTTGAAAGATCCTGGATGTTAAGCAGGTTCCGGTCTACCTCACGTGCAACATGAGTCTGTTCTTCGCAGGCACTGGCAATGACCAGGTTTCGATCGTTAATCTGTGCAATGCCGTTAGCGATCAATTGAAGTGCATCTCCTGTAGCCTTTGTCAGTACCTGCGTATCGGCCACCAACCCTTGGCTTTTCCCCATGGCCGCTACCGCCTGATCTGCTTGAGAGCGTACCGCACCGATCATGCCTTCGATCTCACCGGTGGAGGACTGGGTCCGAGCTGCCAGGGCTCTGACTTCATCCGCGACCACAGCAAAGCCACGGCCCTGCTCACCTGCACGAGCAGCCTCAATGGCTGCGTTAAGTGCTAAGAGGTTCGTCTGCTCAGCGATACCGCGGATGACGTCTAGCACTTTTCCAATGTCACGAATTTTTACTGCCAAGTCCTCTACAATCGTGGTCGATGACTGGATTTCAGAGGTTGCGTTATTGGCCGCACTGACAGCATTGCGAGCTTGCGTAAGACCATCAGTTGCCTGATGACTGGCTGCCTTCGACGCTTCCGAAGTGGAAATGGCATTGCGCGCAACCTCTTCAACAGCAGAGGTCATTTCGGTTACGGCCGTTGCGGCCTGCTGAATCTCATCATTTTGACGCAACAGTCCGCGGCTTCCATCTTCGGTGACGGCATTCAACTCTTCCGCTGCCGAGGCGAGCTGGTTCGATGCATCTGCGATCTGATGGATGGTTGTTTTGAGGCCCTCCTGCATTTCCCCTAAAGCCGTGAGTAACTGCCCTGTCTCATCTTGTGCTGAACTGCTGATGCTGTGAGTCAGATCACCTTTGGCAATCAACCTGGCGTTAGCCATAGCTATGCCAATAGGACGGCTAATCAATCGACTCATGAAAAACCCAAGCGCTAATGCCGTAATAAATGCAAAGGCGATTCCTGCATACAAAGTCGCTAACACCGCTTCCTCTTGCTCATCAGCAGCCTTTGCGCCTTCCTGGATCTGACGATTATTCGACTCGACCATGACAGTCAGTTCGCTGAGTATCTCTCGGTAGCTCTGCTGGATATCCCCAGACATAAGTCTGCGTGCAGACGCAATGTCTCCAGAGTCTAGTACGGAAAGCACCTGCTGAACCTTTGCCTGATAAATCGGCCAATCTATTTCCATCCTGTCGGCGGCAGCACGTTCGTCGTCGGCCAATGGTGTTTGACGATAGATCGAGAACGCTTTCTCGCTTTCTGCAAGGTTGGTCATCATGCTTGTGCGGATCGTATCTTTGGCGACCTGAGAATCATTCTCAGCATAGGCGGCTATCAGCGCATAAAGATCCTTGAGTTGAGCTATCGTTTTGCTTTTAGCCTCGGCAGTCTTAGCGACCGATACAAGATTGTTTGAAAAAACAAGCCTCAAGCTATCTGAAAGTTGACTAACCCCATTGCCGCCTAGTAATCCGACTCCCAAGGTGATAAACGCACACAAGCTGAAGGTACTAATGAGCTTGGTGGATAGCTTTGCATCTCGAAGCCATGTCATACAGGAGTCCTGTCAAGTCAACCGAAAAAATGCCAAAAATTTAGGCATTTACCAGCGGATTGTGGTCGGTATGACGATACTATCGGCATCGTCTGAAGATGCTTGAGTCGAGCGGGTACAAGCGGTATAGCATGGGGCAAAAAATGGCGCAGGCACTTTTTCCACGGCTCATGTGTTTGCAAGCCGGCCTGTGACGAATTCACTGATTAAAAGGAGAGGATTGAGCAATGCATCAAAAAATTAGCTGGATGTGCCATGCTATCTATAAAGCTTACAAGGCTAATATAAAAAATGCATTTTTTAAGTGGCAATCCTTCAATCCTTATAATTTAAAGTGTTCTGTATGGCACATGTTTTTAATTTTCATCAGCAGCAGATGAAGAGTTTGCAAAGAAAATACAGCCTATGAGCTTAGCAAAAATCCCCAAAACTTCACGCAAATCAGCATCTTCAAAATTGACAAAGTCAGAATCTAGGACGCAAAGAGCTCCAAATAAATGGCCATCTGGGAGTAAGATGGGAACGCCTGCGTAACTTTCTAAATCAAAACGCTTAACGATTGGTCTTATGGAATAACGAGGCTCTTTGCTTATTTGAGGAATGAATAAAGCTTCTGGATTTATGCAAAAGTCACTACAAATTGTAGTTTCCAGATCGTATGCGTGACCCTCCTCGATTCCTAAGTTGAGAGGATCATATACGGAGCATGTGACCCATTGCTTGTCGGCAAATTTTGCAATTGCAGCGAACCGCATTCTAGTAAGTTTTGTAACCAGTCTTAAAATATCTGTAGTTGCTTCGATTTCCGCAATGGCGGAGCGCTCTTCGAGTGAAAGCAATGAATGGATTTTCGATGTTGTAGAGCTCATTGATTTTACCAAGAATTAAAGTTCATTTTTCAAAATTTATGTGTGGGTAATTTTTTGAATTAGCTGTGAGTTTTATTCGTTCAATTATCCATGTGCTATTTTAAGCACGATATCTATAAATTTGGTATGAGTGTGAGTTATAGATTTTGTACTCCTCAAGGTGCCTTATCTCATAATTAGAATATAAGCTCAACGGTGTGATGCGAAAACCTGATAGATGCGAGAAAATCGTACTAAGAAATTCACATTAACACACCTTGGAAAAGGTGGGTGCGGTTACCTCGATGATAGTATTTTTATGGTTAACTGTATGATTTTTAATAGTTTTTTTAAAAGTTTCTCAGTAGAAGTCATCACGACGCTCTGGCATGAACTGGAGTTAGCACAGGCTTGCACGTTTACCCGTGCCTGAACCCTAAGTGACAGCATTGAATCATCTGCGTTACATTTCACAAAATTTGTTAACCTAGCTACAGTATTTAATTAGGTATTTGCATCATCTTAAATAAATAAAAAGTTTGAGGTTTGATTTTGAGAGGTGTACATTTTTCCCTTGCTGAAGGGTGTGCAGACATGCACGAGGCCTTAGTTTAGCAGATTATAAATTTCATTTTTTTTTTGAACTGATCATTATCTGATGATGTCTCAGAGTTTACCTAAAAAATCAAAGGTCTTGCACAAATATGCCTTACGGGCTTCGGGAAGAAACATTACACGTTTTGTCTTCTGTTGATGGCGTACGAGAGGTTGTTGTAAGCCGGCAGGATGAGAAATGGCGGGTTTCTATTCGCTTGAGTGGTAATGCAGCTACCTGGATACCCATAAGTTCACGACGTCAAATAGTTCGTACCTGGACAAATTTATCTGCTGTAGGAAAATACCTAGAGCAATTCAATTTGAAAGATTTTAGGGTTCAATTACAGTGATGGCAATCTGTAAGGGTTCTTACATAGGCCTCAAAAATAGTAAGGGATGCTCTTGTAATCTTAAGCGCTTTCGGCTGCCCATTCCCGAATTGTTTTACACACAAATCACAGCAGCCTATTGTTAGCATGAGCACTGAGTTTTCGTCTATTCGATTAGCCCTAACACTCTGTCATTCCTTCGCTACCAAAGAGTAATTTAACCAGCTATTTATCTTTGGCAATTTTACAGCATGTACAGCTGAGTTTATTCGGAGATAAATTTTGCAGATCTACTGTGGGCAAATTCTGCACCAGTATCTAGGTAACCCCTTGTCGGCAGTCATAACCTACACACAGATTCAGTCCCCTTTGAACAATAACTTGAGTGCTGCTTTCAATCTGCTTTCATAGGCAAGCCAGCCAAGTGATTTTTTTCCAATCGATGCGCGCCAGAACCTCACTATCTGTTGTGTCGTGCTACTATTTTCCGTTTGCACACACCTGATGGAAGCCCTGTGCCCTTACCCATTACGGACCGGCAAGTGATTGCTCTTCATACTCTCCAAATTACCCATCCAAAATTGGGTGAATTAGCCGTCTCCATTGCCCTGGCTTTCGATGCTTCAAAAATCGACAACCCAGAAATGGCGCGATTGATCCTAGAGAGAACGTGCCGTCGTATCATCGCCGGCCAGCATGGCAGCCGAGAAGCGCTCATCTTTCACCTCGAGCGTTTCTCTAATTTGAACTGTCTTTCTCCTGAGCAGGTCTCTGATTTTACGAGCAGGATCAGAGAGTTGACTTAACCGTGGGGACTCACTTCTTGTCTTGCTGAACTGTGGAGTGGTGCGCAAGGCGCTGGTGAGCCAACTGGAGGAAAATGGAGGCTGGCTATTCGCTTGAGTGGCAATTCTTTCAGGTGGCATCCGTTCGATCATGTCGGGACCCCATGCACACCAAGACCCGCATATCGACCATTACCTAGTACCTGAGCGCCTGAAATTGAGAGATTTTCATGTCGAGCTACAGAGAGTAACTTCATGCCGATCAATTCCATGACAGCTGTTGTACGAGCGAATGCCAGTATTTTGGAGATTCAGGCAGCCATAAGCGTCAGTAATGCTGAAAATCTTTATGCTCATGCCACCGGGTATTGCCTCGCCTTACTGGATTGCGAAATCATTGATGATGCCCAATGTATCCGTCCGGCCAAGTCACCTACCCAACCCTGCAAAGCCAAGACATGGTGTGCACTTAAATTTAAGTGGGCACCAGTTATAGCCTTTTAAGTGGGTATTTCATGCAGACAACACGCCGTTCCTATTCCAAGTCCTTCAAAGCCCAGGTCATTCAAGAGTGTGCCCAGCCAGGCGCTTCGATTGCCAGCATCGCGCTCAGCCATAGCCTCAACGCAAACCTCGTCCATAAATGGATTCGGTTACACACGCAGCAAAATACGGCGCTGCAACCTGCTTTCATTCCGTTGCCCATGCAGCTGGCTGGAGCAATTTCGCAATCCGCATCGCCGAATATCTGCGTTGAGATCCAGCACCCGCGCGGCACCGTCAAAGTGAACTGGCCAACGGAAAATGCTGCCGCTTGCGTGACCTTTCTTCGAGACCTTCTGCGATGATTCGCATCGACTCCATCTGGCTCGCCACCGAACCGATGGACATGCGAGCAGGTACCGAGACTGCTTTGGCCAGAGTGATCGCGGTGTTCGGTGCGGCTAAGCCGCACTGTGCCTATCTATTTGCCAACCGCCGCGCCAATCGCATGAAAGTGCTGGTGCATGACGGCTTCGGGATCTGGCTGGCTGCTCGTCGGCTGAACCAGGGGAAGTTCCACTGGCCAGGTATTCGCCATGGCTCTGAAATGCAGTTGGATTCCGAGCAACTCCAAGCCTTGGTAGTAGGGCTGCCCTGGCAACGCGCGGGCTCCGGTGGCGCGATCACACTGCTTTAACGGCTGCCATTAGCCTATCGATCTATCGCCGCGAAACGCCTGCTCTGGCAAAATCCGGGACATGACTTCTTCGCCCAATCTCGACCAAATGTCCCCCGACCAACTGCGTGCTTTGGCAGCGCAGTTGCTGTCGCAAGTCGAGGCCATGGGCAACAAAATCAACCGTGATCAAACGGTCATAGAGAGACTGACTCACGAGATCGCGCAGCTCAAGCGATTGAAGTTTGCCAAGCGCAGCGAGCAGATGAATCCTGAGCAGGCCAGTCTGCTAGATGACCTGATCGATACCGATATCGCGGCAATTGAAGCAGAGCTTCAAGCCCTGCAAACAGCACCGACGGCGACCGATAAAAAGCAAAAGCCCAAGCGCACGGCATTGCCGGCAGAGTTTCCACGCACATTGATCCATCACGAACCGGACAATACTCACTGCCAGTGCGGCTGCGTACTCAAGCGCATCGGTGAGGATGTTAGCGAGAAGCTTGATTACGCGCCTGGCGTGTTTACTGTTGAGCGCCATGTCCGTGGCAAATGGGTCTGCGATGACTGCGAAACATTGATCCAAGCTCCGGTACCGGCACAGGTCATCGACAAGGGCATCCCGACCGCTGGGCTGCTTGCCCACGTCATGATCGCGAAATTCGCTGACCATCTGCCTCTTTACCGTCAGGAATCAATCTTCGGTCGAGCTGGCTTGGCGATTCCACGTTCAACATTGGCTCAATGGGTTGGTGTTACTGGCGTCCAATTGCAGCCTCTGGTCGATGCGCTGCGCAACGTGGTACTCAGGCAGCAGGTCGTTCACGCCGATGAAACACCGGTACAGATGCTCGCTCCGGGCTCGAAGAAAACCCACCGTTCTTATGTGTGGGCCTACGCTACCAGCCAGTTCTCGGACTTGGCAGCGGTGGTTTACGACTTCAGCCCTAGCCGTGCCGGAGAACATGCTCGCAACTTCCTGAAAGACTGGAAGGGCAAGTTAGTCTGTGATGATTTTGGCGGTTACAAGGCAAGCTTCGAACTTGGCGTTACCGAAATCGGCTGCATGGCCCATGCGAGGCGCAAGTTCTTCGAGTTGCACGCCACCAACAAGAGCCAGCTCGCCGAGCAGGCTTTGCGCTACATCCAGTTGCTTTACGAAATCGAGAGCGAAGTCCGCGACCTGGAACCGGATTTACGTCGTCGAATACGGCAAGAAAAGGCCGTACCAGTGATGGACATGCTGCATGCTTGGATGATCGCCCAGCGCGATCTCGTGCCCGAAGGTTCGGCTATCAGCAGAGCACTCGATTACAGCCTGAAACGCTGGGCAGCGCTGTCGCGCTACCTCGACGACGGGGCCGTACCCATTGATAATAATTGGGCGGAAAACCAGATTTGGCCATGGGCTCTTGGACGCAAGAACTGGCTCTTTGCAGGGTCGCTACGCAGCGGAAAACGGGCAGCGGCGATCATGAGTTTGATCCAGTCTGCGCGGCTCAATGGCCACGATCCGTATGTGTATCTTAAGGATGTTCTCACGCGCCTACCGACGCAGCGGGCGAGTGAGATTATGGAGTTACTACCGCACAAGTGGACATCTGCCTAGCTGCGCTAGGCCTTTCTTGCATGGCGACATCCTCATAAAGCATGCGCATCGTGCTTCCAAACTTCAATAGAAGCCCGTAGTCGACTCCGAACGAGCTAAGTCATCAGAGATGAGCTGATCCTCCGCCAGCATGCTTGCTACTCGACTGGCGAGTATTTCCAAGGTATAGGGTTTGGTCATCAACTGCATGCTCGGGCCAAGGAAGTCCGCCCGAGCCATGGCGCCCTCTGCGTACCCTGTCAAAAATAGTACTGGCAAACGCGGTTTCAGTTGCTGCATAACCTCAGCCAACTGACGGCCATTCATACCAGGCAGGCCTACGTCTGTGAGAAGAATATCTATATCTGCCAGACCATTGAAGACTCTCAGTGCCTCTTCCCCATCCCGCGCTACATAAACCCGATAACCAAGCTCTTCAAGAACCTCCTGGTTGATTAATCGCACAGAATCATCGTCTTCGACCAAGAGGATGCACTGGCCTTGGCCCATGGCGGCAATTTCAGAATGCTTCGATTGTTCAAACTCAGCTTTAGTGTTTTCTGGCAAGCAGATTGAAACGGTCGTACCCACACCCATTACACTGTCGATGGACAGGCTGCCATTGCTCTGATTGGCAAACCCATACACCATAGATAATCCCAAGCCCGTACCTCGTCCGATGGGCTTGGTGGTAAAAAATGGCTCCATCACCTTTTCTAGAAGGGAGGGTGCGATACCACACCCAGTGTCTCTGACCTGCATTCTCACCATGGTATTGGTGCTTGCCTCAAGGGCTGGCTCAACCTGGGTAACGATGGATATCGTTCCGCCATTGGGCATGGCGTCCCTGGCATTAATGACCAAGTTCAGAATGGCATTCTCTAATTGGTTCGTATCGACCAACACCCAAGGCTCTTCGGCACAAAGGTCTAGCTTGAGCAAAATCTGCTCTGTCACTGTTCGTCGAAGCAGGTCTTCAAGTGATCCGATGAGGTGATTGACGGAAACGGCCTTGGCATCCAGGGATTGGCGTCGGGAAAACGCCAGCAATCGATGTGTCAACGATGCTGCTCGGTTCGCAGAGGTCAGCGCCGCATCCATGAATCGCTCAACACCGTCGACTCTTCCCTTCGCCATGCGTACTTTTATCAAGTCGAGCGCACTGATGACGCCAGTGAGCATGTTGTTGAAGTCATGTGCAATGCCACCAGTCAGCTGACCAACTGCCTCCATTTTCAATGACTGTCGCAGCTGATCCTCGGCTCGGGCTCTTTCTTCACTTTCCGCTTTCAGCCGCTCAACCGCTTGACTCAATTCTTGAGTGCGCAACTTGACCTGAACTTCAAGCTCTTCATTGAACCGACGAAGACTTAGCTCTGCCTGCTTTTCTTCGTTAATGTCGACAATGACCGATGCCGCACCGATGATCTGGCGGGTGTCATCATAGAGCGGCACTGCACTGACCCTCATCCACGATTCCTGCTTACCGTCGAGCGTGTGATAGAAATCCACTCCCGTCGCAGGTTCGCCTCTCAGTGCTCTCGCACCCGGATACATGTGAGGATCAAGTCTTCTTCCCTCATCATCCAGCGCGACCCATCGGGCCGCGCCATCTGGCTGCCTGGAGGGAATCACATCTTCCGGGACATATTTACGGTATAGAGGGTTGCTGATCACCGAAGCCCCCTCCGTATCCATAAAACAGACTCCTATGGGAATATTTTCGAGCAAAATGCCGAGACGGCTTCGCTCTTTTGCCAGTTGATTCAGGCTTTCGCGCATTTCAAATTGACGCTCACGAGAGCTCCACGCGGCAGCGACAGCGCTCAAGAGTGACGTTGAGCTAAGAGGGCGCTCTAAAACGATCACGTGACCTGCTGATTTAGGCAGACGGCGCCTTGCCATCTCTGTATCCCTTCCAGAGCGCCCATTGCTTGATGCAAGCAATATGATAGGTATCTCAGACCAGCCTGGCTGATTATTTAGCGCGCCAGCAAGACTTGCCACATCGCCATAGAGGCACTCCTCTGTGAGTATCACCAGCCCGGTTCCCTCGCCCAGTGCTAACGAAAGAGAGAGCAAGTCCTGATGGACGTCTATTGGATATCTATCACCAAACAGCTTTCCCAGACTCAGTGCGTCTCCTTTGAAAGGAGCCACAACCAGCAATCTCTTGTCATCAGCGACCGGGTTATTCAACACGCTTTCGGCCTTCCATCAGCGGAACGTCAGTGCCAAAGTATTCGGGTGTCCCGGTCAGAACCCCTCGGAAATTGGACAAGGGTTCGCCAACGCGCACTCCTCTCGAGTCAATCCGAAGCTCTCGAATAGCGTCCTCATGTGCGCCACCTCGGTGTTTGAGCACGGATATCGCTTTGCGCAGGCGGCCCTGAGCTTCGAAGAAACGAATCAAGATGACGGCATCCGCCACATAGGACACATTGAGATTAGTGGACATAGAGCCGACCAACCCATGCTGAGGATTGATCAGGAAGGTCACGACCCCGAGCTGGCTAAGGTAGGAAAGCAGCTCATGAATCTGCAAAATCAGTTGTTGTTCCTGTGGCATCGCCGCCATGTAGCCATTGAGGCTATCAACGACAATCATGGAGCTACCACGCTGCTCGACCTCGGCTCGGACACGCCAAGCAAACTCACCGGGGGAGATTTCTGCTGGGTTTATTTGTTGAATAACCAACTGACCGCTTGAAACGTAGCGGCTCAAATCCATGCCCATGCCGTCTGCACGAGAGATCAGCGTGCCAATCCGCTCGTCAAACTCGTAGATGGTGCATTTCTCACCCCGTCGGCATGCAGCGCTCAGGTACGCCAGCGAAATAGTCGTCTTACCTGAGCCAGCAGGGCCGGTGACGAGCGTGCTGGTACCCCTCAGCGGCCCTCCGGCCAACAGCTCATCTAACTCACTCACTCCGCTTGCAACAGTTTCCGCTTTAAAGTCTAGATGGTGGGTGGATGCAATCAGGCGTGGGTACACCTCAAGGCCACCTTTACGGATCGTGAAATCATGAAACCCTGCGATGAAATCTACACCACGCAGCTTTTGCACCTGAAGACGCCTTCTAGCAGCTCCGAAATCAAGCGTCAGTCGCTCTAGGGTGATCACTCCGTGACAGAGGCTGTGCAAGTGGTTATCTCGCTCGCCGTTGGATGCCGTCAGGTCATCCACCAACAGCACTGTAATATCTCGCCCCGCAAAATATTGCTTGAGCGCTAACACCTGCCTGCGATAACGAAGAGGGTCTTGAGCCAGAAGGCGCATTTCAGAAAGGCTGTCGAAAACCAAACGCTTTGGTTCGAGCTTATCAACCCGTTGTTGAATGAGCTTGATGGTGTCCCCAAGCTCTGCCTCCCAGGGGTGCAGGATTGATTGCTGGTAGTCTTCGCCCAAGACCTCCTCAGTGGAAGAGAACTCAAACAAATCAATACCGTCCAGCGACCAGCCGTGAGAGTGGGCAACACTCTCAAGCTCCTCGCTGGTTTCAGAAAGAGTGATGTATAGCACTTGCTCGCCAGCGGCAACCCCATCCAGCAGAAACTGTAACCCTAGCGTTGTCTTTCCCGAACCCGGCGTACCCTCGAGCAAATAAAGACGATTGCTGGGTAGCCCACCTTTCAGGACTGAGTCAAACCCGACATTTCCAGTCGAGACGATAGGGCGTGGTTGAACCATTTGAACCTCTGGAGTAACTGTCGAGTAGTGAGGGCTAAAGCGCGCCTGGTTGAGTATGAGGCCTGCCATTCGCTACCGCCATATGATGCCGGCCAGCAACCAAAAAAATCAGATGTGAGGGGACATACGCAGACCTGAACCATGCAAGGTGACTTCGTCACACGCTTACGTGAAGAAGTCATCGGGAATCGCTTTACCAGCTGAAATGTCCGTATAGCTCATGTTCATAGCTCCGAAGTTGTAGACGGGGCTGCGCTGGAAGGCGCTTTTCCAAGTGTGCCCATCTCGATTGGCGTTTTTGTGAAAAACACCGAAATTTCCTCACAGTCCAGTCGATTGAATAATAGCTCTGACTCCTCCTCCGTCATTGCCAAGCGAATCTCGGTAGGTTGATCAGCCAGCTCAAAAAAGTGCGATGAGTGAAGTTTTCCAGTGTGTCCAAAACCTTCGATTCCGGTGCATAGCGTGGCACCGCGCAGCCCCATTTCCTTAGCTATGTCGACGATCCATTCGCCGAGCATCTTTCCTTGATAACGACGGTTTTGTTGGGTGAAGAAAACGACCATATAGCCTTTCATTTCAATTTCCTCAGCGAGTACCAATCATTTGGTAGGAAAGTAGTCCGGCAGCGGTCATCGCTAAGGAACCTACGACGTGCAATGAAATTGAGCCGAGCGCCCACAGCAATCTTCCTTCTTGGATGAGGGCAACTGTTTCGGCTGAAAAGGTGGAAAAGGTGGTAAGTCCCCCACAAAAGCCCGTGATCATCAGCAAGCGCCATTCTGGACTTAAGGAGGGAGATGCGGCCAAGAGCGCGATGGCTAGGCCAATGATGTATCCCCCGACCATGTTCGCCACTACAGTGCCTGGGGGAATAGTCGGGAACAGAGCGTTGAGCTTCATACCCAAGAGCCAGCGCAACCAGGCACCAAGTGATGCGCCGATGGCGATGACAAAGAGTGATTTCAGCATGACTGCAAATCTCCTCGAAGCTGGTAGGGCCGAGGAGGTGCTGATAACCGCAGATTGCGATAGAGAGTTAATACGGAATTTTGAGTCAATTTCCTGTCCTAGATTCGCGGACAGGGGGCACACCTACGCACCCTGTCCAGGGTTCACGTAGGCATCATCAGCACGGGGCGGTTGTGAGGAGGAATGCCATCTCCTTGGAAGCAACATATCACTCGCGCGATTGTCACGTAAATAGTGCTTTGCAATCGTTGACGCGAGCACGGTTTCCCCTCGACGCCTAGAGACTAGATGAATATTCCAGATACCCGCAGACATCGTCTGTACTCCCAGCCTGCTGGTATTCTGAACAAGTGGGTAGACGCCCGGAGCCTGGGAGCTAGACGACTGCCGTACTTTGATCCGCTGGATGGTGGGGTCGATGCGCCTGTTCTGATATTGCTGGAATCTCCGGCCAGGGATTGCTCGTGGCCACGCTTCGTTTCCCGCGACAACACAGGGCCCTCCCAGCGCAACCTGAAGCGCTTCCTTGAACAGGCGTGCCTCGCGCGTGAGCAGACCATTTTGTGGAATATCTATCCGTGGCTGCCGGAGCTGGACAGTCCTGCCGAAGCGATCACCCGCTCGAAAATCACAGAGGGCGTCACAGTGCTGAAAGAGGTAATGGATCTGCTCCCGTGCCTGCGCGTCGTGGTCTTGGCTGGACGCGTGGCTCAAAGAGCTGCACCCGAAATCGAGCATCATCGCCCCGAGGTCAGGCTGTTCGCCATGCCGCACCCAAGCCCGCTTTCGGTGTGTCAGCATCCTGATGTCGCTAAAGACATTGTCGCCACGCTGGCCCGGGCGGCGAACGTGGCGAGTGTCTGATCGTTAGCGACTGGCGCGTTTGGCGTTCAGCGACGCGATACAAGGCGATACAAATAGATTGCCACGGTATGCACCGGCAGCGGTTTTGGTCGCAACCACCAGCCACATGATGGCCAACATCATCACCAGGATAATGCCCAGCACATCAAAAAAGGCCAAGTTCAGCGTCGCGCCGAGCTTCAGCGTGGTCACCGCATATACCCCTAGCGGGAATGTGAAGCCCCACCAGCCAAGATTGAAGGGTATGCCGCCCTTGGCATAACGCGCGGTGATCAACAGCGCCAACAGCATCCACCACAAGCCCAAGCCCCAGAACAGGACACCCGATACTACCCCGATACCCCCGGCCACCACGCCGACGCCTGACATGCCGTGGGCAGCGAAGATTGCCGGTGCATCGTTACCAATGACCAACATGCCCAGAGCGCCCGTGCCAATTGGCCCCAGCGATAACCAAGACGACGCCGCCATGCTCTCATGGGGCAATTTATGAAGTGCCAGACGCAGTACCAGAATAACCAGTATGCTTAAGGCAACTGGAACCGAGTAGGCCCACAAGACGTAGCTGGTGATCAGCATCGTGAACTGAGCACTGGTATCAGCCAGATGCGGTGCGATGGTACCGCCGCTCGCCGCTGCCACTTCCGCCGCTACCACAGGAAGCAGCCATACAGCAGTCATCTGATCGATGCTGTGCTCCTGCCGGGTAAACATCATGAACGGGATCAGCACCCCACACGCCAGTGCCATGGCGACGTCCAGCCACCAGAGCGCATGGGCCAAGGGGATCACACCGTCTCCCCAGTTCGGCAGGCCGTACTGAACCAAGCCGTTGATGATCGTTGCCAGGCCCATCGGTATCGTGCCGAAAAACATCGAAACCGTGGAATGCCCAAAGATCTGTTTGGCCTCATCGAAGAAGAACACCCAGCGGGCGGCGTACATCAGGGTAAAGACGGTAAACAGCAGGATATTGAACAGCCAAAGGGCCTCCCCAATACCTGTAAGCAGCACACTGTGACCCGGCAACTGCCCCAGGGCCAAGGCCAGAATGCCGGTGCCCATCGTTGCGGCAAACCAGTTAGGCGTGAACTGTCGAATCGCTTCCTTGGGATTGGAAAGCGCCGAGAGCGGCTGGCCGCCCTGCATGACCTTGATAAGGGTGATCTCGCGCATAAAACCTCCGAATGATTGCGATGCGGCAACAGGTTCAGAATAGCGGCATGCATCTATCTGGAAAAACGGATATTTTGAATATGGCATACCTATTTTCAAGGTAAGAAAGTGAAGCTCACACTTCGGCAACTCCACATCTTCCGCGCTATCGCCCAGCTGGGTTCAACCACCCAAGCCAGCGCAACCCTCGCTCTTTCGCAGTCAGCCACCAGCGCAGCACTCCAAGAACTCGAAGGCGCATTGGATATTCGACTCTTCGACCGCGTCGGCAAACGCCTGGTGCTCAACGAAAACGGCCAGGCACTATTGCCCAAGGCTATCCGACTGCTGGAGGCTGCACTGGAGATCGAGGGTGGTTTTCGGACTGACGTGGTCGCGCGGCTGCGGGTAGGTTGCAGCACGACGATTGGCAACTACATCATGCCGCTGCTGATGCAACACATGGCCGAGCGTGCCGGCGGGACACAGATCGATGTCATCCTGGGCAACAGCGCAGAGATCGCCCGGCAGGCGGCACAATTGTCAATTGACGTGGGCCTGGACGAGGGGCCGAGCCATCAGCCCACTCTGGCCGTGCAGCCCTGGTGTGAGGACGAGTTGATCATTGTCGCAGCGGCGCAGATGACCCTCTGGCACACAAGGGGCGGCTTTCGCTTAGTGACCTGCAAGAAGCGCGCTGGCTGGTACGCGAAGAGGGATCGGGTACGGCTGAAGAGGTTCAGCGCTGGCTTTTTCCACACCTGGGTGCCTGGCGCAATGCCCGGCAGATTGGCAGTTCAGAAGCTATCAAGCGGATGGTCTCGGCTGGCGTCGGAATCAGTTGCCTTTCCTATTGGGTGGTTGGAGATCTCATCGCCGAGGGGAGCCTGATCTCGTTGAACCACATGATTCCTGAGCACAAACGGCAGTTGCACGCGATTTATCACAGAGACAAGTTTATCTCCCGCTCTCTTGAAACCTTTTTCAGTGTAATCAAGGATTTCGCGTCGGCCAATGCGAGATAACGGTCAGACCACGCGATGCCCTCATCAAAATGGAAGACGTGTTCACCAGCCGCTTACTGCCCAATGGCAGATATTGCCCGAGCAGGCTGGCAAAGCCTTGACCAAACGAAAGGCAGAGGCTGAGGTCAAAAAAGAAACAACCACTTGGCCAAGCATCAATCGTTGGGTATACCTGATTCATCCAAAGTATTTCACCTAAGCCGACGAGGAACGTATGCAGAACCTAGGTATTTTGGGGGTAGGTGAGCTTACTGAAAAAGTCGTTCGAGGCCTACGTCATAGCGGCTACGCCGGCGCGATCAGGCTTTCTCCTCGTAATAAGGCTCGCGCTATAGCGTTGCGTGAGGAATGTGGCTGTGAGGTGATGATCAGCAATCAGGAGGTGGCAGATCTATCAGAGGTTCTCATTCTTGGTGTACGTCCAGACGCCGTCAATGAGCTATCAAAGGACATTAATATTGACTCCAACAAGATATTGATCTCTCTGGTGGCCGGGTTCAGTATGAGTGTTCTTGCTCAACGCTTTCCTACAGCAAAAATCGTCCGTGCCATGCTCTCTTATGCGGCAGAGATCAATAGCACGACCATCGTGACTTTCCCACCCAACCTTGAAGTCCAACAGCTCCTCGCCCCACTGGGCGCTCCAGTATCGCTTGAGGATGAGGACTCATTCAAACTCGCTACGGTCGCTGCTTGCATGAATGGCTGGTTCTATTTTTGGCTACAGGATCTTCAGCAATGGTTTGTCGACAATGGAATGGCAGAAAACCATGCCAGACAACTTGTGCTCGGCAATATACAAGACTGTCTTTCCAGCGCAAAACATTATCCAAGCATGAAATTGGAAGAAATTGGGCTTGGCATAGCAACCCCAGGTACATTTACTGCTTTAGGACGTGACGTGTTGAACAAGCAGGGTGCTTCTTTGCCTTGGCTTGCCGCATGTGAAACCGTTCTGAAGAATCTGGAGCCTAAACCCTAAGCCGCCGTTTCTATTAGCGGACGACTAGCCCCATAAAATGGGGCTTCATTTTAAATCACGAGCGGATAAAGAGCCAACTTTTAAGTACGCTGTGCACTGCACACGTAATCAGCCGGTTAAATTACCTAGAACCGCGCCCATCCTATGGTTATGCCTTATAGGTCTTATGCTTTTTTCACACGCTTGCTCTAGACTGGCTGTCTTGGGTGTAAAGGCTCCATATGGGCCTATAAATCACCTCACGAGGACTATTAGGTATTTGGCAAAGCATGGTAAAGAATCTAGTTGAGGAAGCAGCTTTGCTGCCAGACGCATGGCGATCACGCACTCTTGGCACCACGGGAATGGCTAATCTTAAAGTAATCCGGATGGATATCCATGGAATTCCTTTTGAAACACACAATGAGTTTGATGAGGCGCTTCTGGTCATTGATGGACAGATGAGCCTTGAAATCGATGGGGAGGTGATGGTGATGCACTCGGGCGATTTTTATGTCGTACCGGCCGGAAAATCCCACAGAGTGCTCAAGGGGAGTTATGGGACGCTTTTCCTGGTAGATGCTCAGTAGCGCTTTTCTTGAATTTGCTGCCCCCCTACAATCGGACCAACTGTAGATGTCTTGTGCCGGCTTTATTCGGTTATACCGTATTGTGAAACTGGTACTGTCCTTTGCCGCCGCGCTTGGCTGCATACATCGCAGAGTCGGCCGCTTGCAGGATGCTTTCGACACTGTTCCCGCTCTTGGGAATAAAAGCGATACCGACGCTCGCACCCAAAAGGAAGCTACCGTTATCTACTGTCACTTGGTCAATCAGTTTTTGAGCTATGTATGCAGCGTCTGTTGGGGTATTCATGCTGTCCACAATAACGGCAAACTCATCACCTCCAATGCGCGCCAGGCTGTCATAGGGCCGTATACAGGCCTTCATCTGCTCACTTACCCAGCATAGGACTTCATCCCCCTTATCATGGCTCAACGTATCGTTAATCAGCTTGAATCCGTCCAGATCAAGATAGAGTAGAGCGCTCAAAGAGCCTGTGCGTTGCGTACGGGAAATCGCTCGTTGCAACGCTTGCGTAAAGCCACGTCGATTAAGAAGTCCTGTCAGTGCATCAGTAACTGCCTGGATTTCTAGTTGACGATGCAGATCACGGATGACCGACATGTCGATTGCCAACACTGTCATGCTCTGTTGTTCGCCAGGAAGAGGAGAACAGGACACTGTGACCGGAATATTACTGCCGCTGAGACTGCGCAGATTAGCGTCATGCAGGCGCAGGTTTTCACCTCGTTGCTGTGAGCTATGAAAAATTGAGGTTTTCCAGACGTCCTCGTGGGGTGTTGCGATCCACGATAATAGCTTGCTGCCCTGCAAATCACTACTTCTGCAGCCAAGCATTCGAGCCATCGCTGGATTGGCATAATTGACCACCCCCTCATTGCTGACTACCAAAATGCCTTCGGCGGTATTGTCCAGAATCGATGCGTTGAATACACGCTCTGCTTCAAGTTGTTTTGTCAGACGTAACAAGCTGCGCCGGTACTGCTCATGCTCCAGCAGTACTCTGGCCTTGTGCAGCAATATGTTGGGCTGGATGGGCTTTGTCATGAAATCTACTGCACCTGAGGTATAACCCTCATCGAGTACAGCATCGGTTTGTTGTATACCAGAGATGAAAATAATCGGTGTGAATCGGGTCTGAGGTTCGGCACGCATGCGTCTGGCAGTCTCAAAGCCATTCATACGCGGCATTTCCACATCCATCAGTACCAAGCCAACATTCCCTTGGTTTATGAATACAAGTGCTTCAGCTCCGGACGTTGCTACGCATATGGGACTGTTCAGATCCTCAAGAAGCTCTAGCATTTCCTCCAGGACCTCTGCCTGATCGTCCACGATCAAGATTTCCAACAATTCATCTGGCTCTAGCGACACAGTGACCTCCATATCTGCGACTTACTGATTCCTATCACACCTGGCGTAGACTCTGTGAAGGTGCTGGACATGCTCGGGGTCAGTTTAGCCTGATTTTACCTCGCTGTTTATATCTACGCAGTTCAAATAATTGTTACTCGATGCACCAGATCTGAAAATTCTACGAACGAAAGGAGCGAAATGTATACGGCATGCGCTCACAGTCAGTGGGCTTCAAAATTCTTGGCTTCTCAGCAAAAAATATCTCGCTTTGAACGTATGCTGATGCCTAGGCTAAAACTTTTTACACAAGCGTATGAAAGCAAGAACTCCTTTGCAGTAATGGCTTTGAGATAATTATGTATGACCTCATTTTTAGCCTATCCCCTTCACATGGTGGCTTCGATCGTCATACTATGTTTTCATTCTCCCTGGCCTTGCACATGGCTATAAATAAGCTGATCTAACAGTTCTGAGGAAGAAAATGTCTCGTCTAGCAGAGTTTCGTGCACTTGAACAGAAGCTGGCCGCTCAACTGGCTGAGCTGGAAAACCTGAAAAACGATGATGGTCTGAAGCGCGAAATCGAGTTTGAGCAAAAACTCCGAGAGCTGCTGGCTGAGTATGGCTACAGCCTGCGCAATGTGATCGCACTTCTTGATCCACAGGCTCATACTCGTCGCGCTCTGGCTCCTGCTGAATCCAATTCCCGTATTCGCAAGCCCCGCTCGGTAAAGGTCTATAGAAACCCTTACTCCGGTGAGGTCGTCGAAACAAAAGGCGGTAACCATAAGGTTTTGAAAGAGTGGAAAGCAGAGTTCGGTGCATCTGAGGTTGAAAGCTGGACGGCTCAGTAAGACTTTTGGTGTGAAATCCGAGTGGATCCAAGCCAAAGAAATGCCTGTTTTCTTGGCTTGGATCTTACGTATGCATATGTGACAACCGCTAGACGCTCATTTTTAACACCTAGCTAGCATCACGCGCCCGATCAATTGCAGCTCGAAGCACATCCAGACCAAATGGTTTTTGGATGACGACTGCGTTTTCAATTGAAGATTGGTGATCTGCACCGGATGCAAAGACCACGGCAATACCTGGATGAGTTCCCCTTATTCTGGTTGCCAACGCCTCGCCCGACATGCCCTCCAGACCAACATCGGTCACCAGAATATCGAAATTTGAAGCCTCATAACCCAAAGCTTGGTTGGCCGTTTTTGAGGACGTAACAGCAAACCCTGCTTTTTCAAGCATTTCCAGCACCATGCTTTGAATCAGCTCATCATCTTCAACGTATAGCACCCGTAGCGCTCGTGTAAGTGTGGCTGTATCCGACAATGCCGGATCATGGTCTATCGGTGTCGTCATGCGTTGTTTTTGATTGGCCAATACATGACGAATGCGCCTCGCAAGTGCCTCTCGAGAGTACGGCTTGCCCAATAGCTCAACGCCTCTATCTAGGCGCCCTCCGTGCACGATGGCATTTTCGGTATAGCCGGAGGTGTACAGCACGGCTAGTCCGGGAAAAAGCTTGGTGGCTCTGCGGACCAACTCAGGGCTTTTTAAGGGACCCGGCATGATGACGTCTGTAAACAACAGGTCAATATGCATACCGCTCTCGATAATGGAGAGTGCAGCGCTGGCATCGTTAGCCTTGAGTACCCGATAGCCCAACTGTTTGAGCGTCTCGACCGTCGTTGCCTGTACACTTTTATCATCTTCAACGACAAGTATCGATTCTGTGCCACCCACAACAGGCTGGATATCGAAGCTCTCTTGCTGCTCTTCTGCATCTAAAGATCGGGGCAGATAGAGCTTTATGGTCGTGCCTTCACCCAATTCACTGTAGATTTTTATGTGTCCGCCGGATTGCTTGACGAAGCCAAAGGCCATGGAAAGACCAAGCCCTGTTCCTTTTCCTACGGCTTTGGTGGTGAAGAAAGGCTCAAACGCTTGTTTGAGCACTTGAGCAGACATTCCGCAGCCTGTGTCACTGACCGCCAACATGACGTATTCCCCTGCAGTTACCTCATCATAGTCGTTCACATAGGCCTGTCCCAACACCGCATTCTCAACCTCAATGGTTAGCCGGCCATTTCCATCCATTGCATCGCGCGCATTGATTCCGAGATTGAGCAGGACATTCTCAATCTGTGCCACGTCGATGAAAATATTCCAGAGGCCAGGCTTGATGATCACCTCTACGTCCAAGCCTTCTCCCAAGGTGCGTCGCATGATTTCGGTCATCGATGCCAGCGTTTTGCCAATATTTACGACTTTGGGTTCGAGCGTTTGTTTACGCCCAAATGCCAGTAACGAACCAGAAAGCCTAGCTCCTTTGGCAACGCTTTCCAGTGCGATGCTTACCCAACGTGCTGCTCGTTCATTCTCTCGAACATAAGGATCTAAAAGTTGCAGGCTCCCTGAAATGACTTGCAGCAGGTTATTGAAGTCATGAGCAACACCGCCGGTCAATCGACCGAGTGACTCCATCTTCTGAGCTTGATGAAGTGCCATTTCAGTTTTTTTCAACTGCGCTTGGGCTGCCTTTTCAGCTGTGATATCTCGACCAATCAGTAGAGTGGTTCCACTTTGGTGACTGCCGCTGAGTTCGATTGAAGAGAACTGGCCTCCCTTGCTGCGTATACGAACCTGGTAGCGAAACGGAAGCCCTGTTTGAATCGTCTCAAGCCAGTGAACGATGAATGAATTCAGGTCATCCGTATGAATCAGATCATTAAGCGGCTGGCCGATCAGATCGGACTCAAGCCATTCAAACAGTTGAAGAAACGCAGGGTTGACCGATAGGATCATGGAGCGAGCATCAGTGACGATCATGCAATCCACAGACAGCAGCCACATTCTGTCGCGGTCGGCCGTACGCTCGCGTACTTCTGTACTCAATGCAGCTGCGAAATCCCGAAGCTTTAGCTCTGCCAGCACCTTTGCAGTGGTTTCAACCACGGTGTCTAGCAGGCCAATGACCATGCCTTTTTCATCGTAGACCGGGCTATAGCAGAAGGTGAAGTACGCGGTTTCTTCCAGCCCATAGCGCTGAATTTCTAGAGCGTAGTCCTCGATAAATGTCGACTCGCCGCGCATAGCTTTTTCGGCAATGGGCCCGATGCTCTGCCAGGCTTCTCGCCAGGTATGAGAGAACGAATGGCCTAGTGGTCGGTCTTTTCGACCAAGAATCGGCACGAAAGCATCGTTATAGATCATGATCAGTTCAGGACCTAATGCGAGGCAGGCCGGAAAAGATGAGGTGAGTACTAGGTTCACGGCCACACACTGAGCGGTGCCCCAGGTTGATAGTGCACCCAGCGAGGTCTGCTCCCATGGGTAATCACGTACTAGCTCAGCCATTGGTCCGTGTGCTGCGATGATATTTGAACGACCTGCGGGCATGCGGATATTCCATGGCTCGATGATTTGCATGTGACTTCAGTTTACAGAGACTGATTATCCGCTGATAGAAGGTGAAGGTGAGCTACCAGGTCAGGGTATGTGAAGGCGTGCGAGTGTAGTGTCAGTCCATACTGTCGTGACAGTTGTCAGATGAGTGACTGTTTGTGAAAGACCCTACGGTTCCTGATCCGGATCAACATCAGATTTTATGAACCCACCGCTGATTCCGTGCCTCAGTGATGCTCTGAACTCAGAGATCGCTCCTCGTTTAGCTCCTTAGAAACCATGCTAAATAGCGGAAAGATGACACACGAATTTTTGCCTCCACAGTGCCTGGTGTCAAAGGGGTGGATTAGCCCCTACAAAACCGGACACCAACTCCCCGTTAAATTGATGCTGCCGCCAAGCGCCTGAACTCCCTCGGTGAGCGATATTTCAAGGCGCTGTGTGGATGCTGCTCGTTGTAATGCTCGAAGGCAATTGCCAGGTTACGCAGCGCCGTTTCTCGATCTGGTTTGGGCATATGCGCCACGTAGTCACGCTTGAGGGTCTTTACGAAGCTCTCGGCCATGCCGTTGCTTTGCGGGCTACGCACCGGTGTTGTCACCGGTTCCAAACCGATCTGCCGGGCAAATGCGCGCGTCTGTTCAGCGGTGTACGCCGAACCATTGTCGCTTAGCCATAGAACTGGCGTGGTGGGCAGTTGATCACCAAAACGCCTCTCCACGCTTTCCAGCATCAAATCGCGGATATCATCGCCGCTGTATCCGGTCGGGCTCGCGACCCAGCCGATGGCTTCACGGTCACAGCAATCCAGGGCGAAGGTTACGCTCAGTTTGGCGCCGTCCTCGCAGCGGAACTCAAAGCCGTCCGAGCACCAACGCGTATCGCTGGTTTTCACGGCGATACGGCCTTCGTGCCGACGCGGCACGCCGGGCTGTTTGATCCGGCGCTCAAGCAGCAGGTTGTGATCACGCATGACCCGGTAAACCCGCTTTACATTGATCGCAGGGAGTCGTTGCTTTTCTCGTGCACGGCGCAGTAATCCCCAGACGCGACGGTAGCCATAGCTGGGCAGCTCGCTGACCTGTTGCTGAATTTCGACTACCAACTCAGCGTCATTCACAGGCCTGCTTCGCCGTACTCTGGGCGATAGCGATTGCTTGATCCGAACCGTTAATTGCGAGCGCGCCACACCGAGACATTTGCTGACCAGCTTCACTGGTCGTCCCCCGGCAACAAGGGTGAGTGCGCAATCCATTTTCGCGACCGGGCAATCTCCACGGCCTCTTTGAGGACTTCGGCCTCCATCGTCTTCTTGCCCAGCATCCGCTGCAATTCGCGGATCTGCTTGAGCGCATCGGTCAGTTCCGACGCCGGTACAACGGCTTCGCCAGCACTGACCGCCGACAAGCTTCCGTCCTGGTACAGCTTGCGCCACAGGAACAGCTGGTTGGCGTTAATGCCGTTGCGTCGGGCCACCACGGACACGCTTTGTCCCGGTTCAAGGCTCTCGCGAACCATTGCCAGTTTCTGGTCGGTGCTCCAGCGACGCCGGCGCTCCTGGCCGAGCAATTCGCCACCTTATTATTGCTGTTAGTCATAAACATACCCGTTTGCCTATCCCTTATCTTAAGGGGGGAACGGTGTCCTGTCTTTCATGGGGCTCGTTCAAGGGGCATGGTTGTTGATGCTGTGCTGAAGAACTTCCCGACATCATCCTGTGTCACTTCGTAAGCACCTGCTTGTGCCGACTGGTTGAGAGCCTTGTAGCGTTTGCGATGCATAAGCTAGGTGCAAACGTAGCCTGGTAGGCACGCGGCACCGATCAACAGCTGATAGCAATGTGCAAATAAGTTATGTAAGTTACATCACTTTTTCTTCTATTCGGAAACACCCCCCATGATTTTGCTGTTAGGTGGTGAGAAAGGCGGGAGCGGCAAAAGCTGTTTAGCTCAGAACCTGGCCGTTTGGTTACAGGCTCGAGGTGGAGATGTCCTGCTTCTTGACGCTGATCCTCAAGGTACTACAGCAGACTGGGCCGCTGAACGATCTGCTCAACCAGATTTGCCGTCTATTCCTGTGGTTCAAGCGCACGGCAATATAAGAGACACCCTGGCTGACCTACGAGGCAGGTACAGACAAATCGTAATTGATGCTGGGGGGTCTGATTCTGAAGCACTACGATCTGCAATGACCGTAGCTACTCATATGCTGATTCCCTTTAGGCCTAAACGTCGAGATCTTAAGACCCTACCTAAGGTAGACACCCTCTCGCGTTTGGCCACAGCGGTGAACCCATCCTTGACTGTGCGCAGTGTCATTACCCAATGTCCGGCCTTGCCAAGCCAGGCACAACGAATCCTTGACGCCAAGGAGGCCTGCCGCTCCTATGGCATTCAGCCTCTGGATGCCATTACTACCGCACGCAACGTGTATGACGATGCAGATGAAAATGGGTGTTCAGTCTTGGAAAGCTCAAACGACCTACGCGCAAAGGAAGAGATCGAGACTTTGGCCAACGAGCTTTGGGGGAACAGGTCATGGCTTTAAGTGATTTGATTCGCAAACCCGACCACTCTCTACCCTCTACAGAAGAAAATGAAGAAGCTGCGTTGGCCTTTATTGCCGGTGCACCAGTACATGCGGCTCCAAAACCCAAGCGAAAGCGAAAAAAATCTCCCAAATTTGTGCGAACGACATTTTCCTTAACTAAGGACCTCAATCTGCGTATTGATAGAATTTCAATGATGCCAAGAGATTTCAAAGCTTCTCGCTCAGACGTGATCCGTGCTGCTGTTACGGCCTTACGTCACTTGAGCAGAGCCGAGATTGTGGCGTTGCTGGAGGTGGCATCCAAGGCGGAACCCCTTGCCGAAATTGAGCCAGATGATGAGGAATAGTGACTTACGTAAGTGATTTAACTTACGTAAGTTATGCAATTTTTACCTATAAAACCCTTTTAAATAGGGGACTGCCAGCTATTTTTAAGGTTTGCAGTAAAAAAATTATGGTGATAGTGTTCACGCACTTTGCCAGCGGAGCTTGAGTTCAACGAAACGCAGCCAGCGGCAAAATCAGAAGAGGATAGGCTTAGAGAGTCAATCAATTATGCAGAAACCAAAAAGCCCCGCTTGCCGGCGGGGCTTTTTGGAAAATCTTGAACAGGCCGTTTAACGAGGCGGAAACCTGTTCAACACACATCAACGTGAGCTGATTATGGCGTTCACTGCGGCTTCTTGCAAGCCGCAAAATGTGAAGCCGGTCAGTTCACCGCTAAGACGCGGACTATGGAAATGATTTCCTCAACCCCCTTTGCTTCATGCCGGGCTGAATTCGGTGGCCATTTTGGCCAGGATGTCCAGCCATGAGCCGGCTCAAAGCCGTACGGCTCGCCCCCTCTGATCCTCACTCGGCCTTGCGCCGATCGGCACGGGCTTTGCCCGATCAATATGCGGCACCCCGCTACCTCTCTGAGCAACAGCTCAAAAATCCCCTGATTCGCCAGGCGCATCACCGCCTTGGCAACATGCTCGATAACCGTGGCAAGTACTTGCGCCGCCTTGACCGGGTGCATGGTGACCGCCGTACACGCCGGGAGAAATTCGAGGCACTGCAGCTCGTTGAAGAGCAACTGCTGGTTCGCCTGGACCTGGCCACCAGCGTGCTTGGTTACATCGACCCGGCCAATGGCCGCTATGTGCTCAATACACAGTGCAATATCGCCAAGGATGCCGGTATCTCTGCGCCTTCACTGTGTCGGTTGTTCAAGACCCTGGATGATGTCGGTTACGTGTACCGGCGGATCGAGCGTGTACGCCTGGAAGAAAAAGACGACAACGGTCTGCATCTGGTGCGTACGCGCGTGTTGATCCGCTTCACCAAACTGTTCTGGCACGACCTGGGCCTGGGGTACGTCTTCGAGCGGGTGCAAAAAGCGGCGAAGAAGCGTCGCGACGAGCAACTGCGCGAGATCGGCCAGGCGCGTCTGGGCGAAATGGAGCGGCATTCGAAAGAGCAGCTGCGCCGTGACGTTTCCCGGCAGCGCTGGCAGGCCAAGGAAGCGCGCGCAGCAGCGCCTGTGGCCAGCCTACCGCCCGCAGTTTCCAGGACCAAGACCGGCGCCGACGTCTCCAGCTCGCTGGGTGCGTTGCTGGCCAAGGTCGCGCAAAAATCCAAGTAATCCCTTTGTAGGGATTCTTTAATTGCATCCGCTCACGCGGAGGCCTTCGCTCGCCTGCGATTTGACCTCATTTTCAAGGTGTCGAGCCGAGGCCTGGCTGAGCCGTGCCGGCGACTGATTTTAAGCCTAAATCTAAGCCCAACCGCCTCGACGGCACAGCTCAGCCTGTGGGTGTTGAAATAAGTGAAATTTTATACCCGAGTCAGTATTCCCCTCCGGGTAAAACAAGGATTTACGAGGTGGAAACCACCTCATAGGGCATAAATGCCCGCGCACTTCGTGCCTACGGCACGGCGCGGAACGAGTGACCTGAAGATCAGTGCAAAGCCCCGTCTAGGCGGGCCAGGGCGATGAAACTGCCCTGTCCTGGCTTCGCCACCCTTCGGGCGCCAAGACCCGGATAAATCGCCCCCGAATAGCTTCGCTATCCGCCGGCTCAACCGGGCGCGCTTGCGCGCGGGGCATTCTAAACATCGGAGACAAATAGATCGCTGAGTGCCTTCGGTGAAGGCATGTATTTTGAGATTTTCGCTATGGGCATCGATGCTGTGCTGAATATGAGATTGCAGTGGCTAAACTGTATATACAAACAGTACTATCGGGTTCGGCCATCCTGCATCGAGGTTCATCATGTACCCGCAACCCATCGTTCCCTGGATCGGCGGAAAACGTCGGCTCGCTGACCGCATCTTTTCGCTGTTTCCACACCACAGCTGCTACGTCGAGCCATTCGCCGGCGGCGCTGCGCTGTTCTTCTTGCGGCCTGTGCCGGCAGAGGTTGAGGTGTTGAACGATGTGAATGGCGACCTGGTGAACCTGTACCGAGTGGTGCAGAACCACCTGGAGGAATTCGTCAGGCAGTTCAAGTGGGCCCTGAGCAGCCGCCAGGTATTCAAGTGGCTGCAGATGACCCAGCCCGAAACGCTGACAGATATCCAGCGTGCCGCGCGGTTTTATTACCTGCAGCAGTCGGCCTTTGGAGGGCGCGTCGAGGGGCAAAGTTACGGTACGGCGACCACCACAGCACCAGGACTGAACCTACTGCGCCTGGAGGAAACTCTCTCTGCCGCGCATTTACGCTTGAGCGGCACTTACATCGAGCACCTGACCTGGCAGGAGGTGATCAAGAAATACGACCGGGAACACACCCTGTTCTATTGCGATCCCCCGTACTGGAAAACCGAAGGCTACGGCGTGCCATTCGGCTTTGAGCAATACGAGCAGATGGCCGCGATGCTCAGGCAGCTCAAGGGCAAAGCAATCGTCAGCCTCAACGACCATCCTCAGATCCGTGAGGCCTTTGCGGGTTTTCATATTGAGACGACTGACATCAAGTACACCGTGGGTGGAGGTGCAGGCACAGACGCCAGGGAAGTGCTGATTTTCAGCTGGGATCTTAAGGCTGAGCCTTCAGGTTTGTTCTAAGCTCAAATGTCGACGCCATCTATTCAGATACGCAGTTCAAGACCGGGAGAATGGCCGATGGAGGCATCGCCGTTGATGATTCCAATGACTGAGCACAGGGAAGCCGGTAGCTGGAAAGCCGCAGTCAGCACACTCAACGTCTTAATACACTTCACTCAGTGGGATAACGGCCTAAATGAAGTGCTGTTGATCGCTACTCGCCTTAAGAACTGTGTGCCTTGCAATGACACAGGGACCTGCCCGTTTGGACGCCTTCCTGAATCAATGGATGAGAGCCAGTTCGAAAAGTGCGTTGCAGCTTGCCCTAACAAGCACGTAGGCGACACGCTCATGCTACGAGGCGTTGAAAGTTTCGAAGATCTGCGTCTGGGTGCTCTTGCATCGTGTGCAGATTGTTTCCCTTCTTACCATCCAGCCCTGGTCAGACCATGGGTACTGTGCGATTGCTAGCAATACCCAAGACCATAGGTCGGCAGTGGTTTAAAAATTATCGCCCAGGTTAAAATATCAATGTACTGTATGTGCGTACAGTATGGAGATATTTGTCATGGCTAAATCTGCTGCCAAGTCCGCTACCAAGTCCGCTCCTAAGCCTCGCGTGTTCAATTCTTATGAACTGCTGGGCATGCGCCTGCAAAAAGCAATCAACGATCCTGGTGCCCAAAAGCGTAAGAACGCGCTTCTAGTGCGTTTGCCAGATGATCAGGCGAGCGACTGGGATCAGATCATTGAAGAGCTGAGCGACACTGACAACGTCACCGTAGCGTACCGCGATGACGGCGGTATCCAGGTCTTCTGGACCGTCCCGAAGGACGATTGACACAAGAAACAAACCATTGCCCGCCTTGTGCGGGTTTTTCAACTCCCAACAAAAAGGAGGGCCGCATCATGAGCGTCACCATACTCGGCAAGCTTGAGCACACAATCCAGGGCATCAAAATGCCCCTTTACAGCTTCAAGATTCCTGCAGGTTTCCCCTCTCCTGCCGCTGATCACATCGAAAAGCACCTGTCCCTGGATGAGCTGTTCAACGTACGTGCCCCGCACATTTACCTGGCGAAAATTCAGGGCGACAGTATGCAGGGCGCCGGCATTTATGACGGTGACCTGGTCATCGTCGATCGGAGCCAGGAAGCGGTGCACGGTGAAATCGTGATTGCAGCGCTGAACGGTGACCCGATATGCAAGCGGCTGCATCGCCAGGGCCGAGAAATCATCCTGCTGTCCGAAAACAAGTCGTACCCGTCGCGCTACGTGCTCGAGCAGGACGAGCTGCAGATCTGGGGTGTAGTGCGTTACAGCGTGCGCGATCATGACCACGCCTAAGAAGGTCTTTGGGCTTTGTGACTGTAATTCGTTTTATGCGAGCTGTGAGCGTGTGTTCAGGCCTGACCTGGCCAAGGTGCCGATCGTGGTCCTCAGCAACAACGATGGCTGCGTCATTGCCCGCAGCTACGACGCAAAACCGTACGTCAAAATGGGCGCACCCTACTACCAGATCAAGGACCAGCTGCGTCGGCATGGCATCGTGGCCTTTAGCAGCAATTACGCTTTGTACGGTGATATCTCAGAACGTGTCATGACGGTGATCGAGTCGATGGTTCCTGAATCGGAAACCTACTCGATCGACGAAAAATTTGTTGATTTGACCGGAATGCCGGGTGACCTGACGCAGTTCGGTCGAAAAATGAGAGCCAAGGTGCTGATGGACACCGGCATTCCGATTGGCGTCGGTATCGCACACACCAAGACCTTGGCCAAGCTGGCCAACCACACTGCCAAGGTACTGCAGTCGCGAACGGGCGGTGTGGTTGACATCTGCGACGACTACAAGCGCGACTGGGTGCTCGAGCGTGTCGACGTTGGTGAAGTATGGGGAGTTGGTCGACGAATGAAAGCGCATTTGGAAGCGATGGGTATCAAGAAAGCGATGGATCTGGCCCAGGCTGACCCGACGATGCTGGGACGCAAATTCAGCGTGGTGATCGAGAAGACAGCCCGTGAGCTGTCCGGCTTTTCATGCCTGGATCTGGCCGAGCCTGACCCGCCTAAACAGGAGATTTGCAGTAGCAGGATGTTTGGCAAACGACTAACAGAGATCGGGCCGATCAAGGCAGCTGTGGCGACTTACATGCAACGCGCTGCAGAGAAGCTTCGGGCACAGAACTCGCTTTGCAAGAAAGTCAGAGTGAGTATTCGTACCGGGATGTTTAGCCCTGAAGAAGCCAAATTTGCCCAGGGAGCTATGATCGAGCTGCCCTACCCTACCAATGACACACGCTTGATGACCCAAGCGGCGGTCGAGGCTGTAGGCCGGATCTTTCGTGAGGGGTACAGGTACAGCAAGGCGGAGGTGCTGCTGATGGATCTGCGGCAACCTGGTGAGTTCACAGATGACCTGTTCTCGATCGTACAGCCGGCCACGTCTGAAAAGGTGATGAGCGTGCTCGATGAGATCAATGGCCGTTGGGGAAGGGGGACGTTGCGTGCGGCCAGTGTGCCAGCAGAGCCAGAATGGGCCATGCGCCGGGAGCTGCTAAGTGGCAGCTTCACCACGCGGATGGACCAGTTATGGACAGTAAAAGCAAATTAGAGTCGGCCAGGATCAGGAATGACTCTCGGGCTAAACTACAGTCATTTCTGATTCAATAATTCGCGCTCAAGCGCAGCCAGAGCTCGTTTCAGTGTTTCCCCAAGTGGTTGCTCGATCTTGTCTGCGAGCCTGTAAAGCTCATCCTGTGTGTTCTGATCGCCTTTGATGTTGATCTGGACATTACGTCCGGTTTTGTGGCGGCGTTGAGGCCTTACCTGCTTAGGTGGTGGCTCTACTGCCTGCCTGCTTAGAAATCCATGTTGCGTAGCAATATCTTCAATCTCACTGTCTTTCTGGTCAGGCTTACGCTCTACAGAAGCTTTTGGCTCGAATTTCTTAAGGTTTTCCAACGGATCTACACGGCTCATTACTGTGCTCCATCCTGCTTATCTACACCTAAACTGATCTTTTGAATCAGCTCGCGTGTGAACATTTCTGCATTCTCAATCGCTTTGGCTACGTTCGAAACCTCATCTTGAGGTAATGCCTCCAACGGCTGCCGATACGAAAACATCGCCTTAAATGCTGCCCGTTCATTCAGTTCAGTTTCGAAAAAAGGGATGCCTCCAGCTTGAAAACTATTTCGGATATGCCTCGTATCGCGGCTTTGAATCGCGGCAGAGGTCCGGGTGAACAGGACCGCGTAAGGTAAACGGTATTCAGGTTTGTGTTTTTGGATTCCTCGTTCATGCGCTCGGATCAGCCCAAATGCCCTGCTGGCTTGCTCTGCATCCAATTGAGAACCTTGGGTGGGGATTACAACAAAATCCGCCTCGGCAATCGCATACGCAACAATAGCTGCAGCGGTACCTTCTAGATCAACGATGACGAATGGGGTTTTCGCCGCTGCCTCAGCGATCGTATCGCCAATCGTTTTGTCCGTGACATCAGAAATAATTGTCATGTTTGATGGTGTTTCTCCCCCTTCAGACCAAGACTTGATCGGATGATTCGGGTCGGCATCAATGACGGTTACATTTACCCTCTGAGCTATCTGTGTAGCTAATGCCAGTGCCGAGGTCGTTTTACCTGCGCCGCCTTTCGGTGATACGAAAACTATGGTTGGCATAAAAGAATTCTCTAGATATCTAAAAGGGTATCATATGAATTCTACTAGGAATCCTTAGAGGATATCCTTTTAGATTCAGTTAGGATCCATCTTAGATAACTTTTGAGAATTCTTCAAGATATCTTTTTGGGTTCCTTAATGAATTCTATTGAGTTTCTCAATGAATTCATTTTGCATTCGTATGGAATTCATTTTGATATCCTAAAGGAATTCTTAGTGAATTCTCCTTTGGTAGCCTTTATTTAAGGTTGCTGTAGCTCGCTGAGTACTACCGAACGCTGCTATGCGAGAGCTTGGCGGAGGGTTTTCATGTGTGACGCATGGCTAGTCTGGTCAGCAGCTAGCATGGATCAGTATGGAAGCCGACGAGGGGGATCAGTGTCGGTGCTGACAGCGCCGGTAGTGCTGAAAGGAAAATGCTGATCACAATGCCTGCCAGTGTTAGGTGATTGGGTTTCAAGTATTTTCCTGGCTACGCTTTCCAGTCCTTCGTCCACCTGATGTTTAAGCCGCTGTACTACCGGCTTAGCCGTCACGGGTGATAGCCCTTCGCGCAACAGCCAGCCAGCCGGCCGCCTGGCTGGCCAGTGTGAAGTGTGCTGGTGGTGTTCTATGTGTTGCACCGGCACAGGGCGTGGCAGAAGTTCCGCGACTGGTGGGAGGGTGATTGCTGAGTCTTGGGCTTGACCAGTAAAGCGGTAGAAGGGGAGGGGAGTAGGCCGAGTGCCATTTTCCGTGAACACCAGGTGAGTCCTGCTGATACCCTTGTCAGGAGGCCTCGGCCTGACTCTCTCCAGATCCAGCACGATTCCCGTGCAATCCTGACAGGGAGACCGTATGACTCCGCACCGCGCTGCCTCGCTTCGCTCTGGGCAATTCAAGCACTTGATTCGCGTTGCATCCGTCACTGGACGTCTGCCAGAGCGCGATGTGGCTTTGTTGTGGCTCACTCATACCACCGGTATTCGCGTTACCGAGCTGGCCTTGCTGGAGGTCGCTGACGTGCTTTACCCCAGTGGTGTTGTTAAGCCCGAGGTGTACTTGCGAGCGGATATCACGAAGGGTTGTAGGCCACGAAACATCTACCTGACCCACTCCAAATGTCTCGCCGCGCTCGATGCGTGGTTTGCGATACGTCATCGGCGCTGCTGGTGGCTTTCCGGCGCGGATGAATACCGAGGGTTTCGCCCAGGTTCAAAGCTGGTGATGACGCACAAAGGGCAAGCCTTTGAACTCGCGTTCAAACATCGGCAGTTACACAGCGGTCTGAAGGTGTACCGAGCGTGTGACGCGTTGCAACAGACAATCAGCAGGCTTTACCGGCAAGCCGGTATCAAACAGGGGTCATCCCATAGCGGAAGGCGCTCAATTGCAGCAAAGGTGCTGGCCGCGACTGGTGACGTTGAGACGGTGCAAATGATTCTTGGCCATTCCGATATCGACCATTCGAAGCCGTACCTGTCAGTGGATCAAGCCACTATACGGCGCGCTTTTGAGCTGGCATTGTAGATACTATGTTTATACAAAAGGCTTGTGGGTGACATACCTGGTGTCTACAATGTGTATCCTTTTTAGGAGGTTGTTATGGAAGTCAAAGTGCAGCAGTGGGGCAATAGCGCGGCGATTCGCCTGCCAGCAGCCGTGCTCAAGCTGATGAATTTGGTCAGTGGCGATGTGCTGAAACTCGATGTGTCCTCTGAGGTTATTACCCTCAAGCCTGCGAAGGCCAAGCCGCATTATGCGCTGGCCGAGCTGATGGCGCAGTGTGACTTGAGCGCGCCGGAGCCTGCCGACATGGCAGCGTGGAATGCCATGTCAGCCGTTGGGCGTGAAGCGTGAAGCGGGCCAAATTCAATCGTGGCGATATTGCGCGCCTTAACCTGAACCCCACCGCTGGCCGTGAGCAGCAAGGTGATTTTCGTCCTGCGCTGATCATTTCGCCTGCGGCCTTCAACGTGTCGGGCTTGGTCCTAATCGCTCCTATCACCCAAGGCGGGGACTTTGCCCGATATGCTGGTTTTGCAGTGCCACTGAGCGGTGCCGGCACCGAGACGCAAGGCGTGGTGTTGTGCAATCAACTCCGCACCGTTGATCTTGAGGCCCGTGGGGGCAAGCGCGTAGAGGCGGTCCCCGAGGTGGTAATGGACGATGTACTGGCCCGCATTCAAGTGCTGATTGAGTAAGGAAAATCCTGTGAAAGAAAAGACACTAGGAAAGGTTACGATCCAGGCCTAAGCTGACTCTCCTTAAGCGCTTGAAAAACTACTTGAGCAAGCTTTGTTTGAGCTCAAGCTGAGCAGTACAGACGATAACGGGTTCCAGCAGGCTCTATCCAAGAATTCCATTGGTGAGCAGAGCGGCACCATGGGCAGTTATAGCTTTGATTGCACCGCTCCCGTGACGAAATGGAACGAATCACTCTAGGAAACCGCACCAGCTACACCAACAAGCCCCGGCCTGAAACCGGGGCCTGGGACGTAAAGGTATACCGTTTAGGGTGTCTGTAGTGGTCAACTGATCCCGGACACGACGTTAAGTTTTTTCTCGGCCTGAGCCGGTGGCAGCCCACCATTAAATTGGTGCGGTCGAATCCAGTTATATCGATGCATCAGGTAATAACTGATGTCGCGGTGTGCCTCTTGAGCAGTCATGTAGCCCACGGTCGGTATCCATTCAGTTTTCAAGCTGCGAAACACACGCTCCATCGGCGCGTTATCCCAGCAGTTTCCACGACGGCTCATGCTTTGGCGCATGCGGTAACGCCAGAGCCGTTGACGGAACTGGCGGCTACCATATTGCGAGCCCTGATCCGAGTGAAACAAAAGCCCTTGAGGCCTTCCACGCTGTTCATAAGCCATGTCCAACGCCTTGATGACCAGATCCTGTTGACGCTGACGCCGAACTGACCCAGCTACCGAAATATCACTGACCCGTCGGACACCAAGAACAACGTTATATGTGAGTGGGTTGCTAGATTTTAGGTTGGGGCAGTCTTGCATCAGCAGGCGGCTCAGTTCTGCGTCAGCGTCGACATACGAGGCCTCAAAGTGAATCGGCTATAACAGATACAGTGAAGAAAGTGGTCGACAATCGCGGCCACTTGGCAGTGGAAACTGTACGGTCGTCAATCACTCTTTGGCGGATTTTTTCACTTCTACGCATAAGCGGCGAAGCGCTCAATAGGCGGCTGATGGCGATGCTGTGCCTGCCAGATGTCGTAGTCAGCTTGTACGCCAAGCCAAGTGCGTGCCTTGCCGATGCCTGCCAGCTCCAAACGTACTGCCAGATCCGCGCTGATAGGGGCATGGCCGTGCAGGACGCGCGACAGGGTTTCTCTAGCAAAGCCAAGTCGGCGAGCCAGTTCGGCGATGCTGAGGTTCAATTCGGGGAGCACGTCCTCGATGAGCGTTTCGCCTGGGTGTGGTGGGTTGAACATCACCATGTCTGCATCCTCCTCAGTGGTAGTCCAGGTAGTCGACCAGTTCGATATCGCTTCCTGTGAAGCGGAATATCACCCGCCAGTTGCCGCTGACGGTGAGCGACCAAAATCCAGCCAGGTCGCCCTTCAAGGAATGAAGCCGCCAACCAGGGAGGTCAAGATCACCTGGGGTAGCGGCGCGATCCATGAATGTCAGCAGGCGGGCCAGGCGTTTTGCGTGATCCGCACGAATGCCTTTGGTCGACCCCGTTTCGTAGTAGAGGCGCAGGCCTTTGTGCTGAAAGCTAATGATCATGGCGTTTAGTGTGATGTATTACATCACGGCGCACAAGCCTGGAATGGGCTTTGAAAACTCGAGCGGGCTCGCCATACACAGAATCGCCCCCGTCCGAATGAACACGGGTGTTGTCGTCACCGCGGCCAGCTCAAACACTTTCGAGATGCCTGGCGATATTACTCCGGAGAAAGTGATGGCAATCGCCCAGGCAGTAATCCAGTGGGATGTTGCCATGATGGAGTCAAGCACTTTGTCGGACGAAGCGAAGGCGGTACTGATAGGGGCTGACCGGCATTACGCAGAACGGGACATTACGTTCAATGAGGCCCCTGTACCTGGTGATGGTGCAGGGGCCTTTTTTTGCCTGAAGAGCCCCATGAAAGACAGGACACCGTTTCCCCCTTGAGATAAGGGATAGGCAAACGGGTATGTTTATGACCAACAGCAATGATAAAGGTGGCGAGCTGCTCGGCCAGCAACGCCGACGCCGCTGGAGCTTCGACCAGAAGCTGGCCAAGGTTCGCGACAGCCTTGAATCGGGACAAAGCGTGCCCGTGGTGACCCGACGCAACGGCTGGATTAGCCCCCTATCACCAGGCGCTGCTTTAGTGCCAGATAGTTGGAGTCAAGGTAGTCGCAGCGACAGGGCATGGAGGTGTGCAGTTATGTACGCGTTGCTCCAGGCGCCGACGCCGTGCGGGTTTAGCGTGGCTCTAGGTTTTGTACGAAAAGTATTGCCGCATGCAACGTAGGCTGCAGGCCAGCGTGACCATGGCTGCAAAGCTCTTGGCCAGCTTGTCGTAGCGAGTTCCTATTCTGCGGTTCTCCTTTAGCCAGCCAAACATCCGCTCAATGATGTTCCGCTGCCGATACTTTGGACGATCAAAGAGTCGGGGCAACCCAGGCCGGGGTTTGCGTGGCATGGCACGCAGCGGAATCACTGGCTGCATTCGGTAACGGTCGCAGTAGTGACGCAGGTGTTCTGCGTCATAGCCTTTGTCAGCCAGTAACCAGCGGCTGCGTTTGCGCGGTCGCCCGGGCTTGCCGGGAATTCTTACCTGATCCAGCAACGGCTGGGCGTGGGCGATATCGCTGGCTTGTCCCGGTGAAAGCACAAAGCGCAATGGCACGCCATTGGCGTCGCAAACCATGTGAATCTTGGTTGTCAGGCCGCCTCGGCTACGCCCAAGAGCATGGTCTAGCGGTTCTTCAGACCCCCCTTTTTTCCGGCGCCTGAAGAGGCTTGGGTTGCACGTATCGCCGTAGAGTCGATCATCCAGGTGTCCAGGTCGATCAGTCCTTCCCGGTTCAGCCGAATGTGTAAGCGCTCGAGTACTCGATCAAACGTACCGTCATCGCGCCAGTCACGAAAACGCTGATACACCGTTGACCAAGGCCCAAAGCGTTCCGGCAGGTCACGCCAGGCAGCGCCCGAGCACAGGATCCACAGGATTCCATGCAGTACCAGACGATCATCAGTGCGTGGGCGACCCATTTTCTGCTCTGGAGAAACCAGATCCTTGATCAATTCCCACGATGCGTCGGAGAGTTCGTAACGCTTTGCCATGCGGGTCTCCAGCCAATCATGGCGGCAATTCTACCCGCACCGACTTTTCGTACAAAACCTAGGTTTCTAGATTGCTGCAACGAGACCAACTCGTCTACCTGCCTGTTCAATCCACAAAAGCGCATGAGCTAGAACTCTCTTTCTTCAGCAGCTTGGCGCACATCAAGCACCGTTTAACACTTCAGCAAGGCTATCACCGCCTGCCCGATCGCCGTTCTGGAAGCTTCCTACATTCCGCTTCAAAACTCAAATTAAACCGAAACTACCTCTTTACGCGAAATTTTTCAGGCATATAATCGCGTTATTCGAAACCTGAGAGCCACTACATGACCCCAAACCCAGAAGCAATTGCCGCTATGCTTATCACCCACGTTTCGCGTGACCTTGTGATGGGTGTCGAAGATGCCTTTACAGCCGGTGCGCTCCAGGCCTTTGGGTTGACGAAGGGAGTCAGCAAGAAGCAGCGAAAAACTGCACTGGGGTACATGCGGCACATTCAAATGAATGAGCGGTTTAGCGACCTACTGGAAGCGTCAAAGGCTGAATTGATGTCTTCCCAGGGCAACCGCGTGATCGTGGGCGTGGCAGGGATGTTCAAATTTGCACGCTTGAACATGAACACCACAAATTGGAATCGCCCTAACCGCAGCATCACTCGACGCGAACTGGCCGAAGCTAATGAGGCCATGAGTCAACTGGTACAGCCATCTCTTTTCGGGCCTCAGGATGTGACCTCCGGGACATTCTTCTTCGTCGCACGTTTCAGCGGTTCACTGAATCACCATCCTGAGAAGCCATTGCAGGTCTATATCGCGGTGCCCAATCCAAAAATAGATGGGTGGCTGTTTCGGGAACCTTTAAGCCAGTTCTTGGATCGCTATGAGGCAGCCCCGAAACAGGCCGACAATGCAAAAGTAAAACTCAAAGCGGGCTTCATCGAGCTCGGAGGACAGAAAGAAACATGAGCCGGGGCATTACAGATTTCCAGCCAGGACGATTGAGTCAGGCACTGGATGCTCGCGCCCTTTCCCAAGTACAACTTGCTGCTATGGTCGGTGTATCGCCGGCCACAATCAGCAAGTGGAAATCGGGGCAGCAGGCACCCGAAGCAGAGGCGCTGGATAGCCTCTCCAAGGTCATCAACGTTAGTCCTGAATGGTTTACCCGCCCCCTTCCTAAGAAGGGATCGCTGCCTCTTTTCCGAAGCAATGCGTCTGCGCATGTCTCAGCAAGAGCCATGCTGGGAGCTCGACTGGAATGGACGCAAGATATCGTCCTGGCGATGAGCGAGTTCGTCGACTTTCCGGACGTAAACCTGCCCGTAAGGTTATTTACGGACCCTCAGCAAATTGCCAATTTCGACATCGAGGAAGCTGCCAGCGAGTGCAGAGACCTCTGGAGTCTTGGTCGTCGGGCAATCCCCGATTTGGCAATGGCTGTAGAAGGGGCAGGCGTAATCGTGGTTCGAGAGGAAACGGGCATCGCACCGATCGAAGGGCTCTCTGCTTGGAGCCACGAACTGCAGCGGCCACTGATTCTGCTGTCCGCCGACAAGGGTAATGGCTTTCGCAGTCGATTCGACCTTGCTCATGAACTCGGTCACCTTATTTTGCACAAAGGCATTGACCGCTCAACCGATCCTGAGCGCTACAAATTAATGGAATCGCAAGCTCATCGTTTCGCTGGAGCTTTCTTGCTGCCAGCAGAAACGTTTGCAGCCGATGTGCGAACACCGATAACGCTTGACAGCCTTCTATTGCTTAAACAGCGCTGGGGCGTCTCTGTTGCCGCCATGATCATGCGTCTTGAAGCACTCAAGATTATCGATGCTGATGAAAAGCTGGTTCTGTTCAAACGTAGGTCAGCACGGTGGGGTGCTAAATCTGAGCCTGGCGACGACGCGCGCGCCCCTGAACAACCTCGGCTTCTGAAACGCACTATCGAGTTATTGTCGTCTTCTGGTGTCATGCCGATTGAGTCGGTATCGAGCTACATAGGTTTGGCTGCAAACGATGTGGAAAAGCTGGCGGGTCTACCGGAGCTTTATCTGTCCGGCAAAGCTTCCGTGTTCCACTTGGCGAAGCTGAAGTCCATGATCAGCGGCGATCCGTCCGTCAAACCTGGAGATGGTGGAGTGGTGCTCCCATTCAATCGGGGAAGCTGATCTATCAGCATGCACTTTTAGCTGATCGCGCTAGTTGGGGCGACAAAATGGAGAACTTGCAGGCTAATGGCTAATTCGGGCGCGAGGGATGAGCTGCGCTTTCCAGGTATTAGAAAGTAGGCAGGCTTTCGAGGTTGTCTTCTTTACGAGCGTTGCGATCAGTCGCCAGGAACTCACCATCCACCACGTGGACATGAGCGCCATAACGCCACCCGCCTTTCTCCCAGAAGATCGTCTGGAACGTTGTCCTACCTAAAGTGATGAGATCTGCAACAAACGCACGATCGGTGGTCATCGTTAGGGCCTTTCCGGCCTTGATAACTTTGACTTGCTGGATGTGGCCGCCTGGCTTATCGCGGCGGACTGCATTGATATAAAAATCGGCCATGGTCATTTCCTTGTGTGTTTAAAGTGGATCCCTCGCCAAGACACAATGCCGGTGATGGCACTTTGAAGTCAATATAGAGTTCTTGATAGGTACTATTGCGAGAATCCAGCCCTCCTGGGTGATCAGCGATTCTTAGCTGCATGCAAGGAGAAAATTGATAAGCAGAGAAGCGCTATTCTATCTTCTCCAAGCATTGCTTGTGACACTACTGCTCACCAACCTCTTTGGCCGAGTCTTATGATAAAGAGGCAGTGCGTGCTATCAGGGCCAATGGTGCGATTGCTGCCACGCTCTACTCGTTACTTGGCACCGACGTTGCGCAAGCCCTTCATGAATTGTCTTCGGTGCTCAAGGCCACCGCCCTCAACCTGGAAAATCCCGAAAAAATCGATGGATTGTTCAGCGCGCTGAGCAAGATTGAGGGCGCGGAAGGCACTCTACGGGGCTGCTTGTTCGAGTAACTGTGCCCCGAACTGGCGAATGAGTAGTACCTGAAGCCCTACATCACCATCAACAAACTGGTGCGCGCCTCAGATGGCGCCCGCGCCGAAATTGATATTCTTGTGGAAGCTCGAACCGGGACTGTGTTCATCGAGTGTAAAAGCCACCTGTCTACTGGTCAGGTTAATGACTCTGAGGTCGAGAAGTGGCTGAAAAAGCGGCTACCCGTGCTGCGACATTTTGCCAAACATAGTGAAGATCTTTGCCATTTGAGACAGACCTATGAGGTCTGGACGAATGCGACCATCAGTGCAACGTCTAAAGCACTGATCGAGGCTGAGGACGCCAAGACAACTCGCTACTCAATTGCCTATCGAGAAGGGGCCGAGCTTCTCAGTATGATCAAAGAATCTGGGAACAGGCCGCTGCTCAAGACCTACCAGCAGCACTTTCAAATTATCCACTCGCCCTAGCAGCTAGACGAAAAACCAGCCTGGCCGCTGACTACAGCGAAACTCAACGAAAGAGTGACTGAAACACCTTCCGTGCCTCATGCTGGCACTGTAAAATCAGCCGTGAAGGGGCAGGTTCTTCCTCTCGTAACAACGAGGGCGGTTCTGATAATTAACAGCTTCGGCAGTTGGGTTTCGGCCCATTGATCCCTACGGGATGTTCAACGGTACTCAAATCCCCCTGCCCCTTCACCAATTTCTATGGAGAGATGTGCGTGAAAAAGGACAGCGTGTGGTTCACTTATAAGGCACGCATCCAGGCCCACAAGCGCCTGGAGTGGCTGGACTTTCACTCGCAACTCTTGCTGGTATGGTACGCAATCCTCAGCGCGGCGTTGGGGGTGCTGACCATTAGGCACAGCACTATCCTTGGCTCCGACACTGACATCATGGCGACGATTCTTTCGGTTGCCTTGCTCGGTATTTCGCTTGCAGTGGCCAACCGCGACTTCCGGGGCCGAGCCATGCTGATGCGCACCAACTACCTAGCTTTACAAAAGCTTCATCGCGGGATACCTGACGGCCTGCCCAATACACCTCCGCCTACCCCGACCTCAGAGCAAATCAACAGGTATGACGAACTGCTGGCTGAATCAGAAAATCATCGAGAGATCGATGATCGCATCGCCCGCGTTTTTGCAGGTGGGCCAACTACCCGACCACCCACAGGCTTCGAGTATTTTTCTGCATTATTTTGGCTGACAATGCGGTTTGTGATTACGACGCTGTTGTATGCCTTACCGGTACTGGCAGGCCTATATGCTTACGGGAACAAGTCATGAGCGCAGCGGGAGTCTTCAAAAAGGTCTTCACCCGAAAGCGCCTCCAGGAGATTTACGCCGACAGAATCAAAAACTCTGGTGCCATCGGTCTCGATCGCATGCGCCCGGCTAACCTAGATAAACGATTGACCGCAGAGCTCGATTACATAGTCGACAAGGTGCACCGTGGGGAGTACCGGTTCACTGCTTACAAGGAAAAACTGATCCTCAAGGGGGCATTGTCGCAACCTCGCCAGATATCCATTCCGACGGCCAGAGACAGAATCGTTCTACGCGCGTTGTGTAATTGCCTATCGGATGTTTTCCCCACTGCCAAACTCACCCTCCCTCAGATAGTCATCGACTCTCTAAAATCGGCGCTCCACTCTGGCGTATATGTCGAATATGCCAAGATTGATCTTCAAAAGTTCTACCCATCCATACCTCATGAATTGGTAGCAGCTGCGACGCGGAAGAAAATTCGGAAATCTGAGTTCAGGCAGTTAATCACCGCCGCGCTTACAACGCCCACGGTGCCTGAATCCAAAGGTAGTAAGGGTGCCGATCGTCCCTCCGTGGGAGTGCCACAGGGCCTCGCAATTTCAAATGTGCTCGCGGAGATTGCGTTGCAGGGCATTGACAGCCTTTTCGAGGCCCGGAAAGGAATCTGGTACAAACGTTACGTCGACGACATTCTGATCCTAGGCCCAGCAGGGCGCGCGCGTGCTACCGCTCATGAGCTCATCGCCGAATTGAAAGCCCTGAAGCTCAACCCGCATGACTTCGAACTAGGATCGAAATCCAAGGTAGAGAGCCTGACCGATCCTTTCAGCTTCCTTGGATATCAGATTGAAGGCAGCCAGGTGCTCATTCGCCATGAGAGCATCTTGAGGTTCGAGTCTTCGATCGCCAAAATCTTTACGGCATACCGGCATAAACTGGCTGCAGCTCGACGACCTGCCGATAAGGAGCGGGCCCTAGCCTACTGCCAATGGAAGCTCAACCTGAGGATCACTGGCTGCATATTCAAAGGCAAGCGCTTGGGCTGGGCTGCTTATTTCTGCCAGATCACCACGACATCCCAGTTGCGTGCCATCAATCACACGATCAGAAAGCTCACAGACCGATTCTGCCCAAGCGGTGAGATTCATCCGAAATCTCTGATCAAGACCTTCTACGAGCTGCAGAGAGGCATGAAGGCTGATAATGGCTACATCCCAAACCTTGACGCTCTCACGGTCAATCAGAAGCGCGAGAAACTCGCCATGTGGCTAGGCGATGATGCGTTGAGGCTGAGTGACGCAGAGGTTGAGCGCAGATTTGAAATCAAAGCCAGCAAGGCTGTGCGGGAACTAGAAGAGGATATCGCGCAGACGTCCTAGGTTAGGACTCTCGACTGGGCTTTTTGAGTTATAAGAGCGTGGCTTTCGCCGACCACTTGCCGAAAGCTTTTTTATTCTCATCCCATCAATACTTCACCTTGTAAGTCGGCGAATCCTCTGGCCGGTTCTGCCGCCGATCGTAAATTTTGGTCGTACTGATATTGGCATGTCCTAACCAGGCCTGGACTTTGGCGATGTCGGCCTCATGTTCAAGGGCGTTTGTGGCTGCGGTTGCTCTGAGTCCATGAACCCCCAAGCCGTCGACCTCGATCCCCGCCTTTTTTGCGTAAGCTTCGACCAAGGTATAGATGCCGTTTCCTGAGACGCCGACGCCAGTTGATCGGCCACGCAGCGGCCTGAATAACGGTACTTTCTTGTCTGGCTGGTGATGCCCGGAGCACTCCAGATACTGATGGATACGACCAGCCGCCACCGGGTGCAGCGGCAGGTACCGCACCTTGCCGCCCTTGCCATGTACCTTCAAATGCTGAATTCCGCGCCGCTCCTGGATGTCGCTCACCTGCAGCTGCGCCGCTTCCTCACGGCGCAGCCCGTGATACAGAAGAACAGCCAATATCGCCCGATCGCGCAGCCCTTTAAGAGTCGATTCGTCCGGCGCCTCGAGTAGCGCCTTGGCCTGGTGATCGCCCAGGGCAGGGGTCTTGCCTTCATTGCTTTCAACCTTGGGACGTTTGACGCCATGCACCGGGTTGCCGCCGGCGACTGCATTGCTTTCCAGGAGGTGATCAAAGAGGCTGGCCAGTGCTGCTAATTTGCGCCGGATCGTCGCCCCGGCCAAACCGCGATGCTCGAGCTGGGCTCGCCAGGCCAGAACATGCGATCGAGTCACTACACGAAACTCATCCGCCGAGGCCAGGCCGACAAACGCGCAGAAGTCTTCCAGGTCATTTTGGTAGGCGCGTCGCGTTCGAGGGTTGTCCAGGTTGGCAAACCACTCGACCGCGGCCGGCACTCGGGCCAAATCCTGAAATTCGACGGCGGTGAGCCTGCGCTGATCATTTTGGCCAACCTTGGTCACTTCCTGCATATTTACCTCTCAGTCGGTTAGTACACACTCGCCTGGCATCTATTGCGTCACGAATGCTACGCCATGGATAGCTATCGTCACCGAACCCGATAAACGGCCAAAAGTGGTGATAACCTATTTTATCACGCCTTTCGGTAAAAGACGGTTTTCGGGGCCGGCCCATGGCTCGAGGGCCAAGGTTGTCATTTCACAGTGGCAGCTTGCGGCCAAAAGCGGACTGCCGTTAAGAGTAGCCACGTCTACGTAGACGACGTGATGGCTTTTCGCTTACCTTCGTGCCCATTCGCGTTCGATCAACAAGGACAAATGGACATGCTGTTGACATCTGTAAAGGTTGGCCCTTTCCGCTCAATCAATGAGCAGCAGACAACTGAGATCGACCCCCAGGTCACTGTCTTGGTGGGGATGAATGAAGCCGGAAAGACGGTCTTTCTCAGAGCTTTGCATAAAGCCAAGGATGCGCTGGACAAAGAGAAATTCGACATCACCGAAGACTATCCACGCAAAGACCTGCTGACATATAAGCGACTCCACGAGAAGTCGCCTGAAAATGCCGTCACCCTAACCTATGTAATCGACGACGCTGAGGCATCTGAAATCAACGCAAAAATCGGTTGTGACATAAAGGCCGGATTCAGATTCACAATGTCACGTAACTACAAAAATGCTAGTTCAATTGGGTTGAGTATTCCCGAAGCGCCAGTACTCAAAAACCTCGCAACTACCGTAGGGCTGAGCGAAGGTGCAGTAGCCGTCCTCAGCAAAGCCACTTCGCTGAGAGAAGCACTATTAGGCCTGAAAGGCATCAGCCTGACGAACGAGGCTGACACAGAATTCGTCCAAGGGCTCGAAACTCGTGTGAGCGGTGCACATGCGGACTGGTCGTCGGTATGTAACTACGAAGCTTGGCAGTTGCTATCACCGCAGATTCCTAGCTTTCTTTATTTCAGCGACTACGACCTCCTGCCTGGAAAACTCAATCTCAAAGATCTTGCGAATCGCTTAGCCGCCGCAAGCAAAGATCCGGCTAATGCCCACAAGCAGATCGAGGCAAAGCATCAAGCAGTGATCGCCCTACTACGCATGGCGGGAGTTGAACTGGACGACTTCTCGAATGGCACCTCCTATGAAGAACTGAAGGCACAGATCGAATCGGTATCGATCAACCTAACTGATCAGATTCTGGAATTCTGGAAGCAGAACGAAGACCTCGAAGTTGAGATCGATATTCGGCCTGATGCGTCAGATGCCGCCCCATTTAACGACGGGCCTAACCTCTACCTGCGGATCAAAAACAAAAGACACCGTGGTGTTACCACCCCATTCGATCAGCGCAGCCGAGGCTTCATCTGGTTCTTTAGCTTTTTAGTGTGGTTTGACAGCGTCCAGCAGCAACTCGGCGTGGTCGGCAGTACAACCAGTAACAATCTTGTGCTGCTTCTGGACGAACCGGCCCTGGCTCTGCATGCCCTCGCTCAGTCTGATTTTTTGCGTTACATCGACGATCTTGCTGAGACCCACCAGGTCATCTACACGACTCACTCACCGTTCATGGTGAATTCAGATCGCCTGCACCAAGTGAGGGTAGTGGAAGACAAGCCACGCCAAGGGACAGTGATCTCTTCTAACCTTTCCGGGTCGGATTCCAAGACAATTTTCCCACTACAGGCCGCCCTAGGTTGGAATATTGCTCAAAACCTATTCATCGCCGAGCGAAACTTGCTGGTCGAGGGCATTTCGGAACTCACTGTACTCCAAGCGATGTCTAGGGCCGTTGAAGAGACTGGAGGAGTAGGACTTGATCCCCAAATCACAATCGTCCCCGTGGGGGGCTTGAGCAACGTAGCGACCTTCGTGTCACTCCTGGGAGGTAATGGGTTAGCATTTGCTGTTCTGCATGACTACAGCGGCAAGAGTGATCAGAAGCTCGACGCCATGGTGCAGCAGAAATTGCTAAATCAAAAACAAGTCTTTAATTTCTCACAATTCAAAAACCTAGGAGCGGACGAAGCGGACGCTGTTGCCACCGACCTCGAGGATCTCCTAGACCCTAAAGCGTATCTCGAACATTTCAACGAGGTCTATTCCAAAGCTCTTGCTGGAACAGTCTTAAAACTGGAGGATCTGCCGCAAGCAGATCGGATCGTACAAAGGATTGAGAAGCAGCTGATAGGCAGTCAGGTCAGCGTTCGACCAACTCCTGGATACAATCATTTTGCAGTGGCTGCTGCTTATGTGGCGGTACCGCCTAAGAAGATCAGTAAAGACGTAATTCAGCGATTCTCGAAGCTTTTCGAGACGATCAACCAAGCATTGCGCTGATTTTTTTGGTCGCCAACCTAAAGCATAAACCTTGCTGTTCCGGCCTCATGCCATGTGAGTTATCAGGCCATGGTCACTTGCAGTATGTTGCCCAAAGCTCATTAACTCCGGTAGCGAAGCTTGGCTCATCATAGCGATAAACGAGGGAAATCAGATGTCAGCTTTGGGTCGTTTTCTGCCTCTCGCGATGGGCAGAAAACGGCCATAAGTGGACGTTCGCAAGCGGACGCGTCCGGCCAACAGTCGTCATCACGATATGCTGCTCGCGACATAATGCTGCTGTTTACATTCTGTGGTTATCGGTGGACAGTATTGAAAAAGTCTATCCTTTCAACCAGCCTGCGCACTGATCGATGAAAATGCCTTTTTGCAAGTAGTCACCAAAATCTAAAATTGCCATGCTCTATTGCAAATAAAGTTTCAGCATAGCAATTTCTGTTGTTGTCCCGTAGTTGATTTTATTTTTATAAATAAAAAACTAGTGAACCGCTTGATAGCTCTAAAGTGCCCGCAACAGCTGTTTAAATATTAGCAGAGCGCCATCAGTTTTCTTTACGAGTTCGCTTGATAATATAATCCTGCAATGCAGAGCCCTGAAGCTTTTTCTTAGACCCATTTAGTCGAACCCAAGTTTCGCCAGATGAGTTAAAGTAAAGCAGCTCCGATTGAGATCTTGGTATATTCACCTCCAATACGTAGCCATTATCAGCATTTAAAACCTCGTGAAAAAACACCCCTATTTGTGTTGGATCTATAGGCGGTTCGATTACATTGATTTTATCGCTAACAACCCTTCTGATATCATCTTTCATTTTAGTTGTCAGTTTTAGGCTTTTGACTAAGCCATCATCATTAACACCCCAAAAAACGCTTCCACCCTGGCTATTGAAAAAAGCTAAAACATACTCATCAACTAAGTTACTAATTGATTTTACTGGATTATTACCCTTAACCTCCTTAAATTCTACTGTCAAGTTTTCCTCCAAGCAAAACTTTTCCCCCTCAACAAGCTTAAACTCTCGAGTTAGATAGGTATGACTTGGTAAGTTCTGGTTGTACAGCACCCTCTCAGCTTCACGCTGCGCGCGAGCGAAGTCTTCCAATCGACCCGAAATAATAGCTAATAAATCTCCGCTCCCAACAAAAAAATTTAGCCCTAATACGGTATGATTAATTGACGTTGCATCGTCATACTTATAATATTTTTTTATTGGCGGGAGAATACCATCAACTAATGACTCTACTTTTAAAAGGTATTCATCAAAAGAAAAAGGCTTAATCCAAGCACCGAGATTCATATAGCTCGTCTGCATTGTAATATCCATCCCTTTTCCGGAGTTATCGAGAGAGAGCGCTGACAAGGAAGGGTAAAACTCTTGAACCGCCCCTATGTAAAAGCTAATATCAGACGGTATATTTTCGACTCTTGTACCGTTCAGCTTCAACAAAAAATCGCTTCCACTTACCTGCAGCTTACGATTTCGCGGACTATCCATCAGATAAGTCCCTTTATAAAATAGCTCAACTCTTTCAACAGAGCATTTAAAATCTATAGCCAAGGCTCACTCCTTGCTTGGTGTTACTTACGACGAATAAAACTGGCCGCGTGACGCTGTACCATCCTAGGAATAATATTATGGCAAGGGCATAGTGTCCATCGAAACATGACTGTTAAGAGTTTTCCTCGATCTGTGCATATGTCTTTGCTTTGCCCCCCGAAATTTCTTGATAGTGTCCGCGAGTGGTTGCGGCGGTCTATAGACTCAGGCTCCATCCGGCTGGCCGTCGTACCTTTATAGCCACTCATTGAATGACTTCATAGCTAGTCGGACGAAATCGCACCGAAGAAATCCGATGGAAGACGACACGCCTAATGCAACCAGTATCCGGCCTCACGCCTCAGGAAATCGAGATTGCGTGCTAACGAAACAGAAATGGTCTTACATTTTCGACTAAGCGCAGGACTTCACTTTCGTTATGCCGCAGGAATTCGTGGCTCCAATGCTCCCAGCTTTCATCAAAACAGGCATCCGAAAGCTCTGCTCCAATTTTTTCAAGTGAAATTCCTCGATCAACTCGCAAAGGCTCCGGCTCATCCAACGTTCCTAGCAGATAAACACGTCCTGCTAAGTCCTCTGGAAACCGCTCTCTAAAATATCTGAGCCTTTCTTCTACCTTATTATCAAAATCGATAAGCAATACTATGTGTCCCAACGGATACTTTCTCAAAATGGGCACATAAGTCGTAACGAAATCATTACAAACTTTTGCCCACCCTCCAGAATATGGCAACGCTGCAACCGCTCGTAGGTTCAATGACGGATTTCTCAGAAAACCGTTCGCTAATTGGCGGTTAGCATCATCCTCGGGAAGTATCAGTAAGTGTGGGGCCAGCCGATTAACACTCACGGTTCCAGATCTCCGTATATAAGAGACTGCACAAGGTCAGAAGGAGCAGGCATGTCGTCCAAGAGTCGGATAATAGTAGGTTCGAGGTGCGATCTACGCCCCAAAACCCAAGTGTTATCATTAGAGAATCGGCGTACAGCTTCCTCATTATGGGAAGTCATAACAATCTGACCGCCTTTGTGAAAACCTTGCCTCAAAGCCATTACGAAGTGACTAACTTCATTAAGAGCCAAGTAATTGTCAGGCTCGTCCCAGAACGCAAACAATGGCCCATAGCATTGATTCGCGGCCAAAACTACAGCGCAAAGAAAGAAGCATTTTTCGCCGTCGGACAAGGAGTCGAATTCAAACTCATGCTCTGCTGTTTCCGACTTAAAGCGGACTAGTAAGGACTTGGATTCTTTACCCGCTCGCTCGAATCGAAAGTCCGCCAAATCCGGCATAATTTCCTGTAAATGGCGAGTTAGGGTAGAATAAGCCGATGGATATTGAGCCAGTATGCCCGAAAGCCAATCAGCGAAGTTTTTACCATCCTCTTCGGGCTCAAGCGTTTCATCACTTGCTTCCCCCCCCATGTGACTAGGAATAGGCGCAAGCAGTATCATTCTAGCCATCCATTCGCGAAACTCGCTTAAAGCATCACTACTGGATGGATCTTGTATAACCGGCAACGCGATTAAATGCCAGTCTATATTGAACTTCGCCTCAGGCTGCGCGCCACCCTGGCGCCTTATTACTACCTGAGCTAATTCGCGCGAGTATACAACTTCATCATCGAGCATTAATTTTTCTTCTAATACCCTAAGCTCTCGGAATCGTTCAGGCAAGTCTAAAAGAAGGACATATCGATACAAACGACCAGAAAGCTTGGCCTCCATTTCTAAGCGAATTGGCACATCAGTACGACCCAAGGTGAAATCCTTGACTCTAACTAACTGGCCAACCCGATTCGTTCCCCGGCCAATTGCCTGAAACAGCCTAAAAACTTTTGCCAGCGTGCTTTTTCCGCTGCCGTTTTTTCCGATCAGTAGTGCAGAGGATGCACTACCCGGTTTGAATTCAAAGTTTTCTAGGCATCGAAAATTGTGAATGTATAGGCGTTGTAACATGATGCCATTCCTCATACTGATTAATGCGGTATCGCAATCCCACCCTACGTCACATAAATGCCATGGGATGTACAAATAATGATCTTAGCGCTTCCGTCGTTCGGACAATGCATGCCCCGCTGCTTAAGCCTATCACAAGCCTGCCTTTGAGCTATTTTACGTTTTGCTTGCACACATAGGCGCGCGCAGAGGCGAATGTCATGGAGCGCCACCCTAATTTGCAAGCCACAAAGCGCCAGCTTTTAGCCGGAAGCAATTGCTCATGAACGTCTGCTTCTGGCCGATTCTGTTGAAAAAGTCGATTTTTCAGGAAACGTGATGCTGAGCTTGGCCTCATCAAAGAACCTACTCACCACTGTTAAGTGGCCTTTCGGTACTTCGTTGACCGTTGCAGCTGTGTCAGTGGGTTGATTTGGGGTTTTTTGCTGATTCCGGGCGTACCTATCCCGTGACTGGTGGCCCTTGAGATGAAATTTTTGCAAGCCGTCGCAGGTTCTGCACCGCAGCGGCCAGTGTGAATTCATCCATCGCGCCACTCATGCCACGGAGCCGTAGGCGATCCAATTTCAGGATGCGCTTGAGGTGGGCAAACAACATTTCGATCTTTTTACGTTCGTGGCGAGAGCGCTGATATGCCGGCGTTGCTGCAATGCTCCGAGCCACATCCCGAGCAGCTTCATGGACGCTGCGAGCGATCTTTCGGAACGCAGTGTTCGGGCAGCACTTGGCTTTCATCGGACACGTAGCGCAGTCGGTCTGCCGGGATCGGAAGATGATAGTGTTGGCTTTGGTGACGTGTGAACGCTCATTCTTGAAGGCTCGCCATTCGCTGCGCAATGGGTTGCCAGCCGGGCAGCGGTACTCCTTAGCCTCTTCATTCCAGTGGAAATCGTTGCTCGAAAAACTGTCGTTCTTACGCTCGGTTTTGTCCCACACCGGTACATGCGGCTCGATGTCTTTTTCCTCCACCATCCAGGCCAGCATCGGCGCGGTACCGTAAGCGGTGTCGCCAATGAGGCGCTCCGGCTTGATGTCGAACTGCGCTTCGACCCGATCGATCATCGTCTTGACGCTCTCGACTTCTGCGGTTCGATAAGCCGGTGTGGGTTCCACATCCATGATCACGCCGTGCTCGGTATCGATCAGATAATTCGTGGAGTAAGCGTAGAAAGCTGGGCCGCCTGGCGCAGCGGTCCAGCGGGCTTGAGGATCCGTCAGCGACAGACGCTTCGGTAGCGTTTCGGCCAAAGCCTCTTCATCGAGGCCTTCAAGGTACTCACGCACGGCGCGAGTGCTCAGAGCCGGATCGCTCCAGTTGACCTGTTCATCACCGGGTACGCCGCGCTGCCGACTCGCATCCGCTTTGATGATGCTGGCATCCACGGCAAAGCCTTCTCCCTTGACCAGACCAGCGTCCATGCAACGACGCAGCACTTCATTGAACAACCAGCGAAACAGATCACTGTCTCGAAAACGGCCGTGTCGATTTTTCGAAAAGGTTGAGTGGTTGGGGACTTCATCTTCAAGGCTCAACCGGCAGAACCAGCGATACGCCAGGTTCAAATGGGCCTCTTCGCACAACCGCCGCTCGGAGCGGATGCCATAGCAGTAGCCGACGATCAACATGCGGATCATCAGTTCGGGATCAATCGATGGACGCCCGATTGGGCTATAGAAATCGGCGAGGTAATGGCGCAGGTCGCTCAGATCAAGACACCGATCAATGCTGCGCAGAAGGTGATTGGCTGGAATGTGATCTTCAAGGTTGAACGAGTAAAACAGCCGATCCTGCCCGCTCGATAACTGTCCCATCATGCTGCGTGATCCCCCTCCGGCCAATGAAGAGATTTTGCCGCAGGCCAGCCAAGGGAGCTACTTTTTCAACAGAATCGGCCGATAGCAGCCGTTCAGCACATGAGAGCCGGTGCTCTCTGCGCGGGGTAAGCCCATCATCCTTCAACATTTTGTACGCGGACAAAACCTCCGCGCTCCAGGATCACCAAGCGTCCGATACGTAGGCTCTTTTTGCTCTGGTTGCGTAGGTCACTCCACACATAGACCCACATATTTTATAGCAGTGGGGGTAACCGGATGCAGGATCGTTTTCCGAAATAAATGCCACCTCAAGCTGGTAAAGGCCTAAACCGGTGGCTCCAGTTTTCGACATACCTGCTACGGCTGGTGGCAATCAATGCGACTGCCTGTGGAATTTTCCGTGAACATCGCACAGTGCAAGCAGGCCGGGCTTTCACCGGCTTTTTTGATAACGTAATATGTTGGGATTGATTGCTTATCACTATGTAGAATGAACAATGCCCAAAGCGATTGTGATCGAGGATCAGCAACTGGAACACGCGGTGAAGGTCGCCAGGATCAGCAGTCATGAGAATGGAATCCGAGACGCGGCACTGCTGCTGACTTGCTTCGGCACCGGCATGACGGTGACGGAGATTTGCCGCCTGCGTGTGAGCGACTACCTAGACGAGGCGGGTTGCATTCGAGTTGATTCCTTGGTGCGCGCCGAGGTGGCCTACAACCACCGCGAACGGCCAGTGTGCTGGGTCAATAAGAAGCTTACCAATGCCATAGACGCGCACTTGGCTGAGCGCCTGGAGCGTGGCCATGGGGTATCGACAAGGCGCATGGCCTACCGTGGCCTTGATCCTGGCTCGCAGCTGTTCGTATCAGGCCGCACCGGAGATGGATTGAAGATCAGCGCAAAGCAGCGCGACGGCAAGATTTATTACAGTGCGAATCAGCTGAGCCGCCTGTACGTGCGGTTGTTCACCCAGGCCGGCATTGAGGGGGCCAGCGCGCAATCAGGCCGACGCACTCTGGCAGTCAAACTGAGGCGCCAAGGGATTGATCTACGGCATATCAGCGAAATCCTTGGCATTGAAAGCTTGGAAGCGGTGAAGCGGCTGTGCGCGGGCGATCCTGTCCGGCTTGGCGACATTGTTCGGAGAATCATTTGATGAGCGCTGATGATGAGCTCGTTAAGGTTAATGCGCACGGGGTGCCTCAGTACCCGAAAGGGCATGCAGGGCGTCTGCTCATAACACTTGCAGCTATCGACAAGCTCGAAACACCGACGGCTACGTCGGTGGCTGCACTGACGGGGTTGAGCAAAAGCAAAATTGACGAGTATGCGCAGACTCTTTGTGAGGAGTTCGGGGTAGATGTCGTAAAAATCGGCGGTGTTTTCCGTATCCAGTCTTGGGGGGAGGTCTTACGGAAAGCGGGCGTTCAGAAAACGTTGACTGTTCCGTTAAACGGAACTAGAGTTGGCGAAACCCATGATTCATTTGCCAGGAGACGAGAAATGAACACCGAACGTAAACCAATGCTCAGTAACGCCGATCACCGCGACATGGACGAAATGCTTAAAGAAGTCCTCGCGGCAGTCGCGGCTGGTGAATTGTCGCCTCGAAAGGCGGTTGGTGGCTTGGCTCAAGTTATCGCTGCAGTTGACTGCGGCAATTTGGGGGAGGCTAAAGCCTGGTTCAAAAATAAGCTGGACCACTTTGCATAGTAAAAGCTGGCTGTTGCCGCTGGCTCAGGATTGACCCAGTTACCGGAATCGCACTGACCCAGGCCCCTATCTTGTAAACCATCATCAGCACTAGATATTTACCGATTGATGCTGGGTCAGCATTGCACCGGCAACTGGGTCAATTTGGCATCAGCCCCAACACTAGTGAGCGAATGGGCGGACAGCCAGCGTCGCTAACTGATAGGAAAAGTAGCTGCGCTATCAAGCCCGCCAAAGTCACGGTTTTTTTCGCATTTATTTCGATAGCCGAAAATTATGCCTTTGACGTGCTTGCGGGTGGCGTAAGCCTCTACCCGGCTCCTTACTCGGATCGATTGTAAAGCAACGCTTTGCATATAACATTTGTGTTGTGTAAAGCGATGCTTTACAATCGCTCTATGATCAAGACCTTCCGACATAAAGGCTTAAAAGCCCTGCACCAGACCGGCAACGCTAAAGGCGTTCGGGCTGATCACGTTGCCCGCCTACGCCGTGTATTGTCCGCTCTCGACATAGCGGCCATGCCGGATGACATGGACGAGCCTGGTATGCGTCTGCATCCACTCAAGGGCGAACTGGCCGGGTTTTGGTCAGTCAGCGTCTCTGGTAACTGGCGAGTGATTTTTCGCTTTATTGGGAATGATGTTGAACTGGTCGACTACCTCGACTACCACTGATAGGAGAGTTCAAATGACGATGTTTAATCCTCCACATCCTGGTGAGGCGTTGCGCGAAGACGTGCTGCCCGAAATCAAGATGAGTGTTACGGCCCTGGCCAAGCACCTGGGCTATTCGCGAGTGCTGCTTTCCAATGTGATTCATTGCCGGGCACCGATCAGTGCCGACATGGCGGTGCGTTTGGAGCTTGCTGGCTTGGGCAAGGCCCGTATGTGGCTGGGTCGCCAGTCGGCCTATGACCTGTGGCAGGCCGAGCACAAGGACAACATCCCGTTGATTACTCGCGTTGTCCACGCAGCATGACGGAATGTTTTCCGTTGGACTGCCCTAAAGTCATAACGGTGTTCACTAGCGATACCTTGGAGACCGGAGACGCGGCTTAATTAATGCTCGGTACAAGGTGGATGCTTTGCCGGCGTTCAGTAACAGCCGCTTCTGATGCCATCTTGCGCAGAGTAATGGCATTTTCGCTGGCCTTGCGTGCTCCAGCCTCATCACCATTCGCCTTGAATTTGTTGGCCTGCCATTCCGACGCTTCTGCGCCGGCCAGCAACGACGTGGCCAGCGTCACCTTTTGGCGAGACCGTTGACGTTGCTCATGAGCGCTTTGCAGACGTTCGACAACCTGTGCGGCCTCGTTGGCCACGATACGCAAGTTGGTGCGGGCAATGTCGAAGCTGCCATCGGTGTTCGTGGCCTCGGGTGCATCTAGGCAGGTTTGCATCGAATCCACTGCCATGAGCAGCTTGTTGATCTGCTGCAACAGCTCGGTTCGTTCTGGGACATTCTTCATTGAGAGTTACTTCTTCTTGAGCTTGATGTCGCCTGAGCCGGCAACAGACTGGAGTGGTGCATCGGTCTATAACTAGCGTTTTACTATCAGTAATAATTATACAGTGCCAAGTACCGATGTCATTCTGGGATCTATCCAAAAATGACAGATTAATAGGTTACAACTGGTGTCAATTTAGATAGTCTCTGATTTAACGCTCCGAGATTCCGCCATGACTTTCCCCAGCGACGACTTGGTCGCGCACGCCAAACACATCAACGAACGCTACACGCCGGCCCAGGTCGCACAGCTGGTTCGCCTGATCAGTCCGGTCCCCAGTTGCGGCTTGATGACCCCAGCCGAGTTCGAGCTCGTGATTGTGATGCTGGCCAGCCAGCATCGGCGCCGTGCCTTTTCAGACCGTTCAATCCACGCCGCCAGGCTTGTCCTGGTCATGGGAGCCAGCGTGGCCGAGGCTGCCGCTGACACTGGATTGGCCAGGCAGGTTGTGCACAGGCTTATGGCGCGTATACGTGCGCGCATGCAGGGTTTGCCTGGCAGTTGGGTAAAGGTTGAAGCATGGTTACCACCGGCGCACGCGAAACAAGTGGTGGACCTTGCAGCCACGCTCAGAGCGGCGCATGAGGCGGGCGAAGGGGCCGACGTGCCCGATGTCGACCAGGTGCCGATGATCGGCTGAACTTCACCACCGGGCGTTCCCTTCGCTGCGCTACGGGCCAGGCTTTCGTGCTTCGCACCGAGCCAAGTCATGAAGCCGACTTGTCTCGGCCCTTCGGGCTTCAATCCACGCCGGCAAGCCGGCTTTAACGCCTCCGGCCTTCGGCCTGCGCGCTCCGCTTGCCGTCGCTGCTGCGACTTCCCGTGTCACCTTCAGGCTTGGCGGCGAGCCTTTCGCCTGCGCTTGACGGTAGCTCGAGCGCGGCACCTGACAAGGGTACGGCTACGCCCGCGACACTCCCCCGTTCAGACTCGCTTCGCTCCCTTAGCTGCGGCCTCGCATCGCGCCCTTGTCAGGCGCCTGTGCGCCCGATCGACCTCAGCGCCACGGCGCAAGGCACTCCGCCAAGCCAGCATTGAGGTGAAACGAGATGAAGCAAAAAGCAGAGCAACAGCCAGAGAAGCGCGTCAGAGGCGGTGGTTGCAACGGCCATTTTTCTCCCTGGTATTTGCAGCGCCTGGAGATCCAGTTCAGCGCTACCACTTCACGCTAACCCAACCGTTCAGCCCCGTTGAACGGGCACGATGACCAGGAGAGTTTCCATGCGCCTTTCCAGCAACTTCCGTAACCCTTGCATGATCCGTAGTGACGTAGCACTGAGCAACGATCAGATCGCCCGTGTAGTGCCTTCGATCTTTGCCGAAGAAGCGCACGACAGCCGTTCAGAGCGCTACCTGTACATTCCGACGGTGCAGGTGATTGATGCGCTGCGCGCTGAGGGTTTCGAGCCGTTCATGGCGTGTCAGACCCGTGTGCGCAACGAAGACAAGCGCGAGCACACCAAGCACATGCTGCGCCTGCGCCATGTGAGCCAGATCCTGGACAAGGAAGCCAACGAAGTCGTGTTGCTCAATAGCCATGACGGCAGCAGCAGCTATCAAATGATGGGCGGAAAATTCCGCTTCGTGTGCGCGAACGGTCTGGTCCTGGGCGACCTGGCCGCCGATCAGAAAGTGCGCCACAGTGGACGCGGCGATGTGATTCACGATGTGATCGAAGGTGCCTATGAAGTGCTGAAGCATTTCGAGCAGATCGACCATACCACCGCTGACATGAAGCATCAGACGTTGCACGTCGACGAGCAAGAAGCCTTCGCCATGGCCGCGCTGGCTTATCGTTACGATCCGGCAGAAGGTCCGGCCCCGGTCAGCGCCTCACAGTTGCTGATGCCGCGCCGCCACGAAGATCGCAGCAGCGATCTGTGGACCACGTTCAACCGCATTCAGGAAAACACCATCAAGGGCGGTCTGGCCGGCCGCAACAAACAAGGCCGGCGCACGACCACACGTGGCGTCAATGGCATTGACCAGGATGTGAAATTGAATCGTGCACTTTGGGTCCTGGCCCAGGCCCTGAAATCGAGCCGGAACATGGCTTGATACTCGGCCCGAATGCTTGAACATTCGCATTACAAACGGAAAGCCCCTCGCACGGGGCTCTCCGCTTTCGCGCCATGAACCGGCGCCCAATCCCACCTCACTCCGACGTGCTTTTAGCCTTGGCCGGCGTACGCTTGCGCACGGCCAGCAGATCGGAAATTGTTTTGGCAGTGGTTTTTACACCGACCGAATCCAGCGCCTCACGAATCTCCGGCACGCTGTAGCCCTTCTGACTGGACAGGACAATAATCTGATCCTTGAGCTGTTCCAGGGCTTCAGCCTGGCCGATTTTGTTGCGGCTCAGATCCGGCAATTCAGCCAACACTTGCTTGGCGCTGTCTAGTTCGGCTTGCGTGTAAATTTTTTGCTTGGCCATTATTCAGGTCCGTAGAGTTTCAGAATGATGTTGCCTGGCCATCTAAACGGTTATGAGGGCACTAAATCAAGTCGCTGATGACGTAAACGCGACTTTATCGGCATCGTACGCCTGTGCAACATCGCTGATCTGTGGTGGTGCGGATCTCAAGGCCACACATTCGCTTTACCAACGCATCAAGCACAGCGCAAGTCGACATTCTGCCAGCGCTCAGATCGGGAGGTCCGGCTACCCATTGGTGGGCCTTTTCGGTGTTGTCCGACGCCTATCCTAGTCTTTCACTTACGCATTCAGGTTTGCGGATCGTGTCGACATGGATGAGGTATCAGGATTCTGGATCACTATTTCCATCCAGGTGAACTGTAAGCCTTCGTAGCCGGCGCAACTCGTCAATCGTCGTGTTAAACCCGTGCGAATCCAGGAAACGCTTAATCTCGGTCAGCGTGAATTCATCCTCGTGCATTGCCTGGTTTGGCGATTCCGAGTCGCTGGCATCAACCCCTTCCGCATCGAACCTTGCAGCCTTCTGGCTGGGAAGGTTGTCGATGTGATCCATGGCCTTCCTCACGTCTTCCTGGTTGCAGGTCCTGCCTTTTCTCATGAAATACGCCTCCTTTCGCCTCAGGCATCTGCCAATTTAGCATCAACCCCTTCGATTATCCGCCCATCCTGATGACCTGTCCTTGCCAGCCTCAAAGTAATCTGCTATTTAGAGCCTGTAAAGCCGAATCAAAGAATTGACCGGATAGAGGATGTGGCCACCGCCCGCACGCGGGCAGTGACCCCATCCACCGGATCAGGGCTACGCCCCGACACCCCGTGTAGCGTTATCGTTTGAGTGAGAGTTTGAGTTATGTCGAAAAGCGAATCACGTCAGAGGGATCAGTGGATCAAGGTGCGTTGCACACTCGATGAAAAATCGATCCTGCAAGCTAAAGCCAAGGCCGCCGAGCTTTCTCTGTCAGATTTGATGCGCAGCACGGCTCTGAATCGCAAGATCAAAACACCCACAGACAAGAAGCTGATGGGGGAGCTTTTGCAGCTTGGAGGTCTGCAGAAACACCTGTTTAATCAGATGCAGGACGGCATGACGACCGAGCTTAGCCAGCAATTTTCTGATGTCCTCGTGGCCATCAAGAAAGCAGTCAACGCTATCGATCTTTCTCAATCGCATGTGCAGTAAAGCGGCTTAGCCATGAACGCAATCACTCCTCCAAAACGTGGCGATAAAGGCTCCAGCTTTGGGAGGCTGGTGAGCTACATCAGCGATCGTGCAGAGAAGCCCAAAGATGATGAGGTTTTGACTGACGAGCCACGACGTGCCGCTTCCAAGTCGAAGAAGGCACAGTTCGAACGCCTGGTTAACTACGTTGATCGTACTGATGGTTCCGAGCGTATTGTGGTCGTCACGCACACCTCAGCAGATGGTCGTCAGCGTGTGTTGAGTGGAGGTGTCTCTTGTGAAACGAACTGCTTTTCCCTGGAAACTGCAGCGGCAGAAATGAACATGGTGGCTGCGCAAAACACACGCTGCGAAGACCCGGTTTATCACTTCATCTTGTCCTGGCGTGAGAACGAAGTTCCCACCGATGCTCAGATTTTCGATTGCGCCAATTTCTGCATTCGACAGCTTGGCATGCAGGATCACCAGTACGTGACTGCCATCCACCAGGACACCGACAACACGCATTGTCACGTAGCGGTTAACCGTATCAGTCCGATTGATTACCGGGCTGCTGAAATCTGGAAAGATCACGACGTGCTGCAGAAAAGCTGCCGAGTCCTGGAGCGCAAACATGGCTTCATCCAGGACAATGGCAGTTGGGAGTGGGGCGCCAATGATCAACTGGTTCGTGCACCATTTCGCTTCGGGAGTGCGCCGCAAGGCACGGTGCCTTTGCAGGTTTATTCGAACACTGAAAGTCTCTACCACTACGCCGTGGAGCAGGTGCGGGATCGCCTCTCAAACGCCATGCAACAAGGGCAGCTGTCGTGGGAAAGTGCGCACCGTCTCTTGCACAATCGTGGTCTCGGTTTGCGCGAGCAGGGTGGGGGTTTGGTCATCTATGACTTCATCCGTCCTGACGGTCCTGTGGTCAAGGCATCTTCGGTACACCCGACACTGACCAAGGCTCGACTTGAGCCATACATAGGTCGTTACCAAGGCCCGCCATCGTTCCAAACAATCGACTTTGACGACGAGACCATGACCATTGCTTCGTTCTATCAACCGGCTTTTGAGCTGCGCGACAAGGATGTACGGTTTGAGCGCCGGCAAGAAAGGGCCGATGCGCGTCTAGAGCTCAAGCAGCGCTATGAGCGGTATCGTGGTGCCTGGAAAAAACCGGACCTGGATGTGCCTAACCGGCGTCGCCAATTGCTGGATCATTACCGCGCCGTCAAAGCCGATGTGCGTAAGAGGTACAAGAAACCTTTGCTGCGCAAGCTCATGTATCGGGCAGCCGAGTTTGATCAGATGAAGGCTTTGGCCGAGCTGCGTCTCCGGGTGCGAGCCGAGCGACAAATGCTGGTCGACAAGGGACTGGCCAGGCCGCTGCCTTATCGTCAATGGGTCGAGTATTGTGCCGTGCGTGGTGATGTTGCGGCCATCAGTCAGCTGCGCGGTTTTGCCTACAGAGAAAAGCGACAGAAGCGTGCAGATGCCAAAGCACCTGATCGCATCATCTTATGTGGCAAGGCGGATGACTCGCCCATTCTCGACCGATCAACGCACACCACACAGCTTCGTCGCAGTGGCGTCGCTGAGTACATTCGTGACGGCGTGGTCGGTGTGATTGATGAAGGGGAAAGGGTACACATAGCTCCCTATTATGCTGACTACGATAACCGCAAAAACTTCGATATGGCTGTAGCCTTGGCGTCACTGAAAAGTCACGACCGAATCGAGGTACGCGGTGACCAAGCGTTCACGAAAAATACGATGCTTACTCTCAATATGTTCAACGATACCTACGTCAACAACCGCTACGCACCTACTGACTTCATGCAGCGTCAGCAGATGGAGCGTTTGCAGCCTGCCCAGGAATCGGTTCACAGAACCCGGCCCCATGAGCCAGATCTTGGAATAGTTCAGCCTGCTCCGAATCGGAACTCGTTTCCTCGTCCCTGATACGCCCAACCTATATGGGTGTTGAACTGATGGCAGTAGTTTTGAGTCCGAAAGCGTCTGGTCCTTGAAAGCTCAACCCACCCTTATGAGGTGCAACACATGCTCACCGATGCCGATCTCCTAGCCCAGTCCGAAGACGACTACATGTGTGCTACGCAGCTGGGTTTCTTCAAAGCGCGTCTGCAAACCAAAGTAGAGGATCTGCGAAATCGTCTCACCAGCAATCAGTTAGGTTGTGAAGTTGAGCGGCATGCAGACGAGGCAGATTTTGCGTCGGATGAGGAACAGCGCTCCTTTGCACTGCAAATGATCGAGCGTGACAAGGTCACACTCAACCAGGCATTGCATGCCATAGAGCTGATTCGCCTCGGTGACTATGGGTACTGCAAGGAAACTGGTGAGCCTATCGGGCTGCAGCGCTTGTTACTCGTGCCCGAGTCGGTTTACTCAATTGAGTCGATGAGGGTAGCTGAGGCGGCAAGTCGTCATCAGCGCGCTGTATTTTGAGCCTGTCGGTGAGGCTTGCCAGGTCATTCTGGAAATACATGCTTTGAACCGCAGAGTCCCAATTTTATGACGCAGTATCGAAAAAATGAGGCGGGGTGAGGTATTGGTTGTCTATCTGGCTGGTTAGCTCGTAGATTATGCAGCTATTCAACGCATTCAACTGATAAGGAAAATCACATGCGTCAACTCAAACTGATCCTCGCCACCCTGCCTTTTTTTGTATTGGCAGGCTGTGGTAACGACGGGCTGGATGGAACTTACGAGGCCAGCACTAAGGTCATGGGCTTCGAAGCTGGTAAGCAGACAGTGAAGTTTTCCAGCGATTACATCGAAGCCAACGGTAACAAGATCAAGGTCGACGAATGGGAGCGTAAGGATGATATCGTCGTTGCCCGTGACAAGAGTGGCGCTGCGCTAATAAATGTCCGTGTTCTTGATGGCGGCAAGCGCCTTGAGACGGTCGGCGGAAATGAGATGGCAAAGCAGGTTTTCGTTCGAGTCGATTAAAAAGTGGAATGCACTGGTACGACCACTGCTATTAGGTTTTCCTGACAGTGTGGCGTACCCGTGTGCACGTCTGTCACCGTGTTTACTGATGTACGTAAGAGCCAGATTTTTAGTACGCTTTTCAGTTGAGCAGCTGGTATCCCAACACCACCCGGTTTAGCGTTTGGTGTGCTCTCAGGACAGAATGCTGGATCACGAGCCAGCTTTCGGAACGATTCACCCGCTACAAGTCGGGACCCGTTTCATAGTCGTTGACCTTTCAGCTCAATCCGTATGGCTATTCAAAGCCAACTCATCCGGTTCAACGTGGTTACCTGGGCATTTTTGACGGTTAGCCTTGCGCATTCCCTTGTCTCAGATCCATGAAGGATCTGGCTCGATCTAAGCCGCGGTTCAGCTTGGCTGGTATCTCAAACCATGACGGTCGCTGTGGCTTGTCATTGCTGCGGCCCTACTGGCACCTGAATTGCACTACGCATCCGGCGTACTGGTTCGTACGATGCCGTCATCACATTGCCATTCGTCAACCGTTACAAATGCGATCCAATGCCAGGTTGAACGCAGGGCTGTGATTATGTACAGTGCTTTTGCCGGTAGGTCATCGCAGCTTTTGACAGTAGATCCACGTGTCGGTACGGATGGAACGAGTATGGAAGATCTGAACGAAGAGCTTCAGCCTTGCTTAGCCAGCGAGCATCAAAAATTATTAGATGAGTTGATGAATTTAACAAAAATAATTGAGATGTATGCATACGCGCATAGCAGATGCGATTTGAACGGTGACTTCAATGCTGCCGAATTTAATAAAATATGCTTAGATAGGGCAAAAAATATTCGATCTTTCTTGCGATATGAGAAAAAATTTTAAAGTAAGCCTTTACAGGTTATAGTTTTCGTCAATAAATAATATTATGTTCTCTAAGGATTTAGGGTCGGAAATACTTGAGATTTTTGATTTTATAACTTCTCTAAAATATCTGGCTTTTATAGTTTCAGGGTTTTCAGGCGCAGGTATTAAATCGCTAGGCATTACACCTAGAGCAGCTGATATTTTAAGCAGTTGTTCAATTGTGGGCATTGTAGTACCACGCTCGTACCTACTCACTAATGGCGGCTCGCACATTAGCTTGTTTGCTAACTCAAGCTGAGTGATATCGAGTGCCCTTCTCGCCTCACGGATGCGTTGCCCTATGAAGGTGCGCAGATCTTCCATGCCGTCATGCCTAAATCGACATTTTTTCAGTCGCTGCTAGCGTCTGGAAGGCATAGATGTGAAATAAAATTGTACAGGTGGTTTACTTTTTTTTGCTCCGGCTTTATTTTGTCGTTCATCAGTTGCAAATATGGCAGTAAGCCATGATGCGTTTCCCTGCTGCTGGTACTGCCGGATAGACACCGGCCGTGGTTATGGCAGCGATGAGTCAGCCCTAATGACTCAGAGGGTTGGCAACTGACCCAGGGTGCGCAGCGTAAAGCCCCAAACAAGTTTTCTGGCGGACAGGGTCGCGGTCGGAGTTCAAGCGACGGTACGGCCCAGTGCCTACCGTCTGCTTCGCCTGAGCAACTTTTTGAGAGGGTGCTGAGGGAAGCTCTTTTGAGAGGGAGGTAAGCCCGGTCTACAAGCCGGTGTTGGCGATCAAGCTGCCTAAACCAATGGGCCGTCTGAGCTGTAGCTTGTAATCGCATAAGCAATACGACCCCATGACCGCCATGCCGACGTCGAGATAGGTATCGCGAACAGGGAAGCTCCAGGCCGTACAAGCCAAAGCGTGAAGCCATCGACGGTGTAGCGCTACGACTGACATTGCTGATGCAAGAAACCCAGCCTACCGCCAGTTGCGGGGCTGGGTGTTTACCTGACGCGGCTCAAGCAAACTGAACCTGGGAAAGCATGCGGAGATATGGATGTGAGAAAGGTCATGGTGTTGAGATGGGCAGATACTGGAACTGACGAACCGGCCAAGGTCGATCGAGGCGAGGCCACGTTTCATGCCTTTTCGACAGACAGCTGTATCGAAGATGGCACCGTTTTAATGTGGCCTGCGGCTGTTATCGAATGGCCAAGTGGTGAGGTGACAAGCGTCCACATCGAGTTTATTCGCTTCCTAGGGCCGCTTGCCGAGTCCCGGTGAACCGCCGCTGTAGATCACATTTTGGCTATAGACCGTTTTTCCGCTTTTGTGTTTTTTGGGAGCATTGGTGTGATGAAAGCTATCCCGGCAGTTTTTACACCTTGTCGGTGGCTTGACCCAGTCTCGATGAATAACAAATTCAGCATGGCACCATTGGCAATAGCGCTTGCTCCAGGCTGGGACGTTTTTGTCCGCCGCTTTTCGGACTGGTTGTGCAGCTTTCGTCACTCTTGCGACATCAGCCCTGATTTCTGCGACCTTATGTTCATCCTCGAGTCCCGGCATATGTCCGTTTGACTTGCCCAGGATCAGCATCTGGGCAATTTTTTTGTAAACGTCGATAGCCTCAAAATCATCATTTCTTTGAGAAAGATAAAAGGTGATCGCACCGAATTTCTTGGTCAGGCCTTCGAAATCGTCGCTATATATCTGATGTGCTAAGGAGTCCTTCAGGGCTTCGTACTGGCCATCGCTCACCGAAACACCCCGGAATATACACCTACTGCCGTTAGCTCCAGATGTCCTCTTGGTTAAAGCGCTCGAGGGATCAGTTCGCTCCAAAACCGTTTCCGACCGACCGCTCTCTACGTCACCTCGAAAAATCTCATCAGCAGGCCAAGGAGAACTCGGTCTAGTTCGAGCAGTGTTCTGATCGAAATGTTTTTCGTGCGTCCCTTTGGCTATCGACTGGGCGCCGGCCTGCAAATCCCTCTCCGTCGTACCTTGAAGCAGATTGCGCTGGCCAATGACTGCGGCTTTGGCATCTTCCTTTTCGGTTCTCTCCTGAATCTGGTTCTTCAATTGCTGAAGCACCTCAAGATTTTTCTTGTCCATCGACAAGTCTCTCCACACCTGATTTATGAGCGCAACACTACGCATAGTGGTTCACCACGGCCAAGCCCATAGGTTACACAAACCGGACGGCTCACTTATGCCGCTTCCTTGAGGCGGCATAAGTAAATCAACCGAAGACCGCCACACAAAGCGGCGGCTCAACATGTACACCAAACCAAATAGCGCATTTTTCAGGAGAAACCGATGGAAGCATCCGACAACAAGCCCGCTCCAAAGACTACGACAAGCGTCTACGTCAACGCAGAGCGCTTTACCCACATCATGCAGCTTGCAATCGACGTGAGTAACGAGACACGCGTCCAGATAACACCCTCACAATTTGTCCAGCACCTGGTCGATCACTATGGCGAACTGGCACGTCAAAACTGGGTTCAGACTGTAGCGGGTGCGGCTCGAAACGATTGAGTGCTCACAAGGAATTTGGCCAGGCATTCTACCTCTATCCAGCACTACCCACTGCTGAGCGCTGCTTTCTGCATCAATGAAAACTCACCTCCTTATTCTGAGCAGTGAAACCTCTGGTGCTTTTTGAGTTGCTGAGCTGCCTGGCTCGCCGTTGTGCGTTTCCAAAACTGCTTTCTACCTGACTCCCTGTTCATGACTTTCATATCGGCATTGCTGAGAGGCACCTATGCGAAATCCCCTGCTGCTTACTGCAGCGATTGCACTCATTTCAGGCTGTAAAACAGCCCCACCCCCTGCGCAGGTGCCTGCCGACCTATGGATCGATGAGCAGATTGCGTTCAGCGCCTCCACGCTCAGCCAGGCTCAGTTGCGCTTGCATCAAACCAGTACACCACCGGCAGCTGCACCCGCTACAGCCGTTGCGCCGCTACCAGCAAAAGTGCCTGGTGCTGGTCCAACGGCTGTTGCTGTACCTGCAACCGCAGCCGCTTTACCTGCAGCTACCCCTGCGCCCAAGGTTGTTGAAGCCAAGCCGGTAGTCGTATCGGTCATGCCTGCTGCCAAGATCGTGGCTAATGCCGCCAGGCGTAAGCCGGTGACAGCGGTAACGGCCTCCGCTTTCGGCGCCAATGCCGTGCCGCTGCAGCCAGGCAAAGCCATGCCGGTGACACCGGTGCCGCCAATTGTCGTCGCCAAGGTGACGCCGCCGCCCAAGCCAGTCCCAGAGCAGTGGGTGATAGCCGCCTCCGATGCCACGCTGCGCCGGGCCCTTAACAAATGGGCGGTCAAAGCCGGCTGGCAACTGGTGTGGGAGGCTTCGGTGGATGTGCCGATCAATGTTACGGCAAGCTTCGAAGGCGACTTCCGCACCGCAGTGAAACGCCTGTTCCAGTCGCTCTCGGCGGCTGACGTCAACCTCAACGGCATGCTCTATGCCGGCAACAAGGTCCTGCGCGTTACCGAATCCGGTCGCCGCGCCCAGTAACACCCCCCTATCCCCTGGAGTGAACCCCATGACTTCGTACTTGAAACGAAGCATTGTCGTGGCCGTTGCACTGGCATTGGCCGGGTGCGGCACGGTGACCGAGCGTGACGGTATTCGCAGTGACTCGGTCGATGGCAACAAGAAAGTACAGGACAGCCTGAGCCAGTTGCGCCTGGAGGATCAGTTGCGCGGCGCTTCGGTGCGTGAGTTTGACGGTGTGTGGCTAGGCGCCAAGACAGTCAAGGTCTCGCGAGATGCCGAGCTGCCGGCGGTATTCAGCCACCCCATCCGTTTCAGCTTCCCTGACAAGCCGACCCTGACAGTGATTGCTGACCGGATCAGCAAGATCACCAGCCTGACAGTGCGCGTCAGCCCCGATGCCCTGGTGCCCATTGATGTGTTTTCGGCCCAGCGCATGGGGTCTTCCGGCGGCGGCTCTGCCATGCCAAGCGCTGTACCGATGGCCATGAACGTACCCATGAGTGGCCCGATCGGGGAGTCAGTGCCCAGCCTGTCATCGCTGACCGGCATGGATGGCATGAATACGGGTTATGCCAGCACTGGTTACGTCACCCCCCGCACTTTCTTCCTGGATCAGGCCAGCCCGTTTGGCGGCACGCTCAGTGAGCTGCTCGATCAGATATCGGGCAAATACGGCGTGGGTTGGGACTACAAAGATGGCGTGGTGCTGATTTCGCGGCTGGTCACCCGGACCTACCAGATTGCAACGATCACTGACACCAACGAAGTCACCAGCACCATTGCCAAGACCTCATCCTCTGGCGGTAGCGAGAGCGGCGGCGGGGGCAGCAGTAGCGGTACCACCCAGGCCGGCAGCGTCGAGTCCTCGGCAGATGTGTCGGCCAAGATGGCTGCATCGATCGATGTGGTGGCCAGCCTCAAAACAGCCATTGAAGGCGCATTGACCCCTAACGGCGTGGGCAAGCTGTCCATTTCTGCCTCGGGTGTCGTGACCGTCACGGACACCCGCGAAGTCCAGGAGCAGGTAGAAGAACTGATCAACGCGGAAAACAAGTCGGTCGGTCGCCAGGTGCGCATGCGCATGCAGATCGTCGACTTGACCTCTACGACTAATAACGACATGGGCGTGAACTGGTCCTGGCTGATCAACGATGCTGCGGCCAAGTGGAATGTGCGGTTCTTCTCTCCCGCAGGCTTGCCGGGTGGCTCATCCGGATTTGGCCAGCTGGGCGTTATTCGCAACGGCGACACCTCGACCACCAGCACTTTCCTGCAAGCGCTGGCCACGGTGGGCAAGGTCAATATCCGCAAGGATGAAACGTACTCGATGATGAATAACCGGCCTCTGTCGGTAGCGAACACTGAAAACTTCATCTATCCCGCCCGGTCCTCGGCTGCTTCGAGCAATAACAACAGCGGTTCCACCGTGGTGCCAGGCGTTGAGCCTGGGCAACTCACCACCGGCACGTTCCTCAACATGCGCTCGTCGATCCAGCCCAATGGCTCGGTCATCGTCAATTTCTCGATGGATGCCTCGATGCGCGGGGAGACACGCACGTTCGACAACAACGGCGTGACCCTGCAGTACCCGCAATCCACGGCCAACCAGTACCAGATCTACACCTCCATCGTGAACGGTGAAACGGCGGTTTTGGCCGGCATGGAAAACACCCAGCAACAGGCCACCGACAAGTCGTTCGACGGCAAGTTGACCCCATTGCTGGGCGGCGGTGTCGCCACCTCGACTTCGCGCCGGGCAGTTCTGGTGCTGCTGACCCCACAGATTGTGGAAGGAGTGAACTGATGCTCAATCAGGTACAGATTCCGGGTCTTGGCACTGCAGTGATGGGCCTGGACTGGTTGACCCTGCCGGGCATGGACGGCAAGCGCGAGGAAATCCGGCAACTGGGTCGAGGCGTGGATGCGGCCTGGCAGTTTGTTTGGGCAGGCAACGGCCAGGCCGATGACAGCGTGGCGTTCATTGCGCGCGGTCAGAGCAAGAAACGCCCGGTGGCCGCAGCCGCCTTGATTCGTGCGGCCATCGCCGAGGACCTGTACCTGACCTTGATCGAGGTCGACGAAGGCCGGTTCTGGCTGTTTGCGGTTCAGGACCATGTGCCGATCAAGCGCGCTGACCTGGTGGGCTCCATCGGTGAAGTGATGCTGCTGCTTAAGGATCTGCTCAGTGCTTTTCAGGATCCGTCCAAACTTCCGATCTACACCGATCAGCAGGAGCGGCTGACGGCAGCAGTCCCCCATCCATTAGACATGCGGCCTTTTTCGCTGGAGATCCTCAGTCACTCGATCTCCAAGCGGGACATGGCCAAGGCGGCATTCAGTCGCCATACCTCGGTACCGGTAGTGCCGATCCTGCTTTGTACCGTGCTGATCGCCGGCGGCGCGGGTTACTACCTGTACCAGCAGGGGGTAGAAGAAACAGCACGGCGCGATGCGTCACTGATCCGCGAACGTGCGGTGGCCCAGCGCAAACAGGAGCTGGCCACCGCCGTAGAGACGGCGCTCAACGCCACGGTGCCGGCACGGCTGTCGATTCCGGCCTACCTGGACGCCACGCAGGACCTGAAGCGTTCCCTGGCCGGCTGGAAGCTGACTGGCCTTGAGTGCGCAGGATCGGGCTGCACGCTGACCTATCAGGCGCAGGCTTTTGCGACCTGGGCCGGGTACCTGGCGGCTAAGCCTGCAGAGTGGCCGGCGCCGGTGTTTGGCAGCGATATCGAAACGGTCACGCAACCCATCGAAGTACCGCTGCCCGAAAGTCCTCCACGCACGTTGGACGGACTGGCGACACGCGACACGGTCAGTCAGACGCTGGGCAATCTGGCCCAGGTTTCAAAGATGCTCGGACTGACGATCACGCTGCCCACGTCCTGGGCGCGGGTAGCCGGTAACGTCGCCATGCCGCTACCCGAAGAAGACTGGATCCCCATGACTGGCAGTTTTGATGCCACCGGTTCTGCCGTGCTGCTCGAGAACCTGGCAATGCGCCTGCCGGCCACCAGTGGCGTGTCCAGCGTGTCCTTCAAGCTCGATGACCCCCTGACTTTTGAATTGAAAGGGGCTGTGTATGCCAACCCATAAATCTCTTTTCAAGGAGCTGTGTATGCAAATCCCTAAAGTAGCGCTACTGCTGCTGTTGTTTCCGTTAGCTGCAGTCGCCCAGGAGAGCCTTGAACTGGATACGCCTGTCGCGATTGACCATTCGACCGACACCTTTGGCCGGCTGCTGGCCAAGCAGGCGCAGCTGCTGGACTCGGAAATGGACATGCGCATCCGCCAGAACGAGAGCCACGGCACGGCGGCTACTGCAGTCAATGCCAACCCGTTGCCAGGTTCGAAGCAGGACATCAATGAGCAGGAGCCTGTGGTGGAGGCCATCTGGGGCCTGGCCGGCAAGGAAGTGGCCGAGATCAACTATAAAGGCCTGCGCGTGCCGGTATCGATGCAGGAGCCGTTCATTTCAAAGGTCGACGGCTGGAAGCTGGAAAGCATCCAGCAATACCAGATCCAGTTGGTTCGCACTGAAGGCCGTCAGGTGGTGCAGCGCAAAACCATCATGCTCGATTGGATGGGTGGGCAGGGTAGCCAAGGTGGACAGGCGATGACGTCCAATGCCTTGCCAACCCCGGTTTCAAATCAACCGATCATGCCGATCACTCCTGCGATCAACCCTGCAGTGAGTCCTGCATCGATGCGTTAGCCCCGGAGTTGCCATGTCCACACATACGCGTTCGAATTCTAGTTTCTTCAACCTCAACCGCTGGAGAAAGCCGCCTGCCCAGGAAGATGCTGCACAGCAGCTCTCCAAAATGGTGGCCTCGATTCGTCGAGAGGGCCGCATCAAGAGCCGCGCAGATCTGCCGTCCTTCCGCTCAATCCTGAGTCAGGCCCAGGGCGTGGCCGGCAACGATCTGTCACTGGTGGCCGTGGTCGACCGGGGCAACCGTGAAGCCATGTTGCTGGTTTCGGAAAATGCCCTGGGCCAGCGGCTGCATGTGGAGCTGCGTAACCGGGTGCTCGATGCCGGTTACACCCTGGTTCTGGAGCGTTTAGCCGATGTCGGGTTGATCGCTGAGATCAATCGGGCGATCAATCGCGAGGGTGGCGATGCCAAGGCCAGCGATGCCCGGCCCGTTGTTGAAGAACTGATACGCGATGCGGTGAACGATCAGGCTACCGATATCCATCTGTGCTGCCGTGAAGGCAGCGGCATGGCCCTGTTTCGGATTCATAGCCGCATGTATCCGTATCGCAACTATGACGTTGCCACCTGCGAGCAGATCGCCGGCTACCTCTATACGCAGATGGCCGACTCACGTACCCGCAGCCTCGGGACGTTCTCCCTGGAGAGCAAATCGCTGAGCTGCATGGTGCGCACCACCGTTAACGGCACACACTACAAGCTGCGTTACAAGTACATCCGGCTCAACGATGGCTGGGACGTGATCATCCGGGTGCTGGTCGTTGAAACCGCAGGCCTGCCCAGCAAGACTTTTGAAGAACTGGGCTATGCCCCTTCTCAGATCCAGCAGCTGGAACTGAGTGCGGCACGGTCTATTGGCCTTATCGCGATCACCGGCCCCACTGGCAGTGGCAAGTCCACTACGGTCAAGGCTGCCATGGAATTCGACCCCAACCGGCGCTATCGCAAGAGGTACTCGGTCGAAGACCCGGTGGAATACAAGATCTTCATGGTGTCGCAAATCTCCATTCAGCGCAGTGACCATGAGGAAGAAGAAGACAGCAACGGTGCGTTGCTCGGCACGCTGCGCGACATCTTGCGCGCTGACCCGGACGAAGTCCTGGTGGGTGAAACCCGCGACCGGGCAACTGCTTCCATCGTCGGCGACTTCGTACTCACTGGGCACAAGCTCTACACCACGCTGCACACCTCATCAGCCTTTGGCGCGCTGCTGCGTCTGAATCGCCTGGGCCTGGATCGACATGTCCTGGCCGATCGACAGTTCATCTCTGCCGTTGCGTTTCAGCGATTGCTGCCGATCGTGTGTCCGCATTGCTCTGTGCCGGCCACAGACGTGTTGCCTGAGCCCAAGCTGAGCCTGTTGCAGGCCAAATTCGCTATCTATATCGACAGGGTGCGTTGTTCGAGCGAAGACGGTTGCTCTCACTGCCGGCATCGAGGGGTTATCGGCTCGACGGTGGTGGCCGAGATCGTCACGCCGGACAAGGTGATTCGCCAGTACATCGCTGAAGGCCTGGATGAAAAGGCCGAGGATTACTGGCGTAAAAGCCGCCGTGCTGGTTACGACGAGCCCGATATGACCGGCAAGACCGCTTACGAGCATGCCCTGTACAAGGTCTCGCAAGGCTTGATCGATCCGCGTGACCTGGAACGCGAGTTTGAACCCCTGGAAAGCTATGAACTGGTGGAGAGCTCGCAATGAACCTGGGTTTCAAGTTCTACAAATGGCTGTTCAACACCTTCGATGCCAGCCGGCAGGAGTTCTATGAGGATTTTGCCTCGGCACTGCGTGATGGTGCTGCTGACGCAGACCGGCTGAACAAGATGGCGTCGCGGGCCCGGCAACGTAACTCAGGCTGGGCGCCGCTGTATGAGCACTGGCTGCGCAAGATGCGCCGGATGACCTTTGCCAGGGCACTGCAGCACACGGTGCCGGACTACGAGGTCATGGTGCTGACAGCCGCGGAAGATGATGGGCGACTGAGCGAGGCTATGGACTACCTGGGGCAGGCTATTCGCCTGTCCAGCAAGGTCAAGAGCGCCTACTTCATGTCGCTCATTTCGCCAGTGATCGCGCTTAGCACGCTGATGGGCTTTTTTCTGGCCTATGCCTTGGTCATTGGTCCGCAAAACCTGCAAACACTGCCGCTGGACAAGTGGCCGGTGGTGAGTCAGCAGCTCTATGCCTTCTCGACCCTGCTGGTTAACGGTGGAGTCGTGCTGTGCGTTGGTTTGGGCATCTTCGTATGGCTGGTGATGTGGAGCCGCAGTCACTGGCGCGGCAGGATTCGCGCCTGGGCCGATAAGGTACCAATCTTGCCCTGGAGCGGTTATCGGGAGCGGGAGGCCAATACATTTCTGGTCGCCTTCGCCATCCTGCTGCAGTCCAACAACCACGGTCCCAAAGAGGCACTGGAGCGCATGCGCCAGTTCGCCTCTCCCTGGCTGAGCTGGCATCTTAGCCTGATGCTCAGGCAGTTGGGACGAACGCCAGACCAGCCGGCGCGAGCCCTGGATACGGGGCTGTTTCCAATCCAACTGATGGACCGGATCGAGGACTACGCCGAGCGCACCGACTTCACCAAAGCACTGCGCACCCTGGCCTTCGACCACGGTGACAAGCAGATTCAGGCCGCCAATCGCCGTGCAGCGATCGGCGGCTTCATGGCCATGATCCTGGTGGCTGCCATGATCGGCCTGATCGTCTGGGCCAACTTCGAATTCAGCCAAGCGCTGGAAACGTATATTCAAAACATCCGTTAAACGTCTTGGCGACTCGATGATCTATATCGGCAGGTACCGTGTTTCGAGATAAAAATATGCTTATCAAAGAGCCTGAAATTGCCTTGGCTGTGGCAGAAGCGTTAAACAAACATCGCGGTAGCTTGAGTCGCTGGGAAATACGGTTTTTGGTCCGGTTGCTCACCGGCTATCAAGACAATTCACGTTTGAGCATCATTCAAAAGATGAAAGTCATACCGATTCTCGAGCGGCTTGGCTGCCTGAAAACACACGCTTAATCCTTCTACAGAACGACTTGTACGCCTTCCTGGCGTTCCCCATGTGTGTTCTGCACCTATGTCTTTAGGGCAGAACATACCACCCATTAAGCATCACCCCTCGCAACACCCATCCCCTGGCCATCTGGCCGGATCTTTGTCGTACCTCAAGGAAACTGTCATGCAAAACACTCAAGTCATTACTTCGAGCGGCGTACTGCTGGGCTTCAAAAAGACCAAAAACAACAAGCAGCGAGGCTTCTCATTGTCGGAGTTCGCCATCGTGATCCTGCTGGCCAGCCTGCTGGCCGGGTTGGCGGCTCTGATCCTGCCGGGCGTCCTGGCCGGTATCCGGGCCAACAAGATCATCAACGAACTCAACGTGGCCATCCCGGCCATTCAGACGGCCTATCAGAACAAGACCTCTTATACGGGCCTGACCACCGCGCAGGTTGCGCAAAACGGTTGGGTGGGCAGCGGCTTTACCGAGGTGACCAATAACGTACCCACCGGCAACCTGATTACCCAGTGGGGCACCCTGACCTTTGCCACCGCGGCCACCAACACCCGCGTCGTCGGCACCCTGAACAACGTGCCGACCCGTGAGTGCATCAAGATTGCCAACACCTTCACCGCTGACCAGTACCTGGCCGCCACCGTCAACGGCACGGCGGTCAAATCGGGCGTCAACTTCATGGACCTGACCGCCGTCGGTACCCAGTGCAGCAGTACCCAGACCAACATCATCACCTTCACGTTCGGACGTGCCTGACGAAGAGGGGCCGGCCATGAGCATGCCCCTGATCACCGACGTTCACCTGTCTACCGATGGTCGCGGTCCCACGATCCTGTTTCCCGGTCAATTGCCTGCCCAGCCCGAGCATCAGGACCTGGTGCAACAGCTGGTCAGCGCAATCAAGGAACAGCCGCAGCATAAGAAGCTCCTGCTGAGTGATGGCAGTCCCTGGCGTGTGCAACGCATGCGCGAGGGCCGCTATGCCTTGCGTCAATTGCGCGACCACTGCCCGGACCTGGATGCACTGGGCTTACCGCAGTGGGTCAAGGCGTTGTTGCTGGGTGCCCGGATGCGCGAAAGCGGGGGATTGATTCTGATCTTCGGTCTGACCGGCGCCGGTAAAACCGTGACGTTTTCAGCCACCGTGGCCGCGCGACTGCGGCTGTTCGGCGGTTATGCGCTGACCCTTGAGGATCCTCCCGAGGATCCACTGGAAGGCGCACACGGCAGTGGGTACTGCGAGCAGCTCGATGTGGCTGAACTGGGCGGTTTCGACCAGGCCATTCATGCCGCCTTGAGGTGCTTCCCGGCCAAGGACGCCTCGATGCTGGGCTTTGGTGAAGTGCTGAGCAGCCACGCGGCGGCTCAGCTGTTTCGCCTGGCCAGCGACGGGCACCTGGTACTGGCCACCGTGCATGCCAAGACCATTCCAGCCGGGCTTGAACGCCTGGCTGCCTTGGCCCGCGCCGCCGGTGAGGCGAATGCCAACGAGTTGCTGGCCACCAGCCTGCAACTGGCCATTCATCAACGATTCGACGCCAATGGCCGTCTGGTCGTGTCGGCCCTGCCGCGTGAAAACACATGTATCGCGCACATCGGTCGAGGCGAGTACGCCGCGCTCAATCAGCATGTGGACCGGGTCCAATTCAGTCATCTGTGACAAGCGTGATCCCTACGAACACGACCCAGAGAAATACGTATGAATACATCACCGAAACCCTACTTTTTACCAGCTGAGCTGCACTTGGCACTGGCAAACGAGCGAATTTCAGTCAGTCCAACTGGTGAACCGCCGGGGCACGGCGCTGACTTCTATGCATTTGCATTCGACCGCTTGCAAGAAGATCGAGTGAATGCCTTTGGCGGTACGCCCTGTGAGGCAGTGGCCTATGTGCTCTCGCGGTTGGACAAGCCCTGGAGGATGGTCGCCGCTGACGAGTCGAGTCCTGATGCGGCTGTGGCGGCTATCCAGTTCGCCCTTAACGATGAGGATGGCCTGCAGTTCCTGCAACTTTGGAACGAAGGTGATTTCGATGCGATCCGCCGCGAGTGGCCGGACGCGCCTGAAGACGTTTTCATCGGTGCTGACCCGCTCTACAAGCCTGCCTGATCGCTTCTTGATCCTTCGCTTTGCCTCTCTTTCAATTTCCAGGATTGCTCTATGACGCAACCATTGCTCTGCGCGCGTTTGCCACCCAAACGCGTGCAAAAAGGTTTTCTACTCCCTCAACTGGCCGTGGCCGTCATCATCGGATCGCTGGCCATGGCCTACGCCGGTAACCACTACTGGCGAACCACGCTCGATCAGAACCGCGACGACAAGGCCAAAATGGTCGGGGAGCGACTGGCCAAGGTCAGCGATGCGGTGAAGACCTATGCCACGACCTTTTTCACCCAGATCCAGCTCAACCAACCCATATCGCGCAACGGCTATACGCTGGCTGCGCAACGTGCACTCAGTCCCACCTTGATCGACCTCAATGGCTTGGGTTTTTTGGCTACGAGCGCGACCAACCCGGTGATCTACAACGGGCAGTCGATCGATTACAGCGTGGTCATGCAGGTCAACACACAAAGCGGTTGCAGCGTGCCCAGCTGCAGTCTGCTTTTCAGTGTCATCACCTCAGCGCCGTTACGGGTTCCCGACAGCACCACCCCTGACGTGCGACGGGCCACAATCGCGGCCAATGCCGCCAGTCCAGGTAATGCCGGCGTCGCGCTGCCATCCGCCATGGGCGGCAACCCTAATGTGTTTGTGGCCAATGGCGGCACGGTGTTGACCACCAACCCCAGCGGTGTGGCGGGTCTGGTGGCCATGACCGATGGCTACGACAGCCAGGGCTTCTTCGAATTTCTGCGCCGCGACGGCAGCTTGCCCATGACCGGCACGCTCAACATGCAGGACACCTCAGGTGCCAGGCACAACATCGCCAATGCCAACGACGTCGATGCCGTGAACATGACTGCCTCAAGTGCAGTATCCGGAGAAACCGTCACCTCGAAGGATCGGCTGAAATCGGGTGAATTCTTGCAGCTTGATGGCGTTGCGATTGAAGGCGCTTCTTGCGATCCACGGACCATGGCTCTGGATAGCGGTGGTCTGGCATTGACTTGCCAGAGCCGACGCTGGGCTCGGCTGCGCACGTACCGTTTCGACAAGACAACGATCGGCGCCGTCAATCGCGAGTGTGTTGTCGGTGACCCGGCCAGTCCTCCGCAGTACGACACGTTCACCTACCAGGTGACCTGTGCGGTGCGCTACTGCACACGGGTTTATGGCTACCAGTTCGGCTTGATCAATGAATATGGCCTTGGGTACAACAAGGAACACCCTTATTACTCGCGGCTCGACACCATTCTTGATATCGCCTGTTCCCGCTAAGCCCTCCTTTGGTCATTGACCGTTGCCAGCCGCTCTCCTTCCTTATCGAGGTCTTCCATGTACCGAGAGTTACTCTCCAAGCTTCCGGCTGCCGTGCTGTTTGTGCAGTCTGATCAGGCCAACATCACTTATGCCAACCTCGCTGCAGCGGACTTCTTTTCCCTGACCGATTGGAGCGACCTTAGCGTCCAGGATCTTTTGGCCGATGAAGAACAGCGGCTGCGGTTCAAGACCTTCAATACCGCCGGCGCCGCGCAAGACGGTACCGATGAATTTGCCTTCAAAACCCGCGAACAGGCACACAAGCGTGCGCTGGTTCGACGGTCCCTGATCACCGATGGCATTGCCTACCTGATCCAGGGACTGGACGATGCGCTCAATGGCGTTCCCGGTCCCTGGCATGTGGCCTTGTTCGATCCGCTGACCGATCTGCCCAATCGCGAACTGCTGCGCGATCGCATGCACCAGGCTATTCACACAGTCAGTCGTCTCGATCAAGCCTACCTGGGCGTGCTGTTCATCGATCTGGACCGGTTCAAGCGCATCAATGACACCTTCGGTCATGCTACCGGCGATGCCGTACTGGTCGAGATTGCCCAGCGCCTGCGCAGCTGTGTACGCGAGAGCGACACGGTGGCCCGCCTGGGCGGCGACGAATTTGTCGTACTGGTCTGCAACCTGCGTGACGCCCAGGAAACGGTGATCGTGGCCGAGCGGATTTTGGACGCTTGTGCCCGGCCCATCATGGTGGGTGAAAGCATCTTCCAGATCAGTGCCAGCGTCGGTGTCGCGGCCTGGCCCACAGACGGCACTACGGTTGACGAGCTGCTGCACAACGCCGATATGGCCATGTACAGCAGCAAGGGCGATGGCCGCAACACGTTGCGGTTCTTCGATGCGCAGATGAACGCCAAGGCTGAAGCGCGTGCCCAGTTGGAAGCCGAGTTGAAGGTGGCCCTGAACGAAGGTCACTTCGTCCTGCACTATCAGCCACAGTTTTGTGCTCGCTCCAATCGCATCGTCGCCGTTGAAGCGTTGATCCGCTGGGAACACCCGTCCAAAGGCTTGGTACCGCCGTCGTCGTTCATTCAGGTGGCCGAAGAAACCAATCTGATTACCCCCATCGGCGACTGGGTATTGCGCGAAGCGGTGCAGCAAGGCCGGCGCTGGAAGGACATGGGCCTGGACCTTCGGGTCGCAGTGAATCTGTCCGGTCGCCAATTCGTCGATGCGCTGCCCGAACGGGTCAACGAAGTACTTGCCCAGTACGACTTTCCAGCCTCGCTGCTGGAGCTGGAACTGACCGAAAGCTTCCTAGTGTCGGATACCGACAAGGCCGCGCGCATTCTGCATGCGTTGCGCGACCTGGGCGTGCGGGTGGCCCTGGATGACTTCGGCACCGGCTGGTCGTCGCTCAATTATCTGAAGAACTTCCCGGTCGACACGCTGAAGATTGACCGATCGTTCATCGGCACCACGGCCAGCGAATTCGATGGCCGGATTGTGCGGGCCATCCTGGGCATCGCGCGTGAGTTCAACCTGAGCACTCTGGCTGAAGGCGTGGAAACCCATGAGCAGATGAACAGCCTGCAAGCACTGGGCTGCGATGCCTGGCAGGGCTACTTGCTGTCGTGTGCCATTTCCGCTGATGACCTGACCGAGTTCTGCCGGCTGACCAATATGGCGACCGACCGGTTTGTAATTGTGCCGGAGCCACGCTGATGGACCTTTTGTCGCTGGTCCTTGTGTGTGCACCGTTTGTTTCCGGCAACACCATGATGGCGATCATGAAACATGAGTCTGGCGGCAACCCCTGGGCGATTGGCGTTAACGGCAACCACCGTTTCAAAAAGGCCGACAGCTACCAGGCAGCGGTTAGCGAAGCACGCCGCCTGATCGAGGCCGGGGCCAGCATCGACATGGGGCTGATGCAGATCAACTCCAAAACCATGGTGCGCCTGGGCCTCACCGTCGAACAGGTCTTCGATCCCTGCACCAATGTGTATGCCGGCGGCATCGTGCTCACGCGTAATTACGTCCAGGCACGCAAGACCTACTACAGCGAGCAAGGTGCGCTAACGGCTGCTCTGTCGGCCTATAACACGGGCGATTTTCAACGCGGGGTACGCAACGGCTATGTCGATCGTGTGCTGAAACAAGCGCGTGCCGCGCCATGAGTCAGGGAGATAACCATGAGAATGCTATGGCTCTACCTGCTCCTGTTAATGCCGCTTTCAGCTCAAGCCTTTTGCTTCAAAGAAGCTGGACAACGCTATAAGGTCGACCCGCTCCTGCTGCAAGCCATCGGCATTCAGGAAAGCGGACTGCGCCAAGGTGCGACAAACAAGAATTATGACCGCCAAGGCAAGCTGCTCAGCACCGATTACGGCGTCATGCAGATCAACACCGTCAATGCCAATCGCCTGGTCAGGATGGGGCTGATCAACCAACCCGACGATTTGCTCAAGAACGCCTGTTTCAACGTTCAGGCCGGTGCCTGGGTACTGGCCCAACACTTACGGGTATGCGGCAACACCTGGCGCTGCCTGGGCTCCTACAACGCCGGCTTCAAACCCTCGGCAGCGCAGGAAGCCAAGCGCTTACGGTACGCCCAAAGTGTTCGTGCCTTGTACAACCGGCTCAAGACTCAAAGCCCACCCCCAGCCAACCTGGCCATCCGCTAACGACTGCGTCCTGACAGGGATGTAGGGAGACTTTCCAATGAAACATCTTCTTTTCACTGCCCCTGCGGTGGCTTTGCTGCTGGCTGGCTGTCAGGCGCAGAAACCGGCGACCCCTGATCCTGTTCTCGTGCGCCTGGTTGCTCAGCAACAGGTGCTATGGCAGGAGGGCGCACTCAACACCGTCTCGCCCTTGCCGGCAGACCTGATCCAGGCCAACACCGACCAGGTGTCGGTCAACTGGTCCGGCGATGCCGTGGAGCTGCTGTCACACCTGGCCGTGCAGCGCGGAGCCCGTTTCAACTGGACCGGTGTGCGTTTGCCACTGCCGGTCAACATCCATGTGCGCGGTGTTACCTACCAGAACCTGTTGCAGATGATCCGCATGCAGATCGCCTGGCGGGCTGACCTGCAGCAGATGCCCAGCCAGTTGATGCTGGCTTTCATGCCGGCGCAGCTACCGGAGCGACCATGAAACGATCGCTGCTGATTCTGGCCCTGCTGCAGGGCCTGATGGGCTGTGCCCAGATGCAGACAAACCGCACACCGGATGCGCCGGCGGGCATGGACAGTTACCTCAACCCTGACAAGCCGGATGCTTCGCAAGTGTCCGACACCCGTCGCCAGTTGCTCGAGGAAGCCGGCCATACCCTGGGCTTTCGCGGCGGCAAGGCCGAACGGGCCTGGGAACTGCGGCAGACGCTCGATGCACGCTTTGGGCGGCTGGAGATCCTCTATGACTTCAAGACCCTGATCAGCAAGCAGGGCTGGTTGCCGCCGGTGATCGATGAGGCCATCGACGTGGCTCATATCACACCCAACCAGATTCGCACCTCACACCAGGTGTACGAAATCGTGGTGCCGGAACGCTTCGTCAGTAACCCACCCTCCTGGCGCACCTGGTTGCTGGCCGGACTGTCGACGACCAGGCCCGATGGACCCGAGTCATCGGTGATGCCGGAAAACAGTGTGCAGAAAGCGTTATGGCAAGCCTCGATCAAGAAAGGCTGGGCCGAGGGCCGCGAGAGTGCCGACCATATCCTGGAAGCCAACTTCAACCGCCTGAACCGCGACTACCGGGGCATGTTGCTGTACTCGCAGCTGCTGAGACAGGGCTTCATCACGTTGCCAGTGGTCAGCGATCAGCAACAGACGGTCACCGGCGACCGGCAGAAGCTGATGACCGGGGATCGGGTGCGCACGATCAAGGAAAACGCAGGCTTTGTGCCGGACAAGACCCAATGGAAACCTGTGATCAGGAAGGACAAGCCATGAGTGAATTGGAAGCAAAAAGCGAAGCGGCAACGTTCACCCCGTATCCCTTTGAGGGTGGTGTCACTGCCAACTCAATGCGCGACTTTTTCGTCTGGTGTGCGCGGCAAAACATCAGCGACATTCATGTCCAGGGCGGCAACCACCTGGTGGTCGACCACTACGGGCGTAAGCGCCGGGCCAGCGGCTTCGCCCTGGCCGACGACACGCTGTCCAAGGTGATCGACGAGATCTTCAACCCGGAGATCCGGGCCACCGTACGGGGTGGTCGCCCGGTCGACCGTGCCTTGCAGCTGGATGGCGACATGTATCGACGCTATGGGCTGGAGCGTGGCGAGCGGTTGCGCTTTCGCTGCAACTTCGTGCAGGCCACAGCGGGACGCATGGACACCACCCTGGCCCTGACGATGCGGATCATCCCGTCGTTGATTCCTGACCTGATGCAGATGGGCATTGAGGCGGATCTGTTCGATGCGCTGTTACCGCCCAATGGCTTGGGCATCTTGGGTGGTATCACCGGCTCCGGCAAAAGCACCCTGGCCGCTGCAGCCTACCGCTACTGCCTCAACACCGATCCGGACCGCAAGATCACCACGCTGGAAGATCCGATCGAGTATGTGCTGGGCCAGCCCGACGACATCCTGCCCCCAACCCAACTGCAAATCGGACGTGATGTGGGAGGGTACGCCGAGGGCATCCGCGCTGACCTGCGTCGTGCACCGTCCATCATCGGCATCGGTGAGATGCGCGATTTTGAGACTTTCCAGGCCGGTGTGCTGGCCGGCCAGTTGGGCCACTTCAACCTGACCACTATGCACATCCACTCACCGGGTGAAGCGATTCCGCGTTGCCTGACCATGGTGCCTTCAGAGATGCGCGAGGCCACGGCCCGCGATCTTCTGGGCGTGCTGCAGTACATCGTGGTGCAGAAGCTGCTGCGCACCGCCGACGGCAAACGCCAGGCAGTACGTGAGTACATCGTCTTTGATGATCCTCTGCGCGCCAAGCTGGGCGACATGCCGTACACCCAATGGGGTCAGCATATCGACGGCATCATTCGCATCGAGAAACGGCGTATTGCCGACCAGGCCTGGGCGCTTTATCAGCATGGAAAGATTGAACGAAAAGAGCTGAAAGAGGCCATGACCAGCCATCAGGTGCATGAGTTTGAGCACCCATAGACCGCTAGGCTCACTCGATTCCAAGGAGGAATACCCGTGTACGCTACCTACCGAAATTGCAGCAAGCTCGATCAAAAGGCTTTTCTGGACATTGTGGAGCTGGTCAGTAGCAGCACGGCTGATCAGGTCTGGGACATGTACTGCTGTGCTTCATGCTTTGTGCAAAGGGACATTGAAAGCGCTGTCCGGTTGATGATCGGCCAAGGCAATACCTCGTTCTCCAGGCATTTCCCGCAACTCTGTAACCACGCCTGACCCCCTACCTTTTCCGAAAACTGCGCTGACACCGACTGTTGCCCCAAGGCGACGGTATGGCTGTGCCTGGCGACTTTTCAGTGAGTGTTTCGCATGGACACGATAAAGAAGGCCGACCTTGAGGCCGGCTACTGGCGCAACGCGTCACGACTGCTGCACATCTACGGCGTCCCGGCGCCGCTGTTCCTGCTGTACATGCTCTGGTTTCGATTTCCCGCCTTCAACACCGTGTACGTGGTGACCGCCGTGATCATCGCGTTTCGCGTGCTTTCGCATTTTGGCTGGACGCTCAAGGTCCTGATGGCCCGCCTGGTGTACCTGGTGCGGGGCAACAAGCTGTCCGGTCGTCCGTGGTGGTACCGACGCTTCACCGAGAAGGACTAAAACATGGCATTGTCATTTGATAGAGCCGAAGAACTGATCGTCGAGTTTTGCCGGACCTATCCGCAAGCTTCTACGATCAATTTCAACCTTTACGAAACCCAGGAAGAGATTTATGGAAGACAAGCCACAGTTGAACGAGAAGGAAGAATTTACGGTTCGTATCGTGCGCAATCCGGGCGGGCCGATTTTGCCATTGCCAATTGCGAAACGGACGAAGAGTTTAGAAGAACTCTTAGACACGAAGTCCTCGGGCACTTTGGAATTAATACGTTCAACCCACGAGAAAAACTCGCGGTCCTAGAAGCACTCATCACCTCCCACGCCGAACCTACGCTAGCGCCTTTATGGGCAGATGTGGATCGGCTTTATCCTGCACTCACCGATCTGCGTAAAGCTGAAGAAGTCTTTGCGTTTGCCTGTGAAGCCATTGAGCCGAAGAACAGGGCAATCATCAGCCACGGGATTCGCTCCTTTGATGAAGCTTGCCTTTCACGCACACGGCCAATGACGGCCCAGGATCTGGCCAACGTCACGGCCATGGTGGCCGAGGGGCTGCACGACCGTACACGTTGGCAACACACCTTCCCCGCTTCTGATTCTGCACAGTTCAAGCAGGATAACCCCCCGAAAACCTCACAATTCCCGGTCTGGCTGGCTGTGCCGCACGAAGATCGCGAAAAAGTGCGCCAGAGCGCTGGATCACTACCTGATGGTCGCCCTGCTGTTGCTTACGATCAGGAGGCCAGGCTGTGGTTTGCGCAGCCTGGCTGCGACCTCAATCGCGTCACTGAGTGGTTTCCTGACCGCAGCCGCCGGGCAGGCGGAGGCGATCCGCACGGCCAGTTCCTTGATGCCCTGACCGAGGCAGGCCTTGTTATCAAGGGCATGCCGATCATGGACGGCACCAAGCAGCGGGTGTCGACGGTCGATGGCAAGCCTGGCAATAAAAGCGGTGCGTACTGTGGCTTTCTGGATGGTCGCGCTGCGGGCTGGATGATCAATTACCACCGGGCCAATTCGGCCAGGGACGTCATCAAGTGGGTGGCCACAGGCGGTGATTCCGATCCGCTGAACTCATTGCACATCCGTGCCGGAGCCAGGCAATCCCAGGAAGACTCGGCTCGTGAGCGTGCCGCTTTGCATGAGCAGAACACGCAAGCGGCCAAACGGCTGTACGACAAATTACCCGGAGCCGACCCCGCGCATCCCTACCTGGTGCGTAAGGGAATCCCCCCTACGCACGACCTTCGTCAAACACGAAACGGCGCCCTGGTGGTGCCGTTTTTTAATGCCCAGGGATTGTTCAAAACCCTGCAGTACATCCCCGAAACCGGCGACAAGTACCTGTTCAAGGATGCCCCCAAACACGAGCACTTCCTCGTGGTGGGAGGGCCGCTCAACCCCGCGCAACCGATCTTGTACGCCGAAGGCTATGCCACCGCGCGCAGCCTGAACCTGGCCACCGACCTGCCGGTGGTGATGACCATCGATGCCGGAAACATGGTTGCTGTGGCCAAGGTGCTGAACGAGCACTACCCCGGCAGTCGGCACCTGTTCATGGCCGATTTCGACCACGCCAAGCAAGAAAACAAAGGGTTGGTCATGGCCACCCAGGCCGCCAAGCAAGTTGGCGGGCACGTCCTTTACCCCGCTTTCAACGCCGACGAGATCGCTCGCGGCTTTACCGACTTCAACGACCTTCATCAGTCCCGAGGCCTGGACGCCGTGCGCGAACAGACCGCGTCGCTGATTTATCGGCATGACGAGGTGCCTTCCATGCAAGACAACACTACGCGCGAAACCCCAGACGCAGCCCTCAGCGCCGATCAGAACCGGGTGACCGACCAGGCAGGCCAGGTAGTGCCGGTGACCACGGCGCAGTTTGAGCCGTTCAAGGACGACGCTCCGAAAGGACCGGCTCCAGAGGTTGAACCGTACAAGGGCGATGTACCGGCAGAACCGGCTCCAGAGGTTGAGCCGTACAAGGGTGATGTACCGGCAGGGCCGGCTCCAGAGGTAGAGCCCTATAACGTTCAGTCGCCAATCACTCCTGAGTCTGCCGCTGCACACGTACTGAGGACCGCCCGAGCTGCAGGTTTTGAGCCTGAGCTCTTGCCCCAGGCACAGCAGGAGTTGAGGCGGTTGCTTTCCGAAGGGCTGGGACCCTTGGTGGACGGCACTGAAGGTGCCAAACCTCAGTTCGAGGTGCCTGTTCTGTGGACGGGACAAACAGAAACAAGACACTACGTTGTCCAGGAAGGGGTGTTGGAGCCTGCAGGCGACCGAAAGCCTGAGATTTTTTCTGTTTATGCTCAAGATCACGACGCACGCTTTGCCTGGGTTGCCGACTTTGACTCACAACAGCAATCACAGGCGTTTGTAGCGAAGCTACAGCAGATCGATACAGATGCACGTCGTGACTGGGATAAACCGTCTGAGCCGACTCCCGCTGCGTCACCTGTGGCAATTGCCGATTCTGCCAACGCGGTACCGCAGAGTGCACCGGCAGAGATCCACCTCGCCGGCGTCAACTATTCCGAACTGGTTCTTGTACACGCAACACCGCGGATGCCCACCGTCAATGCTGACGGCAGTGTCGATATCAACAGCGCCTTTCACAATGCCGGCGGCTTTGATCAGAAGCCTGATTACTCACAGGTTGAAGGCCGCAAGCCGCAAGACGTTACGACCCGTGCATCGGTGCATTTCACCTTGCAGGACCCGGTGAGCGACCATGCCTACGGTAAATTCGAAGGCCGTGAATTCACAATCTATGGACGCCTTAACAGTGCCGTCGAGGCAAATGGCGCGCCTGAATCGCTGCTGACGTCCGACACCGCATTTTTTGCGCCGGATAAGCCCGTGACTCTGCCCGATGCCGTCGTGGTCCAGCTCGACCTGGCAGGCAAGCTCAATGAAAACGAGTTTGCCCGGCCCGTCGACGGTGGCTGGCTGGTGGCAACGGCTATCACCGAGCAGAACCGCTCCCAGGCTGAGCAACTGCTGACCGGCACGGAAATGAACAATCCAGGGCTGGGTGCCCTGGAAACCCTCACTTATCTTCGAGGCGCTGAAAACGGCGCGGCCGCCGGCGCCGAAGTGTCCAAAACACTCGCGCTGAACAGCCTAAATGCACCGACCATCAACAAAGCCATGGGCGTGCGCCATGGGAGCAAGATCGGTTTCGATGGCTGGGCCTCATTTGCAGCGCTGGAAACGTTCAAGAACGCACTGCCTGTCTCGGAAGCCGAAAAGGCCGCGATTGTTGTGGGCCGGCACGACTCCACCGATGGCGACAAGCTGAACACCTATTTCCGTGTGTCACGCACCGAAGGCCTGTCCGATATCACCCAGAGTAAAAATCCAGCCATTGCTGCATTCGCTGGGCAGCTGATTAACAGCGAGCTGCACCAGGTCATGCGCAAGCACGAGATCCTGGCTGAACTGGCGAGCGAGCCCTACGTGCTGCGCGATGACAATGGTGTCTCCAGCCGTGGCATGGCGGCATCGATCTTTGATAAACAGGAGCCGTTCTACCAGTCGCCCAAGCTTGGCCAGGTTTCGCAAGCGGATGTGCTGCAAGCCATCGCCGGGGCAGAGCCGGCACAGATCCAGGCCATCCAGCAAAACCTGCTGAGTCGTGGCCTGCACACAGACGACATGCGCAACGGCGATGCGAAACTGGCTGAAGCGTTGGGTATTGTGGCTCCGCAGCAGACAACCAGTCAGGCACCGCTACCAGGCTCACCCGGTGCGCAGCCGTCTCTGGGGCCAGATGTGCCACCGCCGATGCCCACTGCGCAGGTCAGTCTGCAATCACCGCTGCCAGGCTCACCTGGTGCGCAGCCGTCTCTGGGCCCGGATGTGCCACCGCCGATGCCTAATGCGCAGGTCAGTCTGCAACCGCCGCTGCCAGGCTCACCTGGTGCGCAGCCGTCTCTGGGGTCGGACGTACCACCGCCGTATCCTGATGCGGCGACAAGTCCTCAACCACCACTGCCCGGTTCGCCAGGTGCACCGCTGCCATTAGGGGCAGATGTACCACCGCCATTTCCTGACACCGTTGTGACACCCGCGCTGCCTGATGTGCAGGTTGTGCCTGAGAAAACACCGGAAGCTACAGCTACCGGGCCGACAGTTACCGTACCGTTGCGTGACGTTCCTGAAGCCACTGTCGAGCCGGCTGAAGTCATGGTTGCGCCGTCTGTGCCTAAGCCCACGACACCTGTAGCCAGGGATTTTTCGGCAGAAGTGCCTGAACTGCCGGAATTGCCGCGCCGTTCAGCCCAGGAAAACGAAGTGCCGGCACAGGCTGTCGCTGACACGATCCATGTCGGCGCACCCATCGGCAAGGACACGCCGGATGTCGCAAAGCCAACCGGCGATATCGACAAGGATGCACTGCTGGCCCGCATTACCCGCGAGCCACAAGGCGACACGGTCCTGTACAAGCTCGATGCGGAACCGGCGTTTCATGACCGTGGATCACGCCTGGAGATGGTGCCCGGTGCTGGCCAGAGTGACGAAAAGGTCATGGCCGCGTTGCTCACGGCTGCCCAGTTCTATCGGGGGCAGATCGAGCTGACCGGCAGCGATGCGTTCAAGGCCAAAGCCATCGATCTGATTGCGCGACACCAGATCAACGTCACCATGAAAAACCCGGTGCAACAGATGATGCTGGACCAAGCCCGCGAACGTCTGGATGTTAAACCTGCAGTGCCAGAGGCGGTGCATGGCGTCACACCGCCGCCATACGAACCCAAGCCGGTAGCTAGCACGGTGCCGATCGAGAAAGCAAGTCGGACCAACGAGTCACTGGCGCCCGTTGCTCAGGCGCAGGCAACGCAATCGGTGGCCGCTCAACCTGCAGCTTCGACGGAGCGAAAAAACCCAGATGCACCTGCTCCGACCGCACCGCAGGCACAACCTGCCAGGCCTGCACCGTTGCTCGACCCGGCCGTCCACCAGTCGTACCAGGCGGCCAAAGAGGGCATCACCGGCAAGGTCATCAGTTGCGGTCCGGCACCGTTCCGTTTCCAGGCCGACAATGCTGAAAGCATCCATATCAAGCTGCGGACCAAGGCCGGCACGCAAACGTTCTGGGGGAGGGAGCTGGCCGGATTGATCCGTGAAACACGCATTCAGCCAGGCAAGATGTGCACCCTGCAGTGGCTGGGACAACAATCGGTCGTGGTGAATGCTCCTGTAAAAGAAAATGGGATCACGGTTCGCTTCGAAGAAAAAACGGCTCATCGCAATCAATGGTCGCTGGCATTGGTTAACGGCCCCACCGTTCGCACAGGCACGGACGAAGGCGTCAAGCTGGGCGCTTACGATGCTTCGCGCTTTGCCATGATCCAGAACTCGGTGATGGCTCAGCTCCAGGTGCCGATCGAGGCGCCTGTCTTGCCCAGGGACGGACTGTTCTGGATGACGCCAAATGGCCAGGGCAGTGCCAAGACGGGTGACGAACTCTCAGCGCCGCGTCCGCAGGTCGACGCCGAAAACGCCGGCAAGCTGGTCATGAGCAGTTGGTCGCAGGACGGGCATCTGGACATGGCGCTGTTTCGCGGGGACGGCCCGTATTTGCAGGGTGTCGTGCGTCAGGAAGATCGTTACCAGCATGTGCTGGTCAGTCTGCCCGCGCAGCAGGGATCACCGGCGATGGTGTTCAACACGGTCACTGAGCACGGTCTGATCCCTATTGGTACCGGCAACGGCATTAACCGCTCCGGCGGGCAACCGGTCCAGCGCGACCATGTGGCCTTCAAGCTCGAGGGTGATGCAGCCACACGTATTGCCAAACTGGACTTCCCCGCGCAATTGCCACCGGCCTTGCACAACCGCCTGGGCTTCAACGAGCGCTACAAGGATGACAACGCACTCCCAAAGTCACCGGCGCCGGCAGCGGCACCGTCGGCCAAACCCAACGAAATGCGCCCTGCGTAGAGTCTGACACGAGGAAAATCCTATGTTGAAGAAAAGCACGTGTATTGCGTTGCTGACGGTGACCTGCTGCCTGCCGGCCATTGCCAACGCGGCCACCTGCCGTGCCGGTCAGGCTGCCCAGGCGGGCAGTCAGGCCGGCTACGACCAGGCCAAGCGCGCCGATGAAGCCTGGGCTGAGCGCGAGCGCACTGTCTCCGATCAGCTGCAAGGCTGCCTGTCGCGTATCCAGACCACCAGCATCAGCCTGCCGTCCTTTCCGAGCCTGCAAAGCATCATGACGCAGGTGTCGGAAAAGATCTGTCAGGCCGCCGTGGACAAGATCAACAGCCATATCCCCAGCAGCATGGATCCCTGGCAACAGGCTCAGTTTCCTTGAGGGGATGAACGATGGAGATCCCAAAAGAAGACATAAACACAGCTGATCAATCCATTGAGCAACTCGATCGTGCCTATGTGCACGCGATCACCGCACAACGACAGCGTGAACTGGGCGCCGAGTTTGCTCATCGCTGCCTCAAAGCGCTGATCTGGGTGGCGACGGCACTGGTGCTGGCCTTGGTGCTAATCGGCTTTTTGGGCTGGCAGGTCGCTTTCCCCCCGATCAAATACTTCGCGACAGAAAACGGGCGGGTCGTGCCTATTCAGGCCACCGACAAGCCAGCGTTCAGTGATCGCGATGTTTCGGCGTTCGGGGCCGACACCATCCGCGAGAGCTTCACGCTGGACTTTGTGCATTACAAAGACCAGACCACGCGGCTGAGCGAGCGCTACTCGGATGTGGGCTATCAGGACTATTACAAGGCGCTGACCACCTCCAACGTATTGGCCTCTGTAACAGACCGACGCATGAACCTGTCGAGCGAGATCGGCCCCGGCGTCATTCGCAGCAAGGGCCTACTGGGTGATGTGTTCACCTGGGAATACCAGTATCCGGTGACGCTGAGGCTCGATGGCCAGCAGACCGGTAGCCCCGCACAAAACTTCATCTTCACCCTGCGTATTCAGCGCACCGACGTTCAGGTCAAGAGCAAGGGTCTGGAAGTCACGCAAGTGATCAGCAGCAATGCCAACTAAGGCTTGAACCGCAGGCCTGCGGTCTATCGCACATCAAAGGATCACCCATATGAAAACCTCAATCGCACTGGCCGCATGGCTTGTGACGGGTAGCTATGCCTGGGCGGCAGACACGCCTGACAGCGCACCGGCGTCTGAGCAAGGCCCACTGAGCTGGCTGTCGACAGCGGCGCCGGCAGCACCGACAGGTGCCTCCACAACACCGCCGGCATCAGGTGCTTCAGGCTCTGCAGGTCAAGCTGCAGGTCAGGGGAGCACGACACAAGGCAACTCTGCCCAATCGTTGCCGCCACCTTCGGGTAACGATCCCCTGCCGCCGCCGTCCTCTGACCTTTACAACGCGGCCCAGGACAGCGTCTCCCCACTGACTCCCGAGGAAGTGCGGCAGCTACGCGGCAGAATGACCGAGATCGATCAGGCCATGATCGCGCCGCAGGTCGCGGTGGTACCGAAAATCTCCGCCCTGACCGTGGACCTGGCCCCCGGTGCCAGCTTGCCGCTGGTTCGTACGGCGGTGAACTACCCCAGTTCGATCAGCTTCATCGACAGCACCGGAGCCCCCTGGAAGCTGGGGGCTGCACCGGTCGTGGGCAACGCTTCCTTCACGGCCTATTGGTTGCCCAATAGCCCGGTGATGGTCGTGCATGCTTCGCGGCCCTACGTAAGTGGCAATGTCACGGTGTACCTCGAAGGCCTGTCGGTGCCGCTCGTGCTCAACGTCACCAGCGGCGAGCCGGACAGCACCGCCAAGACCTGGGCGGTGGACAGTCGCCTGGATCTGCGGGTGCCGCGACGTGGCCCGCAGGCTATTGCCGGGGCGGCACCGCAGTCGCGCATTGGCCTGCATGACAGCACGCTGCAGGCATTTTTGGACGGTATCCCGCCTAAAGAGGCGCGGCGGCTCAAGACCTCGGGCGCCGTGCCGGATACCACCGTTTGGCAACTGGGCGATGACCTGTATATCCGTTCGCGTGCCGACATTCGTGATGAGTTCGAAGCCACCCTGTCGTCCGCCGATGGCACTCACCTGTGGAAGCTGCCGGTCACGCCTTATGTCTCTTTCTCGGTCATGGGACGCACTTCGGCCCTCACTGTGGCACTGGAGTAACTATGGCGATTGAAGAAGATGCAGGCCGGGCTACCAAACTCACGCTGTGGATCGGTGTAGCCCTGGTGGCCGGTGTAGTCATTGGTGGCTATGCGCTCTGGGGTTGGTACGTACAACCTCCGGCTGCCGAGTCCAATATCAGTCTGGAGCGGGTGGCCGGGACACTTGAGTCGGGTACCGAAGAAACTCCGGCGTATCGGGGGCTTTTGGAGCAGTACAACCGCAATGGCGTGCAACAGGCCCAGGAGCAGAACGCAAGCTTCATCGCCAGTATGCCGATGGCTCAGGAGCCCATCGTTATCCAGCCCCGTCAGGAGCCACCCCCTGTGCCGGATCCTGAGCAGGAAGCGCGAAAACAGACTCAGGCCAGCAATGGCACGCCACTGGATGAGCGCAAGCTGGAGGCCCTGGGCAATTTTCTCAAGCGCCTGGAAGACCAGCGCGCTCTGGAGGCTACGGGTTTGCAGACAGCTCGTTTGCTGGGTGAGTCGGGGGATAGTTACCAGGCCTGGAGTGAAAGCCTAAACGGTGGTCAGCTTAACGCGACAACGGCAGCAAATAACGCTGGCAACGCATCAGGCATCGATGGGTCCGTTACTGACAAATCGGTCGTGCCTGTGGAGGTCATCGCGCCGTACTGGCGAGGACCGGGCGAGATCGATATCGGCATTGATTCGGACAACAGCAGCACGCCGGTGCTGGCCCGGATCAACACCGGTAAGCACGCCGGCATGGTGCTCAAGGCCGCAGACGGCGCGAAGTTGACCGGCGAGGGGGTCGTTATCCACTTCACCGAGATGGCCTACAAGGGCGTCAACTACCGGGTCGATGCCTACGCCCTGCAGGAGGACACCCTGCTGGCCAACGTGGCGAGCGATGTGAACCACCGCTACATGTCGCGCATCGTGCTGCCTGCCCTGCTGAACGGGATCGGTAACGTCGGTGAGCTGTACTCGCAGGCCAATACCGAGGTGATCAGCAATGGATTCACCACGGAGGTCGTACGGCCCGGACTTCCGGACGGCACGGCGGTGCTGGGATCCATGGCCGGTGGAGCGGCCAGCCAGGCAGCCAAGGTCCTGACCGAAGACGCCGCGCGTGTGCCGGCGACCCAGGTCACGGTGACCAAGGGCCAGGTCGTCGCTATCCAGTTCATGCGCGGGGTGTATTCGGGCGATGCCATCGCACCGGGTGAGGGTAATGGCACCGTCAAGGCCTCCATTCCCCTTCAAGCCTCGACCAGCGCTATCAGCTCAACGAATGCCCCTGCTAACCCAACAACCGCTGAACAATGGCGGGCCACGGCCCGCTCACAGATTCAGGCCCAACAACAGCTTCTGGAGCGCAATCAATGAGTGAATTCAGCCCCCAGGCAGAGTCTGAACCGATCGTCCCTCCGGCCTCTCGCCGATCATCCAGCCCGGCCAGCGAATGGCTGACCAAGCCGCTTTTGCTGGGGCAATCAGCGCCCTGGCTGGCCTTGTACGCGGTGGTTCTGATCGGCGTTGGCTGGTATCTGTTTGCGCCGGAAAGCTCGCCGTCGACGAATCGGCTGGCCTTTGCCGAGCAGGACATGGTGGCCGATCAGCCGGTGATGTCGATGCCTCGATCCGATCCCCATGCAACGCAGATCCAGGATCAGGTGGTCACGATGGTCACTGGTGTTCGCACCTATGCCGAGGCCAACCGGGACGCCATTACCAAGCTGGCTGCCACGGTGAAATCGCTGACGGAATCGCAGGCCGCACTCAAGCAGCAGATCAGCGAACTTCAGGCGCACAACGCGCTGCAATCGGCTCGACCTGCCGCGCGACCGGCTAACCGGATAGCCCAATCCCGCCCCGGCAAAGCTGCAGATACCCCTTCACCGTTGGCCGGTATGCGGGTCAGTGCCATCCAGAACGGCATGGCCTGGGTCACCTGGCAGGACAAGACCTGGGCGGTGCAGGTGGGAGACACCCTGGGGCCGGTCACCGTGACCGGCATCGATGCCAAGGCCCGACGGGTGCGTACCAGTGCCGGATCACTCGAATGAGTGTCTGCATATCTGAATGAGGTGATCGATGAATGGCTCAAAAGACGCGATTCAGATTCTGGTCTCCCTAGCCAACGGATTGTTGGGCGCGTTCGTCCAGCTGATGTTTTCCCTGGGCGCGCTGTTTGCCGTGGTGGGAGCGGTGATCTACCTGTCGCAACACGCCAGTATGAAAAAGGCCCCTGGCCAGGACCAAGGCAGCGGCAAGGTGATTGCCTGGCTGCTGCTGTGCGGTGGCCTGGCCGGCCTGGATCAGATGATTCAGGCCGGTGCCCGGCAACTGGGCTGGAAAGGTGCGACGTTCAATGCCATCAGCTATGTGGACGTGGGTACCTTTGGCGTGGCGGCCGATGCGGCCAACGCCATGTTGACCCTGGTGCGCATGCTGGGGGTGATGTTTGCCTTGCAAGGCCTGCTCAGCTGGAGACGCTCGCTCAAGGACGGCCACACCGGTCTCTCAGCCGGTGAAGATGTTTCAAAAGGCACGATCAAGTTCATCCTCGGTGTGGTGTGTGTCTGTAACCCGTACCTGCTCGATGCATTGAAGAAAACCCTGGGCCTCTGAGCCCGGCGCCTCAGTGCGGCCCTCTGTTTCTGCTGCACCCCTCACTTGCTGTACCTCTCAACTCAAATCGTAAATCAAGGAAATCTGGCCATGCCAAACAACATGCTGCTGTCCGCTTGCGTGCGCGTCACCCTGCTCAAAGAAAAACTGGCGGCTCGCTGCCTCAAGAGCCTCACCGTCATGGCGGCGGTGTCGCCGGTCACCGCCTTGGCCGGCGTCGACATCGCCGGCATGGCCAACGCCGCTGCCGTGGGCAGTAAGTCGGGGCTGAAATCGTTCCTGACCATCGCCCAGTTCGTCGGGGTGGTGTTTGTCATCGGCGGCCTCATCGCCGCCAAAAACAAGAAAGACAACCCGCAGATCAAGGTTAGCCACATCGCCGGTGCGATCGCGTTCGGCGTCATGCTGATTGCGGTACCGGAGATCATCAAACGCTCGCAAGCGCAGATCGGCCTGACCCCTATTAACGTCGGTTAACCAGGACGGCCAGGGGTGGCCCAGGTCACCCCCTGGCTGGGAGGGTTTGAAGATGGAAAGAGATGCAATCGTGCTTGAGCGCGAAAACGAACATGAACACGACAGAGCTTATGACGAGCAATATGAGTTCGAAGGCTTCGCGGCTTATTCCTACCAGGATGATGCTCAGGCCTTGTCGTCGTACGAAGACGAAGAAACCCAAGGCTTTTACGCCGATGAGCCACCCAATGCCGAATCAGCGGATGGCATTCACTATCAGGGCGCACCTCAACCAGCCAGTGCACTGCTGCAAAACGTAGAAAATATCGAAATGGCCATGGTGGCTGTGCGGAAAATGAAGGCCCGTCCTGACCAGGCGCCGCTAACACCTCTGGCTCTGGATATCAGCGGGGAAACCGACTCGCCGGTTCCCATTTCGGTGTCTGGAAACGAATGTGCCTGCTGCGGCCTGCACACCACCAAGCTGTGGCAGGGCGCGCGTACCGGGATGGATGAACCCCATGCGGTTTGCACCCTGTGCTACCTCACCGGCCATCTGGACAGTCCAACCGCAGCGCATGGCCAGTTGGCCTATCTGCCCGGCCTGGCTCTGGAAAACGCCATCCACCTGCAGCGCCGTGCCTTGCTGGCCATCCTGGGCGGTACCGAAGAACAAAAGGCAGAAGGCGAACGCATCTGGAACTGGATGGATCGGCATGCCCGCGAGGTGGAAGTGAACTGGGGCACCGCGCGTGCCGGCGAGTTTGCCCAGGCCTTGAAACGCCTGCCGCCTGTCAAGCGCAGCCAGTTGCAGCAGCGCCTGGCGGGCTGCGTGCTGATGTTGCCGGCGGACATGTTTACCGACCTTGCCTTGTTGCTGCCTGCAGGAAAAACCGTCGAGTCCGCGCTGGCCTCTTACAGCTGGGCCACTTACACCCGCAGTGATTTGTACGTCGAGCCTATGACTGAGCAAGTCGCTGACGATCTTCCCGCTGACCGCCCATAACAAAGCCGGTCCATACCTGGAGTGAAATCCATGTCGAGCCTTGTACGCTGGATTGAAAACCTGATCACCACCGCGTCGCGTTTCGCCGTGTCCCGCGATCTACCCGACTACTGCGACCTGCAGACCGTAATCCGCCTGACCGAAGATGACCGGGTCCGTCATCCGCACCTGACGGCACCGTACATCATGGTCACCGACGCCGGTGACTACTGCACCGTCTACGCCGTGGCGGGCAGTTTCTGCGACACCGACGAGCAGGCTGCCAAGGACCAGCCCTATAGCTGGCAGGGCCGGCTTGAACGGATGACCAATCAGCTGACGGCCACGTATCGCCGGCATGGCCACAAGGTCAGCCTGGTCTTCGAGTCGGATCCGGATCGCGGCATTGAAGAGGTCGATGCCCTGCTCGCCCCGCAGTATCGCTCGATTGAGCGCACCGGCATCGACATGAAGGAGATTCTGGACGAGACGCGTGCCAAATTGGCGCCCTGGGTATCGCGAGAGCGCTGTTACCTGGTGTGCTACACCGGTCGCAATGCTCTGTCCGCAAGCGAGCTGGTCGACGAGAACAAGCGTCTCAACGACCTGGTTGCCAAGAGCCCGGATGCGCGTTTTGGGCAAAACCCGGTGCTGGCTGAGATGGCCGGTCTAAAAATACGTCACGACAGCTTTCTGTCCCTGGTGCAGGACGCCATGGGCGATAACGGTCAGGGCGTCATGCTTGAACGCCTCGATGCCCATGCGGCAGGCCGTGCCCTGCGTGAGCAAGTTGACCGGTTAGGAACCCCTGCGACCTGGCAGCCGCTGCTACCGGACGATCCGATCATCCCGCATGGCGTGCGCAAGGGCGAGGATCACACACCATTTCTGGCTCCCTGGCTCAACTTTCAGTTGCTCAACCAGGATGTGCAGACCCAGGGCAACAAGCTGTGCATCAACGGTATGTGGCATGGCTCGCTCTCTGTCGAACTGGGCCCCCAGGCCCCGGCCACGTTTGCCAGACTCAAGGAGCTGATCCCGCGCAGCGTGCCCTGGCGGGTGCGCATGGATGTGATGCCGGGTGGCATGCGTGCGTTGAGTACCAAGAAGAACATTCTCGATTTTATGGCCTTCGTACCGCCGCTGCGTCCGGTCTGGTCCTCGATCGAGGCCCTGACCCTGGTGGAGAAAGAAGAGCCGGTGTGCGTGATGACGATCATGGCCTCCACCTGGGGTACGACGCCGGAGGCTGTCACGCGTAACCTGACGCTGATCAAACAGGCTTTCGAGGCCTGGGGAATTTGCGGGGTGACCCAGACCTTTGGTGATCCGGTACGGGCCTGGGCAGCCACGCTGGTGGCCTCCAGCAAGGGCAGCGGCCTGCACCTGTTGTATCCACCGTTGTCCGCCGCGTTAAACCTGTTGCCGCTGACCCGCCCGGCCTCGGCCTGGCAGGAGGACGGCAACGCGCTGTTCCCGACCCTGGACGGCAAGCTGTACCCGGTGGGCCTGGCCACCACCAAGCAGAACAAGCTGACCAACATCATTTGTGGCTCGCCAGGTCTGGGCAAGTCGGTGTTGCTTAACAAGCTGGGCAATGTGCAGATCACCAGTGCCCAGCAGAAGCTGCCATTCATTGCCGGTGTCGATAAAGGCTTTTCGATGCAGGGCCAGATTGCCTTGCTGCGCGACTCGTTACCCGAACACCGTAAAGATGAAGCGATCGGCATCGTGCTGCAGAACGATAGCTCGCACTGTCGCAACCTGTTCGATATCCAGTTAGGCGCCCAGTACCCCATTGCGCCCGAGCGCAACTGGATCATGAGTACCCTCACCGCGATGTGCATCGACCCGACCACGGGGAACCCGCCAAACGCCAAGGACACCCGGCAGATCCTGGACCGGGCCATCACCATGGCTTTTACTGCGAACGCTGAGACCAGCCCGCGCGCCTACGTGGAAGGCTTGGTAGCGGAGGCAGATCGAGCATTGGCCAGCAGCGGCCTGCGTGAGCGCTATCCGGCGCACTGGTGGACCAATGCTACCTGGTACGAAGTGCGCGACCTGCTGTTTGCCGAAGGGTATGTGCGTGAAGCCCAGCAAGCCCAGTTCCAGGCGGTGCCGGAGCTGGCCGACATGACCAGTTTCCTGAACCACCCAAATATCCAGTCGACGTTTGGCGACGTGCAGCGTGATGGAAGTAGCGATTCGCTACTGGGCTATCTGCACCGCTGCATGACCGATGCCTGCTCCGAGTACCGCATGCTCGCCGGGCGTACCCGGTTTGTGATCAGCCCGAACACGCGCGTGATTGCCATCGACCTGAACAACGTCATGGGCGACGACAGTAACGCCGGACACCTCAAGACCGGGATCATGTTCATGTTTGCCGGCCATGTGGCTGGAGGCGATTTTGTGTTGCCGCAATACCGCGACGAGCTGTTTCAGGCCGTATCGACGCTGTATCACCCGCTGCATCATGAGCGCCTCGAGCAGCTGGACCAGGAGGTGAAAACCAAGGTCTACGACGAGCTGCACAACGCCGCCAAGGTGCCGTTCATTTTTCCAATGCTGGAAACCCAGGATCGCGAACAACGCAAGTTCGGTGTCCGTACCGTGTTGTCCTCGCAGTACGTACGCGATTTTCCCGAAGCCATTCTGCGCTCGGCCAACTCGCTGTTCATGATGGAGGTCGATCCGCAGGATGAAAAGCTGCTGATTGAACACTTCAAAGTGCCGAAAGTGACGATCCGCACCTTTCAGAGCAAGGGCTCAGGACCTGCTCAGGACGGCAGTGGTGTGCCTTTTCTCGGGGTCTTCCGAGTCAAGGGCGACGGCGTACTCGCTCGCGTACTCAAAAATGCGATGGGGCCGCTTGAACTGTGGTCCCTGAACTCAACGGCGATGAACAGTGCGCTGCGACGCATCTTGTATGACGAAGTGGGAGGCAGAACGGCGCGGGCCATGCTGGCCAGCAAGTTCCCTCAAGGCACTGCCGAGAAACTGATCGAACTGCGGCAGCGACAGGCCCAGGAAACCAACGCCTCCAACGTCACCCGCACGCTGGCCAATGAGCTGATCGCTCAGCGCGGCTACAACATTTAAGGAAGAACTCATGAATCAACATCGAATCGCGGTGGCCGTGGCCATCGCGTTAGCGAGCCCATGCGCCCTGTCATCTGTCATGCCGGTCGCCGTGATGTCCAGCCTGCCCATTACCGTCTCGGTGGTGCCGGCAATGACCCGGATGCAAGCCACGCTGGCCGAGATCCTGAGTACCGAAATGCAGATCGGCACGGCGATCGTGCAAGCCAGCGACAAGCAGGTGACCGCCGCCAATGAGATTGGGCGGGCACAACGCGAAGCCGATATTTTTGGACGGCAGACCGAGCGTCTGGAGCGGGCACGGGACACTTACACGGTGCCGGACAGCATTTGCAGCGAATCAGCCTCCGGGGTGGCCACCGCTGTGGCCAAGACCAGTCGCGCCGGTGCCTCGCGCCTCTCGGGCGGCCAAGGCGTCAGCAATACCGTGGTCAGGGCCACAGTGGCTTCGCAGCCCGTTGCCCCGCGTCAAGGTGGCTACCGCAGCGCGGCCATGCACGCAGCCTACTGCACAGCCGAAGAAGCCAAACAGTATGGCGGTACCGATCTGTGTCCTTCGGTCTCCAGCCTGCCCGGCGGCGACATCGAAATGCGCTCGCTGATCGACGGTGCCGGTGCCGTCGGCAAGGCGCCTGACCTGACGTTCAACCAGGACCAGGTCGATGCCGCCATGGCCTACATGAAGAACACGGCGCGGCATGACGGCGGACGTGTGCCCGGCAAGGGCGAGATTCAGAGTGCCACGGGCCGTGAGTACCAAGGCCTGATGACCCAGTACAAAGGCATCCAGAGTGCGGCCAGCCAACCGCAACTGGACATGATCGCGGCAAGCCAGGCTAACCCGGCCACGCAAGCGGCCCTGACCGAAACCCTGCGCAGTCCTTCAGCCTCGCAGTACTTCAGTGCGACGGCCAGCCGCGAAGCGCAGCGTACCGGGCAGATGAGTGAGCGTGAGTTCGAGTCCTTCGAAGTCGGACGCCGCTATGCCAATACCGCGTACGAGACCGATCTGCAGCAGATGAGCGGCGACAACCTGCTGCGCGAGGTGGTGCGCGTGCAGAGCCTGGGCAACTGGCTGCAACTGAGCATCAAGAACGAGCAGCGCCAGGCCAACGTCATCGCGGGCCAGGCGCTGGCCCTGGCCGCTGACAGCAAGTACGTGCCGCAGCTGCAGGAGCTGTCCGGGAAAATGAGTGCGGGGGTGAGTGCGCAATGACCACTGAATCGAAAACAGATACACCACAAGAAGTCGTTGTCCCAAGCCGGGCTACACCGTTGCAACGGGCAGGCCGAGTCGGTCTGGACTTCTTCAATCCTCTCTCAGACCTGAAGGTGCTCTATGGCGGCGTTAAACCTACCTTGGGCCGACTGAGTGATCTGCGTGAGCGTTTGCGCAAGTCTAAGAAAACACAGGAGTCACTGACCTGGGCGCAGGCGGTTGAATGTTCTGGCCAATCCGTCGTGCAGCTCGTACAGGGCTATCGGCGCAGCCGGTATCTAAGTTGGTCGGTCATGATGCTGACTGGGGGGCTTTCGTTGACGTTAGTTGGATTGCTGGCAGTGGCAGGGTTCGACTTACCGCAAACGCCTATGCACCGCGCGATCGTCACACTGTTTGTTCTCATCACGGTTTGCTCCGTCAGTCTGATCAAGGTTCTCAAGACCAACTACAGGTTGTGGCAGCTCATCAATCAGCGCGTCAGCGTTGATGAAGGGGGTACGTTCGCCCACTACAAAGCAGAGAACAGATTATGGTTACAAGTGGTGACGATAAAGTCACCATTCTAAAATTTTTGCTCGGTTCTACCTCTCTTCAAAACCTGCCTACACCCCTCATCTGGATGACCGCAATGAAATTCATCAAACGCTTTTGGTGGGTTGGCCTGTTGCTGATGATTTTTTCTCTGCCAACGCTGGCTAACACCGTCAACTATCAAACCATCAGTGCCGCTGCCCAAAAGAACACCGACCTTTCTCGCCAGGCGCTGGTGATGATCTTCGGCGACGTGGTGCTCAATCCGTTCAAGCCGTCACAGAGGACCTTGATCGGTTCGCTGTTTGCCATCCTTAACGGCATCCTGGCCACCGTGGCAGTAGCCTGGTTCCTGACCATCACCGTCAAGAGCTTTGTTAAAGCAGGCCACGAGGGACAGGTCTTTGGCCCTGGGCGTACATTCATGCACCCGATCATGACCTTTTTTGGCTTCATGATGATTGTGCCGACAGCTTCGGGCTGGTCCATGTCCCAGCTGATAATGCTGTGGGCCACCTCGATCATGGGAATCGGCAGTGCCAACCTGCTGACCAACCAGGCAGTCGACATGATGAACAGCGGCTACACCATGGTGGTCCAGCCCACAGCGCCCTCGACCCGCTCTGCCGCGCAGGGCATCTTTGAAATGAACCTGTGCAAATACGCCACCAATTCAGAGCTGCGCTCTCTGTACGTCGATGGAGTGGCCCGGACAGCTTTGATGCAAACGCGCGGCAGTAACGGCCAATACGTCACCAGCAACGGCAGCGCGATATGTGGGTCTGCCAAGATTCCGGAAACACCACGCATCAGCACGTGGATACCGATTTTTGACAGCAAGGTGAACACGGCCAGCGTTGTCAGCGCTCAACGACGGTCCCTGGACACGATGCAAACCACACTTGACCGGGCAGCCAGCCAGTTTGTCGATACCTTTCTGACCAAGCGAGATAAGGACACTGGTACTTTCCAGGATGTTGAAACACAGATTCAGAATGCCGCTGCAGCCTATGAGCAGACGGTCAATCAGGCGATCAATCAGCTCAACTACAAAAGCACGTTGCAAAGTGACCTTTCGACCCAGATCAAGAGCTATGGCTGGGTCGCTCTAGGCAGCTGGTACCACACGTTTGCGACGGCTAATAGCAAGACGGATGCGGTAGCCAAGGCAACCCCAGTGGTTTCGGGCAAAACCCAACTCGGTGAGACCGGAACAGGTGACCTTTATAATCAGGTATTTGCAGCCTATCGCTCACAGCTCCAGAACAGTACTTATACTCCACCATTAGGGACGCAGACTGCGAAGGATGACGCTGAGGCCGCATCAGTTTCAGACCTCAAGGCATCCGTACTAAAGTTTTTTAGAGCGCCAATGGAGGCATTAACTAATCGTATTGCCACCTGGAATCTAGGTTCTACTTCAAGCTTCAATAATCAAGTAAACCCATTGATTAAGATGCAGGAGGTAGGAGACTATACCTTAGTAGCAACAGAACTTGCGATGACGGCTTATGCTGGTACATGGGGTGTCGCCTCGGCAGCTAGTAATTCACCCGTAGGATGGGCTTCAAAAATATTCTTTATGGATACAGGGGCAGTGGTCAAGGACGTGATGAGTGCTATTGCCCCGCTTTTCTACTTTGTCATGTTTGCTCTTATGGCCATTGGATTCACACTAGCTGTTTATCTGCCAGCAGTTCCATTTCTGACCTCCATGATTGGAGTTTTTAACTGGATTGTGAGTGTGCTTGTGAGTACTGCGGCGGGATCAATGTGGGGGGCTACTCACTTGGGGGCTGAAGAGGATAAAGGCAGTCGTAGTGCCTACGGGTATATTTTCATGATCGACATGATGCTCAGGCCATCGCTCATGGTGCTGGGGTTCTTCTTTGCTTCAGTGTCCGTAATCGCAGGCGGTACGCTGCTGAATATTCTTTTCGCTTCAGCCTTGGCGAGTGCCAACGCTGACTCGATCGTTGGCCTGTTCAAGATGATTGGTTGGCTGATGATCTACGCTCGAATCGCAACCTTCTGTGTGACTCGTATTTTCGGTCTGCAAGCCACACTGGCCGATTACGTCATATCGTTCCTGGGCGGTCGTGATGGAGCTAACCTTATGGGCGGAATGGTTGATAATGTACAAAATATGTTCGGCGCTGCTGGAACTGGGGCAGGCCGGGCTCCAGGTGTAAAATTAAACTCAACTTCCAAGGCAGGTTCCGAAGGTGATGGAGTTAAATAGTTATCAAATAAACGATAAGCGGCATTGATGACTTCTGGAGGTGTGTATTAATATAGAATCTGAGCGATCCCTGATAGCGGGGTCAAATGGTATTGGTCGCCAACAGGGGGTTGTCATGAGTTTCCGAAGGATTAGAACCGGCAAAGAGCAGTTTTTCTTCTTGTTGCAATTGGCTTATATTCTGTTAGCGCTACCTTTCTTGCTTATAGTGGGCACGTTAATGGTGCTTTCAATGCCTCCGGCAGAATATCGTCAAGATGATGGTGTATTCGAGGGTACAGTTATAATCTGGTTATGCGTCATAATCCCCGTTGGAATATTTTTCTTTAGAGTATTCAAGAAATCGAGATTCCTTAAACGGGTGGTGAACAGCTTACGGTCGCCTGAATATTTCTCGCCTGAGAGCACTCACGAGATGTACCACGAAGGTGATTGCAAATACCTAGGCATCGATATCAAAAACGGCACAGTCCTCTACATTCATCGAATTCGTCCGGGTCAGATGGACGTCATTGGCATGAACCTGGGGGATTGGACACAGCGCGAGCTGGAAGGAAATATTCTGCGGCTGTACACGAAATTTCCTGAACTGCCTCGCATTGAGTTCGGTACGCCTTGGGCTCAACGTTGGTACGACACGCTGGGGGCTATGGAGTACAAGCGCTACGAGCATTCACAGCGTTTCTCGGATTACGTTAAAAATCGTGTCGAGCAGCTCGAGCGCGATAACAAGGTTCATATCTCCAAGCTGGCTTGATCCGTCCCGGATTGAGCCCTCACTGGCCACCCCCGGCCAGCGCTGACCTCCGCTGATTCAATCCCCCGCACACCGGCCCTCTAAGCCGGTGTGCTTTTGTGTGGAAAACTCCTATGCAAAATCGACAACCTGCCGGCTCCATGGACGGCGATCAGGCGCAATTGCTGCTGGCCCTGGCCGGCATTCTGATCCTGTGTGTGCTGTTCTTCGATATCTTCGTGTTCTGGACCAGCTGGATCCTGTACTGGCTCTGGATCATGATCGACTTTGGCCCCCTGCACCCCTGGGTTGCGAGCAAGGCCAATCTGCTGGTCAAACTGTCTCAGACCGCTGAAACCGCGACCTTCGACATCTGGCTAAGCGTCATGAATCAAACCTCAGGCATCCTGTTTCTGTTTCTCGGCCCGATCGTGCTGATGAGCCTGTTCAGCCTCGCCCAGCACCCGATGCTACCGTTTCGCAGCAAGCGCCTGGTCAATGCCAAAACCTTGCCCAAGCTGGTGAGTAGCTTTGCGCCTTCGGTGATTCATATCGTTGCGGCCTACGGCGCCAATGGTCTGAAGGACGACACATCGGCCCTCAATGCCTGGGCTGTAAAACCGGAGGAATTTGCCGAACAGCACGGCCTGATCACACGCAAGGTCCTCAATCGCCAGGCGGCACAAGCGGCCTTCGAAGCCCAGATCGGCTCAGCGCATAGCTATAAAGATAGCTGGTCATCGCATGAAAAAGCCTTGCTGACAGTCTTCGGCCTGCAGGTATTTCTCAACGATCGCAAGGCTGCGACCAAGCTGCTCGATGATTTGAACCGCTCCTGTGCCGTCAAAGGCTTGCTACGTAGCAATCCGGGTTTTCTGCCGCTGTACTCGCTGGCCGACAAGGGATTCGCCCGTGTAACGGCGGCTCCGGGTTTCAAGGAACTGCTCACCACGCATCAAACCAAACGTACCGCGCTTGCCGGGCTCTACGGCCAGGATCTGCGCCTGCCTTCAGCACGTTTTCGCTGGCTCAAGGGGGTTGATCGTACCTTGTGGTACGCGCTGCATTCGGCAGATACCCAGAAAGTCTTCGTTGAAGGTGCCGGCGTTCTGGCTCACGCACGCGCCGAGAGCCATGCCCGCAAGCTGGGTTTGCCGTGTGATGTGCTGATGGTCAACAAAGCCGTCGACGGGTTGCAAGCCGAGCTGGAAAGCATCGGCCTGGTTCACGCACATGAAGCAACCCCTGCCGAAACTGCTGACGTAGCACGTCCTCGTATGCGGGTGATGGACGCTATTTACAGCGCTGAGCCGCTGCCTGCCGAACAGTAAATCCTTTCTCCATTTAAGGCGCGACTGCTAACCCGGTTGCGGCGAAGCCGTGCGCGCGTGTCGCGCATAAGGACTCTCATGACCTCCCCATCGCCTTTTACTGCGCTTGTTCAAGACAATGTGCTGACCGTTACCCACGTTGCTGACGGCATCTGCCGTACGCTTTGCGTGGCCCGCACCCAGAAGCCCTATTCGCTGCTACTGCAGGGGCATTGCGTCAACTACAGCCGCGGCTATGGCTCTGAAATGATCATCCGTGCGCCAGATGGCACGGACCCTGGACAACTGCTGACCCATATTTCGGCGGCTCTGGCTGAAGACCAGCGACTCAAGTCTGTTAGACGCCAGACAACTCTGGCAACACACGCTCTCATGGTCTTAGCCGGTATGAGCCTGGCCTTCTTGGGCGTCTTTTTCAGCGCTCCGGGCCACTCCACACAGCAGCCAATTGCTGCACCGGCACTGAGTTTTTCACCTGCATCAAAACGGCAGACCCAATTACCGGTTGCTCCGATCGAGGCGCAGCCACTAGCGGACCCTATCGCTCCAACTGTCCCACCTGTTCCAGTGGCTGCTGAGGCTCAACCTCAAGCCGCACTGGATGGCTGGCCATTGCCGGCATCGATCCGCGCAGGCCTGCCTGACAAACTTCGTCAGGCTGCCGATCGGCAATTGTTCACCGTGCAGTATTCCAGTGGCCACGCTCGCACCTTGTACGTGTTCGCCGATCCCGAGTGCCCGAACTGCCAACGCCTGGAACCGGCATTGAATGCCGCTGCCGGCGAGTACAACGTCGTGGTGTTCCCGGTGGCCGTGATCGGTAAGGAAAAGTCCATTGCTTCGGTTGCGCCTGTGCTGTGCCTGCCTCCTGAGCGACGTAAAGCTGCCTGGGATGCACTGTTCGACAAGACCGGCGACGTCATGAACCTGGGCAAGGCAAAGCCTGTCGCCAAGGACGCTGCGAAGCAAGATGAAAAACCCGACGACTGCGAAGTGGCCCGCCAGGCCCTGGGCGTCAACGAAGTGGCTTACCAGACCTACCGCATTCCCGGTACGCCCTGGGTCATTGCCGACGATGGCAGCTACGTGCCCCAGTCCGTGCTGCAGGATCCAGCACTGCTGCACACCTTCATGCAGAGCGCGGAGGTGATCGATGCGCGCCAATAGTCATGCGGTCGACCGCGCGCGGGTGAATCGGCGCGTAAACCATTCATTGTTGACCGACTGGTTTATGGGGCCAGGCAGCCTGGCTTTGGGCCTCGCGTTTGCAATGTTGGGCGGGTGGATTTACCCAATATCACTCTGGCTCAGCCTGCCCCTTGTAGCGATCTGGGCACCATCGTTGTTGTGGAACACCTGGCAGATGCCCATGCGTATGCCCATGGACATGGGCGTGCTCGATCCATCCACGCAACGCCAGGTGCCCGGCAAACTCTGGGGATTTTTGCCCATTGCCGTCATGCGCATTGCCATGGATAAGGCCGCCGGCATCTTGTACATGGGCTACCTGCGCGGCAAGGATGCAGGTCGCGAATTGTGGATGTCGATGGATGACATGACCCGGCATATCATCATGTTCGGCACCACCGGTGCGGGTAAGACCGAGGCCCTGCTGGGTTACGTGCTGGGCCAGCTGAGTTTCGGCAAGGGCCTGATTTATTCCGACGCGAAAGCGCAGAACGATGTGGCCTCGGCCATTGCTTCCCTGGCGCGCTTCTATGGGCGTGAGGACGACATCCGGCACATGAACTTCATTACCGGTGGCCGTTCCCGCGCTCAGGAACTGCTCGAGGACAACAAGACCCGTCCGCAGACCAACACCATCAATGCCTTCGGCATTGCCGAAGAAACCTACATCATCAACCTGATGGACTCTATGTTACCGGCTGTCGGCAACGACGGTGGTTGGCAGGAAAAAGCCCGGGGCATGATCCTGGCCCTGATACCCACCCTGGTGTACAAAACCCGGCGCGAAGGCAAGGTCATGTCCCAGCGCACCATCCAGTCGCACCTACCGCTGCGCGCGATGGCCAAGCTCTATATCCAGACTGTGGAAGAGGAGTGGCATGAAGAAGTACGCCTGCCACTGGAGAACTACCTCAGCAACCTGGCCGGCTTCGATCTGGACAAGGTGGATACACCTGATCAATGGGGCGCAGAAGCATGGAATCAGCATGCCTACCTGACCGGCCAGTTCACCCGCATGCTGGCCTTGTTCAACGACACTTACGGGCATGTGTTTGCCCGTGACGCCGGCGATATCGACCTAAAGGATGTCGTGCATAACGATCGTATCCTGATGGTGTTAATTCCGGCCTTGGAGCTGTCATCCAGCGAAGCCACGACCCTGGGACGGCTTTACGTTTCACAGACAGCCATGATCCTGAGCCAGGATCTGGGCGAAAAGCTTGAAGGCAGACCTGAAGACATCATGGTCATCCGCAAGTACAAAGATCGGTTTCCATTCATGTGGTTTCTTGATGAGGTCGGGGCGATCTACACCGAAAAGCTCGGTGAGCTGGCTACTCAAGTCCGTTCTTTGGGCATTTGTCTGTTCCTCGCCGGCCAGGAGGCCCAGCGGCTTAAATCCGCCGCCGGCGACAAGGTCTGGACCTTGATTGCCAACATGGGTACCCGCATCACCGGCAAGATCATGGACCCCAAAGACACCCTGGAAATCCTGCAGTTGATGGCCGGCAAGGAGTACCAGGCCGAGGTCAGCGGTATGGTCCA